>CAZMPH010000216.1:0-1504 GCA_964568195.1 uncultured Nitrospirales bacterium | reverse complement strand
CTGAAGCTGTGTAAGAACTGCGCTTTGGCCGACGGTGCCTTGTACGCGCAGAGTGTTTATAGAGCATTGTGAATTACAGTGACAACTCCCGTCTGTGCATGTTCGATGCGATCGCAGGCTGATTCGGCTCCCCTCGCCCCAACGCGGGAGAGGGGTCAGGGGCATAGGCGTTAAAATAAGGATTGCCTTGAGATTTCCTTTGGGGTAGCCTCGGATCATGAGAACCCCAACTGTTTACGACGACCGACAATGGCCGTATGTGTTGACCTTTCTTCCTCACGATCTGGAGGATTCTGCAAGGCAAACCAAGGCGCTGGTTCGATGCCGCAATGTTCCCGACGCAGTAGCGCTTATCCGAATGGCGCTGGCATATGCGGTATCGGATCTTTCCTTGAAGGACATAGCCGCATGGGCGAGTTCTTTGAAGGTGGCCGAGATTACCGGGCCAGGCTTGTTTTATCGGCTGCGAGAGGCAGAAGGATGGCTGGAGAGGGTTCTGGCCCAGACGCTGCAAAGCGAGGTACGCAATGGTCCGTCGGGTCTGCACCTGAGAATAGTCGATGCCACGGTGATTGTCGGTCCAGGGGCGACCGGCACTGAATGGCGCGCCCACGTTCTGATCAATCCAGCCACGGGCGGCTTCCAGTCCGTCGAACTGACCGACAACCGTGGTGGTGAAGGATATGCACTGCATCCGATCGTGGCAGGGGAGGTCGTCTTGGGAGACCGTGCCTATGCGACAGCGCGCGGTATTTACGCGGTGAGCGCGGCGAAGGCTCATGTTGTAGCACGATTGAACCCGCACACCCTGCGGATCTGCGGCCTGAATCGAAAACGAATCTTCATCCTCAAAGAGGAGAAAAAGGTTCTCAAAACGGGGCCAA
This sequence comes from uncultured Nitrospirales bacterium, assembly GCA_964568195.1. Lineage (GTDB taxonomy): Bacteria > Nitrospirota > Nitrospiria > Nitrospirales > NS-4 > SCTG01. The sequence goes on along the minus strand of CAZMPH010000216.1, from coordinate 620 downwards.
TAGAATTCAATATTATTGTTCCAGTACCCCCGGCAAAGCGGTCCCAGACCCACAAAAGCTGGAGTCTGTCGAAGGCCGTCGCCTGGGTTCCGGCACGGATCGTGGCGGCCAGGACTCGAGAACGCAAAGTCATTTGGATACTGACGACGCTCCCCCGTGAGCAAGTCACGCCGCTTCGAATCATGGAACTGTACCGACTTCGCTGGCAGATAGAGTTGTTGTTTAAGAGATTGAAATCCTTGCTGCATCTCGACTCACTCCCATCCCGACAAGGGCCTACAGCCAGAAGCTGGATACTGGCGCGCCTCTTGGCCGCCGCTCTGGCTCAGAAGCTCGTACAGCCTTCTGGCCCTTTTTCCCCCTGGGGGTATGAGTTGCGGGAAGAAAGGTTACACACATAGTTCTTGGTCGCGCTTCCGAATGACCCTGTGGGCGGTCCGAGGAGCAATTCTCGGAGCAGGCCCTTGGCTCGTGGTTAGAAGCGAGAAGAGCATGGAACGCTTACAGAATTCGCCTCGTCGTCGGAAACCCGCCACTATCTCACAGTGGGTTTATCGAGAATCCTTATTTTAACGCCTATGCCCCCAGCCCCTCTCCCGCGTTGGGGCGAGGGGAGCCGA
>CAZMPH010000215.1:0-1547 GCA_964568195.1 uncultured Nitrospirales bacterium | reverse complement strand
AGGTTGAGGATCTGCGTGACGGGGCGATCCTCCGACGGAGGCGCATAGCCGAGCTGCTCGGCTGCCAGGACATAGGCCTCGGCGAGGTCTTCCGCGTGCACGAAACTGATGTAGTTCTCGCCAGACCCGACGATGTACGCCTGGCTCTGTTCCAGACCCGGCAGGAGCTGCTCCTTGAACCAGCTGCCGTTCCCATAGACCCAACCCGGGATCACGAATGTCGCGGGCAGGCGTTTGGACTCGGCCAGGTGCTTGAGCTGATCGCGCGGCGCGCTGATGAAGCGCCCATAGCCGAGGGGCTCCAACGGGGTGTCCTCATCCACCCAGTCCTCGCCGTGCTCCCCATAGCCGAGCACGCCGAAGGTGAGGATCGCGCCCCTGAGTTGGCCTTCCATAGCCGCATTGATGAGAATGCCGTACGCGTCCGTCTGGGATTTCAGGAGCTCGGGCACCTGCCGCATGGCCGGCGGCTGGCCTCGCTTGCCCGGCATGATGCAGCCGACCGCGACGTCGAATTTCTCGATCCCCCGCTCCCAGGGGCCGTTCACCAGGAGGTTGCCGACGATGGGAGTACAGCTGTACCCTTCCAGGATTTTCCCGCGCACCCGGTCTCGGGCCAGGCCATACACTTCGTGTCCGTGAGCCTGAAAGGCCTTGATCAAGTGACGACCGATAAAGCCGGTCCCTCCGGCGATGACGATTTTAAGAGGCACGCCCATCGTGTTACGCTCCGATCATTTGTACAGAGGGAAGATCCACTGCAGCGCCCAGGGCGAGGCCGTCCATGGCGCCGGTCAGCCGGACCGGTCTGAGCTGGTTGCTGAGATCCGCCTCGGCGGGCACGCCGACCCGGATGTAATTGTCCGTGAGCCCGGTGAAGAGACCGGATTGGTTGCGGGTCTCGAACAGCACGGAGACCGTCCGTCCCACGTGCTGGTGATAGAACGCCAGGCGCTTGGCCCGGGAAAGCGCGCACAGTTCTTCGCTGCGAGCCTTGATGGTTCTGGCCGGAACCGCATCGGGCAGTTTGAGGGCGGCCGTGCCGGGCCTGGGTGAATAGCTGAACACATGGAAGTACGAGAACGGAAGGTCGGCGGCCAGCGCGCGGGTGTTGGCGAACGCGGCGTCCGTTTCACCCGGAAAGCCCACCATGAGATCGGTGCCGAGCCCGAGGTCCGGCACCGTCCGGACCGCTTTCTCGATGAATGCGGCATATTCCTGCGCCGCGTAGCGCCGTTTCATCGCTTCCAGGGTACCGTCGTCGCCGCTCTGCAGCGGCACATGGAGATACCGGCACAGTTTGGAGGGACCGGCCATGCGTTCCAGCAGCTTGTCGGAGATCGTGGTTGGTTCGATCGAGGAAATGCGGATGCGGTCGAGGCCTGGAATGTCCTCCAGCATCACGATCACATCGTCCAGCGATTGTCCCTCGCAGTGGTACCGGCCGACGTTGACGCCGGTGACTACCAACTCCCGGTGGCCGCGCGCGACCAGTCCCTCGGCCTCCCGGAGGAGATCACCGGGGCGGCGGCTGCGCTCGTGCCCCC
>CAZMPH010000214.1:0-1562 GCA_964568195.1 uncultured Nitrospirales bacterium | reverse complement strand
ACTCCACTCACCGAGGCAATTACATCCGAAGCCAGCGCGAACACGATTGCGACTGCGGCGGCACTCGCCGCCATGATGCCGACGCTGGCGCCCACCGATGCTCGAAAATCCTCCCGGTCGCTGCGGAAGTACTGCACGCTCACCAAGCCATGCGTGTTCAAGCCTACCAAGACGGAAGTTAGACCTACCAGCGCCGTGAAAGTGGCTACGACTCCGTACTGTACGGGATTGAGCATGCGCGTCAGCACCGGCATGAGAAGAAACAGGATCAGCGCGTTAAGCGCTGCGGAGCCGACGTAGATGCTGGACCCCCTCAGCAGGGCCGAGTTACGGATGAAGCGCAGCGGTGACATTTCGGGATGCGACGGGATTGCATAAATTGCCTACGACCCGCTAACAGACGTGCCGAGCAGGTGCAGACGCACAGCATATTGCTACTGCGACCAGGCACTCAGCCAAGGATTCTCGATCGAGGTGATGCAGTAGGTTGTTTTTGAGAGGTTTAATGAGCATGTTATACTTGTATGTTCTGTCCTCAAGAGCAAGCTAAAGTGTTATATAACGTACGACCTCTGCAGGTACGGACGCATGAGCCAAATGCGCATATTGATAATTAACCCAAGCCTGCGCCGTGGATCCGCCACGAAGTATTTTCCTGTCGGCGTTGGATCCATTATGACTTACCTCAAAGTCAATGGTTACGATTTCGACTTTCTTGACATTGACATTGATGATCTCCGCGATGAGGACGTCGAAAACTACCTTGCGGATCATTCTTATGACGTCGTAATGGCTGGCTGTATCATCACGCATTACAAATGGATGAAGTGGCTGACGAAAACCATCAAGAAACATCATCCCAAGACAAGAATCATCATCGGCAACTCGGTGGCAGGCAGTATCCCGGAAATCTTTCTCAAGAACTCGGCCGCAGATGTCGCGGTGATAGGCGAGGGTGAAATTTCGGCCTACGAAACTCTGGAAGCTTTTCGTACCGGCTCTGACCTTCGTGACATCGCAGGTATCGCGTATATCAATGGAAGTGGCGAAGTCATCAAGACCCCCCCGCGCAAGGCACAAAAGAACATTGACGAGTTTCCGATCATCGACTGGAGCCAATTCAACGTTCAAAAGTACTTCGAAAAATCCTATGCGGGCGCGGAAGGGCTGGTATTCGATGACCAAAATTCACCTCGCGTCATGCCTGTCGTTTCGGCGCGTGGTTGCGTGTTCAAATGTACTTTCTGTCATTACGTGTTTTGGGACGACCCCTATCGCTTCCGGTCGCCGGATAACATTATGGTGGAGATCCGGCGGAATATCGAACAATACGGAGCCAACTACATCAATTTCTGGGATGATCTCAGCTTTGGTTCCCTAAGGCAGGCGGAGCGGCTTGCTGACGCAATAATCTCTTCCGGGTTGAAATTCAACTGGAACGCCGCTGTTCGGTCGGATCTATTCGGTAATCCCAAGCATCCCTATAGCAGGCGAAAGGAAGTTGCTGAAAAATTCAAGCAGGCTGGTTGTTTGAATCTTGGATTTTCCCTGGAGTCCGGCAG
>CAZMPH010000213.1:0-1565 GCA_964568195.1 uncultured Nitrospirales bacterium | reverse complement strand
CCGACCGGCGCACCCTGAACTGCTGGCGCTCCCTGACGTTCCGCTCCCCTGAGCGCCGATCTGGATCCCCATCTGAGACGGCAAGCCCTGGCCCAGCGAGAGAGATTTGGCCGTGAGCGTATTGCTACCCGATGCCGCCGTCCCGATGGCCGACGCCGTGTAGGGGCCGCCGGTCAGATAGAATACCGCATAGAGCAGTCCTGTCCCCGAGCCCAAACAGATGTCGGTGCTCGGAATGAAGGTGGTGAAGAACACGGTCCCGCCGATCAGCGTGGACGAGGAGAGGTTCCGTTCCCCAGGCGTCATGGCGGTTCTCGGCGGGGTTTGCAAGGGCGCGGTCGGATCGTTGAACGTCGTAAACCAGCCATCCATGTTCTGGACGTTGTTCACCAGGTTTCCGGCGCCGGCGCTAAACCCGATGGTAAAGCTGGTCGTGCTCCCTGTCGTGCTCACGTTGCTCCCCGCCGCGCAACTCGAGCAGGTCACCACATCGGAGGAATTGAAGAGGTTGTTCCGCTCAACGGTCTGGTTGGTGCACCCGCCGTTGACAATGCAATCCTTCACCCCGAGGAAGTGCTGGATGTCCACATTGCCCTTGTCGCCGACAGCAGAGAACCGGCCGGTCCCGAAGAAGAGCCAGATGTTGTTGGTGTCATCCTGCGTCAGCGCCGGCGCCGCCGTGATCGGCCCAAAGTTGCAGGGATTCCCCCCCGTGAAGGAGGCGACGGCAGACGTACAAGGCGTCGGCGCTAACGTGCTGATCAGCTTCGTGGGGACCTGATTGCCTCCGGAAGAGATTCCCCAGGTGTCCGGATTGGTGTTGCCGCCGTTCGTGGTCAGGCGCCACATCGCGCCTCTCCACACCGGACCGGTGCCGGTACAGCCCGTACTTATCGTGGAGCCATTGCAGATGACGCTCCCGGCGTAGATCACATCCGTCCGGAAATCCAGGTTGAAATCGAGCGTGACCGCATCCGCCATGAAGGCGCCGGTCACCCCTGAATCAAAGACCCGGAGGGCGCCGGTCGCCACACTCGTATCGGCACTTATGCAGGGTAAGGAGCTCGGGCAGGGTTGGCCTGCCCTTTTGCCTTTGCCTTTGTTGCTTTGTGACCTATTAATATCGGTGTAGGCTGGCCCCAATTTCAGGTCCACCGCGAAGACCTGCGCGGTCTGGGTGCTGAAGGCATCGTGGTGCGTGGGGCCGGTGCCGAAGACCACGTACCATTTCTCGTTCGTGCTGGAGGTCTTGGCGTCGGTCGAGGGATTGACCCGCAAGACCGCGGGCGCGGCCGTGGTCAGCCCCAGATCATCATCGCGGAAGACCCAGAGCAGGGTCGGCTCCTTTTCCGGGTTCGTGATGTCCATCACGAAATACGAGGAGAGGAACACGCGATAATCACTGCCGCTTGTTCCATTGCCGGTATCGGTGGTGGTCCCGTTATTATTGAAATCGGCCTGCACCACCCGCGGCGTGCCCTTGCCGACGCACGTGGCGCAGCTCCCGCCGAGCCGGAAGCCCCCGATCAGGACGGTCCCCCAGCCGCCGGGATGATCGGCATCCG
>CAZMPH010000212.1:0-1573 GCA_964568195.1 uncultured Nitrospirales bacterium | reverse complement strand
AACTACGCGCAGGGTTATTTTGTCTACGACTCCAAGAAGGCAGGCTCGGTCACGGTCTCGCACCTGCGCTTTGGCCCAAACCCGATTCGCTCAACCTATCTCATCACCTCCGCCAAGTTTGTTGCCTGCCACCAGTTTGGATTCCTGGAACGCTACGACATGCTGAAGAACGCGGCGCCCGGCGCCACGTTTCTGCTGAACAGTCCCTACGGTCCGGACGAAGTCTGGGACCATTTGCCGATGGAAGTTCAGACCCAAATCCTGCAGAAGAACCTTCAGTTCCATGTGATCGATGCTGTGAAAGTGGCTCAGGAGACCGGCATGGGTGGCCGCATCAACACCGTGATGCAGACTTGCTTCTTTGCTATCGCCGGCATCCTGCCGCGCGAAGAGGCCATCGCGAGAATCAAAGATTCGATTCGGAAAAGCTACGGCAAGAAGGGCGACGTGATCGTCCAGAAAAACTTTGAAGCCATCGACAAGACTCTGGCGAATCTCTTTGAGGTGGCTGTTCCGCATTCGGTCAGCAGCCATCTTCAGCGTCCGCCCACCGTGGCTGCGGCAGCGCCGGCTTTCGTGCAGAACGTTACAGCTCCGATCATTGCGGGTTGTGGCGACACTTTGCCGGTGAGCGCACTCCCGATCGATGGAACGTTTCCGACAAACACGGCCTGCTGGGAAAAACGCAACCTCGCTTTGGAGATTCCGGCCTGGCAGCCAGACCTTTGCATCCAGTGCGCCAAATGTGCGTTGGTCTGCCCGCACGCCGCCATCCGGATGAAGGTGTACGACCCGAAGTTTCTGACAGATGCGCCTCCGACGTTCAAGTCCATGGATTGGAAAGGCGACGAGTTCGTAGGTTTGAAGCTGACCATCCAGACGGCGCCCGAAGACTGCACAGGCTGCGGCATCTGCGTGCACGTGTGCCCGGCCAAGAGCAAGCAGGAAACCCGGCTGAAGGCGATCAACATGATGCCTCAGCTGCCGCTGCGCGAGCCCGAGCGAGAGAACTACGCGTTCTTTCTCAATCTACCCGAACACGACCGGCGCCACGTGAAATCGGCCACCGTCAAGGGATCGCAAGTGCTGCAGCCGCTCTTTGAATACTCGGGCGCCTGCGTCGGCTGCGGCGAAACCCCCTATCTGAAGCTGCTGAGCCAGATGTTTGGCGACCGGCTGCTCGTGGCTAACGCCACAGGTTGCTCATCCATCTACGGCGGGAACCTGCCGACAACACCCTGGAGCCAGAACAAAGACGGACGCGGTCCCGCCTGGGCCAACTCTTTGTTCGAAGACAACGCCGAGTTTGGATTGGGATTCCGGCTGACACTCGACAAACACGCCGAGCAGGCTCGCGAGTTGGTGGAGCGAATGGCTGAGGCGATCGGTGCAGAGTTCGCGACTGAGCTGACTCGCGCGGCCCAGAAGGATGAAGCCGACATCTACGAGCAACGTGAGCGGGTCGAAAAACTAAAAACGATCCTGCGGACGATCGACTCGCCTGACGCTCGCAATCTGCTCACCCTGGCAGACTCCCTGGTGAAGAAGTCTGTTTGGATTGTGGGTGGGGACG
>CAZMPH010000211.1:0-1651 GCA_964568195.1 uncultured Nitrospirales bacterium | reverse complement strand
TGAGCACTGGCATGACGCCGACCTGGTGGGTGAGCGCGCGCCGTATGCCTGGCGCCTCTGGCGCTACGTGTGGAAGGGGCCGAAGCCGGGCAGGTACACCGTATGGTCCCGCGCCACCGACAGCCAGGGCCAAACGCAGCCGATGACGACGCCGTGGAATCCGGGCGGGTACCTGTGGAATGCGGTGGACGCCGTCAGAATCGAGATCAAAACATGAGGCGGCGTTGTCTCATGAGGATGCGACTGGCTGCGCTTGCCGTCATGGGGCCGATTGTCTTCAACGCTTATGCGAACGAGACAAGCCGCGGGGGGGCCTCCATGGCACAGCAGGGTCTTGCCTTCATCAATGCCCGCTGCACGCTCTGTCATTCGGATGACCTCATCACACAACAACGGCTGGATCGCGCAACCTGGACCCGCGTGGTGGACAAGATGATCAAATGGGGCGCAACGGTGAGCCCCGAGGAGCGAGAGTTTCTGCTGACCTATCTCGCTGCCTATTACAGCCCGACTACGCCCAACTCCACGCCCGCCCCGTAAGCCCCTCCCGCTTCTCTCTTCCGCCGCCGCCAACTCTAGGACAGAAACGTAGCCGCTCTTCTCTGCTGCCAGGCGGGGACTGGCCCCGGTCGGAAGGGGGCCGGTCCCCGCATCGCCGCTAGACGAATCCCCAACGGCAGGTGTCTCATCTACAAAGGCACTAGTTTCCCTGTTGCGGAAGGCTTCAGAGATGTGTATAATTCTATGAAATATACACACGAATCGGAAAGGAGGATTCTGTGCGCACCAATATTGTCATTGATGATCGCCTCATCGAGCGGGCCTTGCGTGCCACGGGCCTCAAGACCAAACGGGCAGCGGTCGAAGCCGGCTTGAAATTGTTGATTGATGTCAAAGGACAGGCCGGTATTCGGCGGCTCCGCGGCACAGTGGCCTGGGAGGGCAATCTCAGCGAGATGCGCGCCGGCCGCGTCCGGACTGTGTCGTGACCATCGTCGATACGACGGTCTGGGTTGACTATCTGCGGGGCGTCGCCACGCCCCAGACAGAGTGGCTTGACGCCAACCTGCTGCGCGAGCGCCTGGGTTTGACCGACCTCATACTCTGCGAAGTCCTTCAAGGGGTGAAGGATGACGACAACTTTCAAACCGTTCAAAGAGAGTTGCTCAAGTACGAAGTGTTCTCGGCCGGCGGCATTGCGCTGGCCGTTGATTCCGCTAAGAACTATCGAAAGCTTCGAGCGCAAGGCCATACCGTGCGGCGAACCATCGACTGTTTGATCGCGACGTTCTGCCTCCGAAACGGCCATTCGCTGCTCCATAACGACCGGGATTACGATCCCTTCGAGCGGGTCCTTGCCCTGGCAGTTATCCGCCCGTGACCTCCTAGCGCCATTACTTCTTCATCTTCTCCGCGAAGTGCTTGCGGAACTTGGCGACTTTCGGATTGACCACGGCCACGCAGTAGCCCTGCGTCGGGTTCCGGGCGAAGTATTCCTGGTGATAGTCCTCGGCGACGTAGAAGGGCTCGGCGGGGACGACCTGGGTGACGATCGGCTGGTCGAAGACCTTCTCCTTGGTGAAGCCGGCGATCACGTCCTCGGCAACCGCTTTCTGTTCCGGCGAGTGATAGAAGATCGCCGAGCGGTACT
>CAZMPH010000210.1:0-1670 GCA_964568195.1 uncultured Nitrospirales bacterium | reverse complement strand
GCATCAGAAAGTCCCGCCCTTGCGGATCCTTCGCCGCCTGAAAGACATAGAACGTGAGGTTCTGGAAGCCGGCGAGGTCATGGCCGGCCTCATTGATGACCGGGATCGTGGCCTGGCGCAGGTCAGTGGTGTGCGCCCAATAGGCGAGCTCATCCATCCAGTGGCCCAGATTTCTGTCAACCTTGTGCTGCGAGAGCACGCCCCTCGCGCTCAGGGTCAGGGAGGAGCTGCAGGAGGTCAGCGGACTGGGTGGATCACCGCTGCCGCTCGAGCCTGTGCAGTGCGTTCCATGATAGGGATGATAGGCCGCAATCTCTTTTAACCCCTGGGCGTTGGCGGGCAGGTCCACGCTCATATCCGCCCGGCCATCCGAGAAGAGGATGACAAAGCTCTTGCAGCACGTGACCGGCGCCGAGGGGCTGGCCCAGGCGGGCGCGTGGTTGCTGCCGAAGAAGTACGGGTCTCGCCCGCAGGCGTTCGCAATGTAGCCGGCCGGACAGGTTTCGGTGCCGGTGAGCGCGGTGATCTCGCCCGAACCTATGGAACCCTTCCCGCTCGCGCCGAGGGCCACCGCCGGCGAATAGGCCTGAGGGATCGCATAGCCCGTCGTGTTGTAGGCGGACGGAAGCTGAGCGAAATAGCGGATGGCCTCATACATAGCCTCGGCGAGGGGAGTCTGCCCCTTGTGGAACAGCTCGTCCACGGCGTCCACCATCGCGACGGTGTTCGTATTGAAGGTCTCGATAATGGTGCCGGTGTAATCTAAGGCCTGGCGTGAGCCGATCGGCACGAGGACCTCAATGTCCCCGCCAGCCGCCCCTCCGAATTGCATCAAGCCGAACCGCGCCCTCCCCGAGAAATCCTGGAGCACGCCCAGCGGCGCGCTCTCCAGTGCCACCCGCAGGCGGAACTGGCCCTCGGCGTAGGCGTCGGCGTCGCTGCAGGACGAGGCGCCTGAGGACGGCGCCGTGGCGTCATCGTCCACGCACAGCCAGCCGGCCAGGCTGCCTGATCCCCGAAGATAAAAATAGAGATTCGCCGGAGCGCTCGCGAGCCCAACGCGTCCAGTATAGGTCGCGCTGGGGACAGCACCGGTTGAATGATCAAGACTACTGGCACCTGTGAAGAGCGTTTGGTGCGCGATCGTGGGCAAGGACGGAGAGCCGCTGGACAAGCAGTTCCCGTCCGCATCGCGGGGCGGGGTCAATCCCACACAGGTGCCGCCGGTCATGGCCTTTTTGGCCGCGTCGGCCCGCCGGAGGGCGACCCAGTTCAGAAAGTTCCCGTCCCAGAGGGTGGAGGCGCAAGCCGTGTTGATGGCCGCTTTCGCTGCCCCGCTGGGGTCGAACCGGTTATCCGAGGTGTTGTAGTTATAACACTTCATCGGGTCGAAGAGGCCCGAAAACGTCGTGGCGGCGGAGAAGGTGGTGGTGGTCATATACTCCCGCTCTTTCATCGTGGTAGTCATGTCCGCGATGAACAGGACGTTGGGCATCGCGACCGTGTCAAGGAAGGGCGGCGAGCCGGAATAATCGGCGTTCGTCATCGAGTTCGGAAGGCCGGCGATGGTCGGAGCCGTCCAGAAGATGATCCCGATCACTCCCAACACCACCACTGACGGCAGCAGCCAAAATCCTAAGCGTTTCATAGCCATAACTCCTTTTCTAGAT
>CAZMPH010000209.1:0-1702 GCA_964568195.1 uncultured Nitrospirales bacterium | reverse complement strand
CGCCTCCGCGCCGTGGTCCATGCCGCCGACCACGACGAGGTTCATCGCCTCACGGAGCTTCGGCGCGCGTCCGAAGGCTTCGACCAATCGCACAATGTTCTTGCGCGGCTCCGTGCCCCCACCGGACAGCACGTACGCGTCCCGATGGATTCCATAGCGTGCTTTCACCGCCGCGATCACAGCAGGCTCGGCGACCGGGGCGAACTCCGGGCCGACGGCCGGGCTCACGATGGCGATCCGCTCTTGCGGGACCCCGTATAGTTCGACGATATCCGCCGCCGAGTGGCTTGAGATCGTAACGACCCGCGAGGCCCGGCGCGCCGTTCGTCTGGTGCGCCGGAACGAGCGCCGCTGCCCGAACAGCTTGCGCGACGGGCAGCCAAGGCGATCCACGGACAGGTCATAGATGGTCACGATACCTCCGTACCGTCCCCACCCACGCAGCTTGAAATTGAGTCCGTGAAAGAGATCCACCTGATCCCACCGGGCCCGAAGTCCCATCAGAAGTTCGGGGCATTGAACGATCCGGACGTGAGGGTGGGCGCCGAAGACCGCGCGGTCCTTCTCCGGCAGCGGCTGAGGGGCGTAGAACCAGTAGTCGTGTTCGGGAGCGATACGGACGAGCGCGGTCAGGAGATGCGCGACGTAAGTGCCGATACCGGCCCGGTTGTTGGCCAGAGGACTGACATCCAGCGCAATCCGCATCGCTTCACCACCTGAGAGTCTCCGTCCCGTCACACGGCCTTCAGGCCGGTCGTCGCGGTCGATCGCAAAATGTTCGCGGGGATCACGCCCTGTCCCATCGAGTGCTCGTACCGGACGGCCGGGGCCCCCGCGTTGAACGGAATGTTCAGCTTCTTCCGGACGTCGGCCTCGAGCCAGTCCCGTTGCTGCACCAGTTCTTTCGCGTTCAGGTGGTCGGTATAGACGTAGGACGTGTACTCGCCAGGGACTCCCTTGTAGTACTCGGCCACCTCGCGATAGTCCACCTCGAGACTGTGCAGCCGGTCGCCGGTCTTGGCATAGGTGTAGGTCCAGACACCCGGCTTGCTCTCCACGGCCTCATCGAAGTACGGCGTTCCGGGATACGTCGTGATGACCGTGGCGTCGAAGTCGGCCGGCTTGACCGCAAGCAGCCAGTCGCGGGTCGCCCGGACGGTCTCTTCCGACTCGCCGGGATGCCCGACCGACATCAGTGCCTTGACCTTGAGGTGATGCCGCCTGGCGATGTCCATGGCGCGGGTATTGTCGGCCTGGGCCGCCTTCTTCTGGATGTTGGTGAGAATGCGCTCGTGGCCCGACTCAAACCCGATGAGGATCCATCGGAAGCCCGCCTTGTACATCGCCTCCGCCTGCTGGTCCGTAAACAGCTCGGCCTTGATGAAGCCGCGCAGCCGGAACTCCACGCCGAGGTCGCGCTGGGCCTTGGCGATCAGGTCCATCAACTCGACGATTTTGGGATTGACGTTCAGCTCGTCGTCGTAGAGCATGAATCCCGTCACGCCGTACGTCTTGTAGAGCTGGACCATCTCCTGGACGATGTTCTCGGACGTCCGCATCCGGATCCGCCGCAGGAAGGGGCTCATCCGGCCGCCGCAGAACCCGCAGCCGAAGGGACAGCCGAGCTGGGCGATCATCGAGAGCGCGCGCACGCCGTCGATGGTGTACTTGTAGCTGTCCACGTCCACGAGGTGCCGGGCCG
>CAZMPH010000208.1:0-1709 GCA_964568195.1 uncultured Nitrospirales bacterium | reverse complement strand
CTCGGACCCCGACATCTGGACTGGATCCTTCGACGCTACGTGGAGCATTTCAACAGTAGCGTCCACGCACGTGGTGTACGAACGGCCTGACGGTCGTTGAACGCAAGGACCACCGCGTCATCCTCAACGAGATCTGTCTAGGGATTTCGGAGAGGAGGAGCACGGTGGTCAAGAACAGGATTGACGCGCTGGAAGACTTCCGCAAGCAGCTCGAGGGTGCTGATGTCGACCTGCTACGCGAGATGGTGAAGGTCTTCGCCGAGGAGCTGATGGGCGCCGATGCCGACGCGCTTTGCAACGCAGGTTGGGGTGAGCGCTCACCCGAGCGGGAGAACCGGCGCAATGGCTACCGCGACCGGCCCTGGGACACCCGGGTGGGCACGATCGCCCTTGCCGTCCCCAAGCTCCGCGAAGGCACGTATTTCCCCGAGTGGCTCTTGGAGCCGCGCCGACGCGCGGAGCAGGCCTTCGTCTCGGTCGTCGCGGAGTGCTACGTCCGCGGGGTGTCCACCCGCCGCGTCGAGGGCCTGGTCAAGACCCTGGGTATCGAGCGGATCTCCAAGTCCCAGGTCTCCAAGATGGCGACCGAGCTCGACACCGCAGTCGAGGCCTTCCGGACCCGTCCGCTTGACGGTGCCCCCTACACCTACGTGTGGATGGACGCCCTCACCCAGAAGGTGCGCGAAGGCGGGCGCATCGTGAACGTCGCCTGTGTCGTGGCGACCGGGGTGAACGCCCAGGGCAGCCGGGAGATCTTGGGTGTCGAGCTGTTCACGACCGAGGACGGAGCTGGCTGGACAGCGTTCCTTCGCGGACTGGTGGCCCGAGGCCTTCACGGCGTGCGCCTGGTCGTGTCTGATGCCCACCCGGGCCTGGTGGATGCGATCGCCTCGACGCTGCCGGGCGCGAGTTGGCAACGATGCAGGACACACTTCATGCGCAACCTCCTCGCGAAGGTGCCCAAGAGCGCGGGTCCGTTCGTGGCCACGCTCGTGCGCTCGATCTTCGCCCAGCCAGATGCCGATGCGGCCCACGCGCAGTTCGACCGGGTCTGCGACCAGCTCGCCGAGCGCTTCCCAGAGGCAGCCGTCTTGCTCGAGGCCGCTTCACCCGACATCTTGGCTTTCACGAGCTTCCCGGTCGCGCACTGGCGCCAGATCTGGTCCAACAACCCGCAGGAGCGGTTGAACAAGGAGATCCGACGTCGCACCGACGTCGTCGGCATCTTTCCCAACCGGGCTGCGGTGATCCGCCTGGTCGGCATGGTGCTCTGCGAGCAGAACGACGAATGGGCGGTCGTGCGTCGCTACATGAGCTCCGAGTCACTCGCCAAGGCCCGGCTGGATGTCATCGAGGGCGAGGCCGAGGAGGTGAGAGGCGAACTGGTCGCGGCGAGCTAAGCATCAGGGATGACGCGATGGACTCGTACACCACTTGACGGGACGTGACCATAGCTAGGAAGCCTAGGTGTCGATAACGTCCACGCGCCCCGGCGCACTTGGCCACGTTCTGAGCGGTTCCCAAGTAACAGAACACGGGCGCACCGTGGCGTGCTGTTCCTCGACGAGTTCACGGAGTTCCGTAGCGAGGGCAGTGGTGGCCGGGAAGTTTAGGGTGCGGAACCAGGAAACACAGGCTGCTTCGCCGCGATTTTGTGCCAACTCCCCCGGAGAAGTAGAGTCCCGCCGTAACGACGACTTAGGACCGAT
>CAZMPH010000207.1:0-1781 GCA_964568195.1 uncultured Nitrospirales bacterium | reverse complement strand
TGCATCGCGGCGCGGTGGAACGCATCCGGCCGATGTCGATGGCGGGCCTTGCGAATATCTTCGGCTTGCTCCCGGTGATGTGGGCGACCGGCACCGGAGCCGACGTGATGAAGCGGCTCGCCGCGCCGATGGTCGGCGGGGTGCTCTCGGCGATGCTCTTAACGCTTGTCGTGATCCCGGCGATCTACGTGATCTGGCGCTGGCAAACCCAAAAACCTGCCCTTGAGCATTGAAGCCATGCATAAAATTCTTGACGTGATAGAAATCCTATGATAGTAGGAAGCCCAATAGCACAGAGTTGTGCTGGAGCGACAACGGCGTTTTCCCCCTCTCTGCCTGAAGCTGGAAGGCGTGAAGGGAAGACGCCGTTTCTGTTTTCCGGACAGCGCCGTCCGTTGGCCTGTAGTCTTTGCACGTGAGGCCCAGGAACGGTTTTTTATTCTCAACCCAAGGAGGCATTCCATGAGAAGCGAAGCCATGATGACGAAACGGACTGTGTTGAAGACTTTGGGAGCGCTGGCCGGCGCCATGCTGGTTGAGCCGCTTCTTCCACGTGAGACAAGGGCCGCGCACGCGCCCCAGGTCAAAGAGATGCTGGACAAGGGAGACCACGCCGGACTGGCGGACTACTACAAAAAGCAAGCTGAAGAGGCGCGCCACAAGGCCGACGACATGAAGACGATGGCCAGCGAGTATCTCAAGAAGTATCCGAAGGGCCAGTACTCCAAACACTGCGAGAAGATGGCGGACAAATACCTCTCGGAAGCCAAGGACAACGACGCGCTGGCCGAGCTGCACAGCAAGGCGGCAAAGGGCGGCAAATAACAGTTCTGGTGAAACCAGCGGGGCCCCGTCCTGGGGCCTCGCTGATCCGTAGGAAAGGCCTCGGATGCATTGGCATGCGCTGACAGCCGAGGCGGCGACCAAAGAGCTGCGGTCGAACCTTGATGGAGGGCTGACCCGGGCGGAAGCCGGTCGCCGCCTCAGGGACTACGGCCCGAATGAGCTCCCGCAAGCGCCTCCCGCTTCCCCGCTGAAACTTCTGCTGCAACAGTTTTCCAGTCTGATCGTCTGGGTGCTGATCGGTGCGGCGCTCGTCTCGGGGCTGCTGCAGGAGTGGATAGACGCGGCGGCGATCATCGCCATCGTGATCCTCAATGCGATTCTCGGGTTTATCCAGGAATTCCGGGCCGAGCGCTCGCTGGAAGCGCTGAAGCGGATGGTCGTGGTGACGGCCCGGGTCATCCGTGACGGCGCTCTCGTTGCGCTCCCGGCCAGTGAACTGGTGCCGGGCGATCTCATTCAGGTCGAGGCCGGCGACCGGATCCCCGCCGACGCGCGCCTCGTCTATGCCACGGCCTTCCAGACACAGGAGGCCTCACTGACCGGCGAATCCACGCCGGTCGCCAAGTCCGCCGACCCGCTCCCTGAAGAAGAAATCCCGATAGGAGACCGCCGCAACATGCTGTTCATGGGGACCGTCGCGGTCTCCGGGAAAGCGCGTGCCTTGGTCGTGGACACCGGTGTCCGCACGGAACTC
This sequence comes from uncultured Nitrospirales bacterium, assembly GCA_964568195.1. Taxonomy (GTDB): domain Bacteria; phylum Nitrospirota; class Nitrospiria; order Nitrospirales; family NS-4; genus SCTG01. The sequence continues at coordinate 241 of CAZMPH010000207.1, read as the reverse complement.
GGCAAAATCGCGGCAATGATCCACAAGGCGGCGGAGGCTGAGCGGGAAGAAACCCCGCTGCAGCGCCGTCTGGAACAACTGGGTCACACGTTGCTCTGGCTCTCCCTGGGGATCGTGGCGGTTGTGTTCCTCCTCGGGGAGCTGCGTGGGGTCCCGGTCGTCACGATGTTCCTCACGGCGGTCAGCCTCGCCGTCGCCGCGATCCCCGAAGGCCTGCCGGCCGTGGTGACGATTACGCTCG
>CAZMPH010000206.1:0-1796 GCA_964568195.1 uncultured Nitrospirales bacterium | reverse complement strand
GGCTGAACGCGATGCCTGAAAAGACCGTTGTTGCGGAGCCGGCGCTCGCGGCCCTTGGGTTTTGGGGGGGAACTAAGCGGAGGCCTTGGCCGACTGGCCGGCGCAGAGGTACTGGTCGACCGCCGCGGCCATCTTGCGGCCCTCCGCAATGGCCCACACGATGAGGGATTGGCCTCGCCGCACATCGCCGCCGGCGAAGACGCCTTCCACGCTGCTCATGTAGTGCGCGTCCACGGCGACGTTCCCGCGCGCGTCGTACTTCACGCCCAGGCCGTCCAGCAGACCGTTCTTCACCGGGCCGGTGAAGCCCATCGCCAGCAAGACCAGATCCACATCCATGTCGAACTCAGTGCCGGGGACGGGCGTGAACTTGCCGTTCTCGAACGCCACCCGCTGCGCGTGCAGTTTGGTGACGTGGCCGTTGTGGCCCGTGAACTTCGTCGTCGAGACGCTCCACTGGCGGTCGCAGCCTTCCTCGTGCGCGTGCGACGTGCGGAGCTGCATCGGCCAGAGCGGCCAGGGCGTGGAGTCGGCGCGTGCAGGCGGCGGCTCCGGCAGCACTTCGAACTGGTGGACTTCGCTGCAGCCCTGCCGGTGCGTGGTGCCCAGGCAGTCCGAGCCCGTGTCTCCGCCACCGATGATGACGACACGCTTGCCCTTGGCCGTGAGAGGTTCCGCGGTAATGGTGTCCCCGGCGTTGCGTTTGTTCTGCTGTGTGAGGTACTCCATCGCCGGGTGGATGCCCTTCAGTTCCCGTCCAGGAACCGGCAGCTCGCGGGCCTGCTCGGCCCCGAGCGCCAGGCAGACGGCGTCGTACCGGCGGCGTAGCTCCTCGCCGCTGATGTCCACACCGGCGTGGACGCCTGTCTTGAAGTCCACGCCTTCGGCCCGCATCTGATCCAGCCGCCGGTCGACGACCCACTTCTCCATCTTGAAGTCGGGGATGCCGTAGCGCAGGAGCCCCCCGATGCGATCCGCCTTCTCGAAAACGGTCACGCTGTGCCCCGCACGCGCCAGCTGCTGGGCGGCGGTGGGGCCGGCCGGCCCTGAGCCGACGACGGCCACCGTCTTGCCGGTTCGGCGGACCGCCAACACAGGCTCGACCCAGCCCTCGTCGAAGCCCTTGTCGATGATGTTCCATTCAATAACGCGGATCGAGACGGGGTCGCTGTTGATGCCCAGCACGCAGGCCGATTCGCAGGGGGCCGGACAGAGGCGCCCCGTGAATTCCGGAAAGTTGTTGGTGGTATGGAGGGCCTTGAGGGCGTCTTTCCAGCGTCCGCGGTGCACGAGGTCGTTCCACTCGGGGATCAGGTTCACCACGGGGCAGCCGTTGTGGCTCTGGCAGAACGGGACGCCGCAATCCATACAGCGCGCCCCCTGGGCCTTGAGCTTGTCCTCCGGGATCGGCTCGTAGAACTCCTTCCAGTCCCGGATGCGGATCTCCACCGGCCGGCGCTTCGGGCCTTCCCGGGCATATTTCAGGAATCCCTTCGGATCAGCCATGGGACACCAACTCTTTGTCCTTCTGCGCATGCTCTTTCGCGGCGGCCGCCTTGCGCTCCGCCAGGACCCGCTTGTAATCCACCGGCATGATCTTCACGAACTTCGGCAGCATCGTCTCCCAGGCGTCGAGGACCGTCTTCGCTTTGCGGCTACCGGTGTATTTGCGATGCGCGTCGATCATCTCGCGCAGAAGCTGCTTGTCCTCGGCGGTGACGACTTTCTCCAACTCCACCATGCCCATGTTGCAGCGCGACTCGAACTTCCCGTCTTCATTCAGAATGAAGGCGATG
>CAZMPH010000205.1:0-1822 GCA_964568195.1 uncultured Nitrospirales bacterium | reverse complement strand
GCCCCGCTGGGGCCAACCAAGCTGCAGCTAAATTCGGCTTCAGCCGTCAGCGCTACTTTCAATTGAGAAAAGCCTTCCTGGACAACGGGGCCCCAGCCTTACTCAGTCTCCCCCGAGGGCCTAAAACCCACTACCGACGCAGCGACGAGTTGGTCTGCCAAACCATTCGCCATCGCTTCCTCGATCCGGAAGCCTCCTCGGAAGTCATCGCCCAAAAACTGCGGCAGAGCGGCTTCCAGATCAGCAAACGCAGTGTCGATCGGGTTTTTGCTCAATTTGGCCTTCAAAAAAAAACTTTATCAGTATCACCCCCAGCGCGAGATCGCCCACGTTGATACCTATCGGACCAAACACAAGATTCAGGTTGAACCTGCCGATCCCGCTAGTCTCGAACGAGGAGTTCGACAATTACTGGCCGACAAAATCTCAGGCGACATGGTCGGCCTCTGGTTGCTGGTCCCCGAGCACCTGCGTCTGGGAACCTGGGACTTGCTGGGCCGCTGGAGTGGCCAGGCCACCCCTCGCGTGGAACCCCGTCTGGCACTGCAGCTGGTTCACGAAGCGGCCTTATGTGTCACTGGCATCCGCCAGTCTCGCTGCCTGAGCCAGAAAGGCTTTGAACTGCTTAACGGGCTTCCCTTTGTCGCCACCGATCAGGCCATGCATGACGTGTTGGAGGCCCATACGGTGGCCGAAGCCGAGGCCCTGCAAAAAGCCCTGGGATGGTTGCGCCGCGCCCGCGGCCACTTCCGGGGACAGCTGCTGGCCATTGATCCCCATCGCCTCCGTAGCTATAGTAAGCGCCAGATGTGTCGCTATCGCGGTGATGAAACCTCTCGCCCCTTCAAAGTCGCTCAGACCTTCTTCTGTCTGGACGTCGACACTCACCAACCCCTCGGCTTTACCAGCGCCACCTCAGCCCTCTCTGTCACTCAGGCAACTCCGCAGCTGCTCGGTTTGGCAGCTGACATCTTAAATCCTCAACAGCCACGCCCCTTGGGGCTGGCCGATACCGAGCATTACACCTCAGCTCTGTTTGACCATGTCTGCCAAAACACCCCTTTTGACTTGTTGGTCCCCATGCCCAACCACCGCTCCCAGCTCAAAATCCTCCAGCAAATCCCCGCTCACCAATTCCAACCTCAATGGGCCGGGCTGGCCACCACCCAAGTCCCCTACACCCTGAAAAATAGCCAAACCCCTCTCTTCCAACTCGTCCAACGGGTCGGAGAGAAACCCGACGACTATCAATTCAAGGCCTTCCTGGCAACGCGCCACCAGAGCCCGGTCGAGGACCTCACCCTCCATTTCCCAAAACGCTGGCATGTCGAGGAATTCTTCAACGCTCATCAAGCCCTCGGCTGGAATCGGGCCGGGACCCTCAACCTCAACATCCGTTATGGCCCAATGTCGATGGCTTTAATAGCTCAAGCCGTTCTCCATCAATTTCGCCAACGCCTCGGGGAACCTTACTCCGGCTGGGACGCCTCCCATCTGGCCCGGGCCGTCTTTAATGGCATCGACGGGGATATTCGCGTTCAGCAAGACACCATCGTGGTGACCTTCTACAATGCCCCTAACAGCGACCAACTCCGACAACACTATCAGCACTTACCTGAAAAGCTGGAGCAAGAACACATTGACCCGCGCATCCCTTGGCTTTACCATTACAAACTCGATTTCCGGTTCAAATAATCCGTGGAGCCGCCCTCAGTTCCCGGCGGTAATCTAATTAATCCCTCCCAATAAATCGCTGCCAACGGAGTGCGCGATTGATTACCGGAGATATCGACAAGCTGCAGCCGGATCGGCCGAAACCTGT
>CAZMPH010000204.1:0-1833 GCA_964568195.1 uncultured Nitrospirales bacterium | reverse complement strand
GGAGCACGACTTCCGGGAGACCTCCGACACGCGTGGCCACGACCGGGCGGGCCATCAGCGCTGCTTCCAAGGCTACCAGGCCGAATCCCTCCAGCTGCCGGGACGGCATCAGCACCATAGTGACGGAGTTCAACAGGGCCGGCATTCTCTCAAATTCAACCCAGCCGAGAAAATCGACATGATCAGTGAGGCCCAGCTCAGTGACCTGCCGCTCCAGGGCGGGTCTGGCAGATCCGCCGCTGGCAATGACCAGCCTCGCATGCGGGAAGCGAGCGATGATGATGGCAAATGCCTTCAGGGCCAGATCAAATCCTTTCTCAGGAACGAGATGACCCAGGCACAGCAATCGAGGGCCCTCGAATGGGAGTGGCGCGGGCCGGAGGGCTGGCGCGTCCAGGCCATAGTAGATCAGAGAGGAGCGAGCGGTGATCTCAGGCACCAGTTGGCGCGCCTCATCGAGGACCGCCGCCGAGCCGCCAGTGACCCAATCGGCCGAGCGCAGTGTCCGCCCGAGGATGGACCAGCCCCCTGGAATGACCCTCATACGGTTGATGCAATGACACCAGGAGCGGTGCCGGGTGATCATCGGCCGTTTGAAGGTGAAAGTAGACGCTCGGCCCGGTCAGGTTGAGGTGGACGAGGTCCGGGTGAAAGCCGCGTTGAGATCGGTCGCTTGCCGCTTCAGCTCGATCATTTGAGCGATGTTGCGCTCTGCTAGCGCCTGGCAAAAGGGGAAACGGAAGATCGGTATCCCTCTGTAGCGGCCCTTGTCGGGCAGATCGAGGCTCCCGTGTGAGGTCACGACGATGAACTCGTAAGCGCGCTCTGAGAGGGCCGGGAGCAGCCTGGAGCTCCATACCTCGATCCCTCCGATGGTCGGCCAGAACTGCTCCGACCAGAACAACACTCGCATTCTGCGATCGTTATCGCGCATGGGGGAGAGGCGTATGGCGAGACACTTCTGGGGATCGCTCCTGATTCAGGCAGCGTCGGCGATCGAGAGATGCTTTCACGAGCTGCAGATACTCCTCGCGGCTGGTGCCGGCCGCGAGACGGCTGTAGTTCGCTCGGTGTAAGCGACGATAGACGAGGGTATCGGCTAGCAGCTCCATGACCGCGCCCCGCTCCGTGGCACGCAAGAACCATTCCGTGTCATCTGCATGCTGCAGCGCAGGACTGAACTGGCCGACTTCCTCAAAGAGGGTCCGCCGTGCCAAAAGCGCAGTAGTCGTATACCCGGGCACCGCCTGACTACGGCGATGATCCTTATACCGCGCCGCTTCCTCGCTCAGTTCTGGAACCCAGAAATTTCGCGCGTGCGTGAAGCACATGTCCAGCTCTGCCCGTGCCTCAAATCGCGCCATCTGGCGGGCGAGCTTCTCGGGGTGCCAGAGGTCGTCCGCATCGAGAAAGGCCACGAACTCCCCTTGCACGGCGCGTAAGCCTAGGTTTCGGGCTGCCGCCGGTCCCGCGTTCGTCTGCCACAGGTAGCGGACCTCTTCCCCGTAGCCGGCCACGATGGCCGCTGTCCCATCGGTCGAGCCGTCGTCGGCGACGATGATCTCCAGCGGCCGGTAGGTCTGGGCCCTGATGCTGTCCAGCGCTTCTTTCAGATAGCGCTCGCCGTTGAAGACGGGCACGATGCAGCTGATCAAAAGGGGCGTCATGCCCGGGTGACCTCCGCCGCCACTTCTCCGCAGGATGTGGGCTCTTCAGTAAACTCCTGAGTGGCCCGCGCGAAGGCGGCGTGTATCCCCGTGATGGCGGGCGCGCGCTCCGGGATGGGGGGGTCGCTAGCCCCTCCGCCTCTCACCCGGGGCGAAGACGCCGATG
>CAZMPH010000203.1:0-1835 GCA_964568195.1 uncultured Nitrospirales bacterium | reverse complement strand
AGAAGAAGGATTCGGACTTCCAGCATTGGAAGCGATGGCCTGCGGCGCGCCGGTTGCGGCGTCGAATCGAGCGGCGATTCCGGAAGTGGTCGGCGATGCGGCCCTGCTGTTTGATCCGGAAGATGTCTCTGCGATGGCGGAGGCCATGACCAGGGCGCTCTCGCAACCGGACATGCGCGAGCGCATGAGGGGGGAGGGACTCGCGCGGGCCGGGGCGTTCACGCCCGAACAAACTGCTGGGCGCGTCGTGGCATTGCTGCGCGAGGTGGGTCTTAGACGATGACCAAGTCCGATTTCCTTGACCTTCCGGCCACTCCGTCGTACTGTTCTCTGGAGGTATTCCCTAGGCGCGCATGCGTATGAAAGACCTGCTGCAGGGTGTCCATCACGGTCCTACCGACGCGGCGACGCCTGCCCGTTGTCCCTGCGGGGCCGCCCCGATCTCGGCGATGGCTGCCGGCGGGAGGAATGCGCTTCTTCGATGCCGGGTATGCGATCTACTGGTCAGGGCCAGCCTGCCTCTTCAGGAAGAACTGGATGTGCGCTACAGGGATGAATACTGGCGGCGCTTTCAGGCCGAGCAGACCGGTACGGCCCGGGACAATGTGCATGAGCATGCGCGGGATTGGATGATGGCGGTTCACCCCGAACCCGGCACCGTCGTGGATGTAGGCTGCGGCGCCGGGTCATTTCTGGCTCGCTGTCGGGAGCGGGGGTGGCGAGGCGTGGGAGTCGATCCCTGTCCTTCGGCGGTCGCTCATGCCACCGTCAAGGGACTGGAAGCCTACGTGCGATCCTGGCCGTCCTCGCTGCTTGAGAGTGAATCGGCAGACGCCGTGACCTTTATCAACGTGCTGGACCATCTTCGGGATCCCTTCGGGGCCCTTCAAGAAGCATGGCGCGTCTTGCGTACGGGCGGCCTGCTGTACATTCGGGTGCCGAACGGCGCGCTTCACGCCAGGCTCATCGCCGTGCTGTCGGTCATCGGGTTCGGCGGTCTTCCCGTCGTCCACCTCTATGGGTTCAGCCGCGCGGCGTTTCGTTTCCATCTGCCGCGTCTGGGGTTTGTCCTGCGGGCTATTCGCACTGCGCCTCCCAGCCAAGGCGATGCCTATGGCGCAGAGACCGGATCGGGGAGCGCTGCTTTCAGGAGGTTCCTGAAGAAAGCCGATCAGGTGCTCTACGCCGCCCTGGCCGGTTCCGGGCTGGACCGATTGCCTGTGGGGCCGTCCATTGAGGTCATGGCCGTCAAAGCGCCCTTCCTTGTGAGGTCCTAACGATGCCTTGGAGAAAAAAAACGACCGTGAAGTTCTGGGGGGCTGTGGTGGCGCTCTGCTTTCTGGCCGCATTGGCGGCCCTGGGGCTGAGCCGCTGCACCGACGCCTTCTATACAAACATCCCTCTTGGCTACGAGCCGAAGGACAGTGCTCGGGAAAAAGTCGGTGAGGAAGGGTTGAAGCATGTGCGGGATTTGCGGATTTGTCGGATTCAAGGACGATCACCGTCTGACGCGGATGATCGAAAGCCTGGTCCATCGGGGGCCGGATGACGAAGGCCGGCATGTGGAAGAGACCGTGAGCCTAGGCATGCGCCGGCTGAGCGTGATTGACGTGTCGGGGGGGCGCCAGCCGATCTGGAACGAAACCCGCACCGTCTGCGTGGTCATGAACGGCGAGATCTATAATTTCCAGGAACTGCGCGATCGCCTGATCGCCAGCGGGCACCGGTTCGAGACCAAGTCGGATACCGAAGTACTGGTGCATCTGTATGAGAAGTACGGCGACGCCTGCGTCGAACACCTGCGCGGCATGTTCGCGTTCGCGATCTGGGACCGT
>CAZMPH010000202.1:0-1853 GCA_964568195.1 uncultured Nitrospirales bacterium | reverse complement strand
CCTCGCGGAGGTTCCCGAATTTGTCGATGAACAGCCCCTGCGTGAACCCCGTCCAAGTCACCTGGTTCGTGGCGGCTCCGATGTTGACGAACGTGGCGGGGAAGAAATAGGCCTGGTAGATCGCGCCCTCACCGGTGGCTGACGTCGCCAGCACCGAGGAGCCCGAGGTCCCGGACCCGGCCTTACTGATGATCGTGGCGAGCGTGGCGGTGAGCTTGGCGCTGAGTTCAGCCGCGCTCTCGGATTCGAAATAGGCGTCCGGGATCCCGTCCGACCCCGGGAGGCCCGTGGCATTGATCTCCTTGTCCCACTCCGAAACCAGGTCGGGTTTGTTGTTCCCGTTGCTGTCTTCAAAGGCTCCCCACTTCGCCGCGTCCTTGAGCATCAACTGTCCGGCGCTGGCCTTCCCGAAGAGGTAGAACGTGTACACGTTCGCGAACTGGTTTCCGGGGAGGGGATGCGCCGACTCCCCGGTGATGGAGAAGGTGCTCCCCCGGATGTCGTTGATGTGCATCCAGTAGGCCGTGCTGACGACGTTGTGGTAATCCGCGCTGTACCCGGGCAGGAGGCTCCCGTTCACGCTGGTAAACCAGGTGTTAAGGCCGGCCGGCATGCCCGAGGAGCCATCGGGGTCGTCATCGGTCATCAGGATGACGGTGGCCTTGCAGCAGGACACCTGGGCCGTCGTGCCGGCCCAGGCCGGCGCTGCGCTCCCGTAGACGTAGGGATCGCGCCCGCACGCGTTGCTCAGGTATTCCGCCGGACAGGTCTCGCTGCCGGAGAGGACGCTCAGCTCCCCGGCCCCAAACGCGCCCGCGGTGCTCGCGCCGAGCGCACCGGCCGGCGAGTAGCCATAATTATATTCTCCCCCGGCGGAGGCGAAGGCTGGCGGCAACTGCATGAGGTACCGCAGCGCCTGGTACATGGCCTCCATCGTGGGGGTGCCGCCTAAGTGAAAGAAGTTGTCCGAGGCGCGGATCATCGCTTCATAGTTGCTCGGCCACGTCACGACGGTCTTCGTGCCCAGCTTCCGGGTCTGCCGCGAGCCCATCGGAACGGTCAGGTACCCCTTCTGGGTGTCCGCGAACTCCATCAGGCCGAACCGGGCATTGCTGCCGGTGTTCTGGAGGACCCCGGTGGGCTCGTAGTCCACGGCAATCCGGGTGTAGAACGGGCCCTGCTCTGTATACTCCTCAGGACCGCTGTCAGGACCGGAGTCGGGGACGTACGGCCCCGGTTCGGCCTTGTTGCTGCAGGCCGTGCTGCCGAACCCCGGCAGATTGTCGTTGTCCACGCAAAAGCCTCCCTGGATCCCGGACCCCTGCGTCTGGATGTAGATGTTCGCCGGCGGGGCTGCCAGGCCGCCTCTGAGCACCGCAGTCGGCATCCGTCCGACGAGTGAGGCCCCCGGGATCGCCGGGCTGATCCGGCCCTCGGTCACTTTCTGAAACGTATCATTGAGCGTGATGGTGGCCTTGAGCGGCGTGCCAAATTTCCGGCAGGTGAGGTCGGCATTGCGGTTGGGTCCGCCGGTGAGTCGATCCGGGTGCCAGCAGGTCCCGCCGGTCCACATCACGTGCGCGACGTCAATGCGCCGATAGGCGGCCCAGTTGAGGAAATTCCCGTCCCACTCCGTGGCGGCGGCGCAGGTTCCCTTGACCGGCGGGACCGCGACGGTCTTCACGGTGGCGGTGGCTTCGAACCGCGCGTCCACGGGGTCCCAGACATAGCACTTCATCGTGTCCCAGACGCCGTTCTGCACGACGCTGTCCGACCAGCTTGAGGTCGCGACCCGGAACCGCATGCTGCTCGAGGCGTCCATCACGAACAAGACGTCCGGCACGACGCCCCCA
>CAZMPH010000201.1:1567-1881 GCA_964568195.1 uncultured Nitrospirales bacterium | reverse complement strand
TTCATGGGGGTGCAGGCTCTCGGCGAGCGCTGCCACGTCGCTCATCGGGGGGCCTTTGAAGAGGCGACCTTGGCGTTTGCGGCGGAGCCTGCCGCGCGCAGTTGGGCGATCACGCGCCGATAGTCGCGGCCGGGCGCTTCGAAGATCGCCGAGCCTGCCACCAGGATGTCCGCGCCCGCGTTGACGATCGCCCCTGCATTGTCGGCTTTGACGCCGCCGTCCACCTCGAGGAGGATCGGCCGGCCAGTTTGCCGGATCATTACGCGCGCCCGGCGGATCTTGTCGAGTACGCCGGGGATGAACCGCTGGCCGCC
>CAZMPH010000201.1:0-1557 GCA_964568195.1 uncultured Nitrospirales bacterium | reverse complement strand
ACCGACATGATCAGGAGGAGATCCGCGTCGGGGAGAATGGCTTCGACGCTGGCGAGGGGCGTCGCCGGATTCAACGTGACGCCGGCCTTGACGCCCTTCTCTTTGATGGACTGGACGGTGCGGTGCAGGTGCGGGCACGCCTCGACATGGACCGTGAGGTAGTCGGCCCCCGCCTCCGCGAACTCGCCGATGAAGGCGTCCGGGTTCGTCATCATCAGATGGACGTCGAGCGGGAGCTTCGTGACCTTGCGGATCGCCTCGACGATGGGTGGCCCGATCGTCAGGTTCGGCACGAAGTGGCCGTCCATGACGTCCACGTGCACCATGTCCGCGCCGGCCTGCTCGACGGCGGCGATCTCGTCGGCCAGGTGCGCGAAGTCGGCTGAAAGAATGGAAGGGGCGATCCGGACGCCGCTCATGAAAAGCCACTATAGAACATCATGGTAGGTGGTGCAAGAGGGACGCGCGTTCTGTAGGAGTGACTATGATGCTGTGGACGGCGCTGGGGTGAGCCTCGACCCGATGGCGACTTGATGCCCGACAAGGTATTGTCTGACGCTCAGGCGTTTGCCTGAGGCCGGCTGGATCTCCTGGAGCAGGAGCGAGCCCTTTTCTGTCGCGATCCGGATCGCCTCTTTCGTGACCTCGATGATGGCGCCCGGCTCGGCCTCCGCGCAGTCGACCTGCGCCGCTTGCGCCCGCCAGAGCTGCCATCGCTCCTCGCCGTGATACGTGTAGGCTCCCGGCCAGGGCGTCAGGCCTCTGATGCGGTTGGCGAGCGCGGTCGCCTCGTCCTTCCAATGCAGTATGCCGTCTTCCTTCTTCAGCAGCGGCGCCAGCGTGGCCTTGGCATGGTCCTGGGGAATCGGGCGCAGCTTGCCGTTCTTGAGCCCCGCGAGGGTTTCCACCAACAGCCGGCCGCCGAGCGGAGCGAGTCGCGTCGCCAGTTCCCCGGCTGTATCCGTCGGGTGGATCGGGGCCGTTTCCCGCAGCAGCATGGGGCCGGTGTCCAGGCCGGGATCCATGAGCATCGTCGTGATGCCAGTCTCGGTTTCGCCGTTGATGACCGCCCACTGGATCGGCGCGGCCCCGCGATACTTGGGCAGGAGCGACCCGTGCACGTTGACGCATCCCATTGGGGGGAGCTCGAGGATGACCGGAGGCAGAATCCGTCCGAAGGCCGTCACGGCGATCACGTCGGGAGCCCAGCCGCGCAGCCTGTCCAGAAAATCCGGGTCCTTCATCTTGACGGGTTGGAGAATGGGCAGACCGGCTTGCTGGGCCAGCACTTTGATCGGCGGCGGGGCGAGTTGCTGCCCGCGGCCTTTGGGGCGATCGGGCTGCGTGACCACGCCGACGACGCGGCCGACGGTGTCGGGATCGGCGTCCAGGAGCGCCTGCAGAGACGGGACCGCGAACTCCGGAGTCCCCATGAATACGATTCGTGTCGGATTGGCCATCGCCTGCCCATGATAGCTGATTTCGCTCGCCTTGACACTCTCAGGGTAACTTGTTAGCATGCGTTCGCGGGGTGGAGCAGTCCGGTAGCTCGTCGGG
>CAZMPH010000200.1:0-1960 GCA_964568195.1 uncultured Nitrospirales bacterium | reverse complement strand
CCGGCGAAGGCGGCGAGCACGAGGCCGACGTGGAAGGCGAGGAAGAAGTCGCCGAAGTCGCTCCGGCGCGCATCGCCTGCGCCGCCGGCTGCCCAGGCGAGGACGAAGAGAGCGAGCGCGAGCGGCATGACAGCGAGCCCGAGGAGGCGAAAGGAGGCGCGGCAGCCCCAGATCAGGTACGCGCCGACGGTCAGCCAGACGAAGAGGTTGAGCGAGCCGGCCCAGCTCGCCCACGGGAAGCCCTCGGCCCGCACGGCCTGGGCGACGAGGAGCGCCGTCTGCGCGAGCCAGCCGAGCCGGACTCCCCAGACGGCGAAGCGAGCTCCACGGCCCGGCCTGATGGTCTCGCCCGCGTAGGCGAGGGCAGCCTCGGCGTAGCCCGCGAGAGCCGGCCAGAAGAGGAGGAGGGCGGCCTCGCCCACCTATGCCGCCCTCCTTCGCTGCGCCGTTTCGGCGAGCTCGGCGATCTCCCGCTCGAGCCGCTGCAGCTTGAACGTGTAGATGACGACGTACAGAAGGATGACGGCGAGGACGACGAGGTAGGCTGCCGTGACGTACTTCTCAGCGGTCGTCACGCGAGCGCCTCCCTGAGGTCCTCGAGCCGCTCGTCGAGACGCTTGCCGAGGAGCTCGTTCGCGTAGAGGGATGCTGCAAGCGCGAGCGTGCCGGCGAAGCAGACGAGGAACGTGAAGAACATCGAGCCGGACATCTGCGGCCCGTCGCGCGTGAAGACGACCGGATGGATGAAGTTCTCGGCAAGCCGGATGGCGAGGAAGCTGATCGGAATGAGCACGACGCCGAAGAGGGCGTAGACGGCCGACATCCTCGCCCGGCGAGGGCCCGGCTCGGTCGAGTAGCGCAGCATGAAGTAGGCGGAGTAGAAGAGGAAGAGGACGAGGAAGAGGACGAGTTGGTCCTCGTCCCAAGCCCACCACACGCCCCACGACGTTCTCGCCCAGATCGAGCCAGTGATGAGTGTCAGAGCCCCGAAGATCGTCCCTTGGTGAATCGCCACGTAGCTTTCGAGGTCATACCGCTCGTCGCCCCGCCAGAGGAGAAGAAGCGCCTTCCACGCGCCAAGGCCGAAGCAGAAGTACGCCGTCAAAGCGATCGGAACGTGGATGTAGAAGATGCGCTGTCGAACGCCCTCGATTGCAGCCTCCGGGGCTACGAAGAACGCGAGGAATAGCGCGAGCCCCATGAGGCCCGCGGCGAGCGCAGCAAGACCTGGAAGGGTGCGGATCGAAGAGGTGCTCACAGCGTCTACTCCGTGACGACGTACTCGAAAGACGCCCACGAGAGTACCGCGAAGACACCGTCGTACAGGGCCAGGAGCAGGAGGTAGCGCTCCCCCTCGGGCGAGATCGCCGCTCCGACGCCGCCGACGATGAGTGGGATCGCGAGCGGAAGGACCAGCAGCGGTAGGAGTACCTCTCTCGAACGGCTGGCCGCAGCCATCGCAGCCATGAGGGAGCCGACGGCACAGATGCCGATGTCGGCGAGCAGAACTCCAGCGAGAGCCGTCAGGTCGAGCGGCGCGAAGAAAACAACGAACGCCGGAAGCGCGACGACCTGTGCGGCGACGAGAAACGCGAGCGTTGCGAGGGTCTTCCCGACCCAAATTGCACTTCGGTCGGAAGGCGCGAGCACGAGGCCGTCGAGCACGCCGTGTTCCTGCTCGGGCACCCACGCGCGGGCCAGGCCGAGCAGTGCCATGAACACGATTGCGACCCAGAGGAGCCCGTACGCGGCGTTGTCTCCCGTCCCCTCAGGGAGCGCAAAATGGAAGACGACAAGCGTCGAGAGAACGAAGAGGAGCATCGCGGGCAGCGTGTCGCGAGCGCGAAGCTCGACCCGGAGGTCCTTACGGGTAAGTGCTGCGACGTCCGTGAGATAGGTCACGCGAGCGCGATGCTCGTAGTCGCCAGCTGGGCGAGACGCTGCGGGTCATGGGTCGCCA
>CAZMPH010000199.1:0-2071 GCA_964568195.1 uncultured Nitrospirales bacterium | reverse complement strand
CTGCACGGCGGCGCGGGCGGCCCGAACGGGATCGCCGGCGACTACCTGTGGCTGAACCAGCGGCCTGGCTATCTGGATGCCGGGCAGTGGGGCATGCTGCGGGTCCTGGATCGGGGTAACAAAGCGATCCTGCCGCTGCAGCCTCAGCCGCCGGCAACCGAGCGGGCGGAGGAGCAAACGCCGACGCTGGCCACGCCGGTCGTGTCGAAAGCCGACACGGTTCGGTAGCGTAACTTGGGAGGGGCACGGCGCATGCCGTGCCCCTCTCCCCCTTGCTGCGATCTCACCCGCGGTGGCATCCGTGTTGCTGCCTGTTCTGGTTCGTGTCTGGCGGAGGGGCGGGTTACTAAGGACTGGCCTCCGACTAACCCCAATCCGCACAGGGCGGATCTTCCGCCAGGCACATTTTTCCAGTCATTGAATTCTCGATCGTTTCCTCTACAACTTGCATCAGGAAAGGAGTGAGGCCATGCGAAAGAAGTTTGCTCTCATACTGCTGACCGGCGCAATGGCGCTGACGCTTGCTTCTGCGAGCGCGGCGTGGGCCGATGAGACGGGAAACATGGTGTTCTTCCGCGGTGGCTGGGCCGGCATGACCAGCGATCGGTCTGGTGAGACCTTTACGGACGCCTTCGGGTTCACGAAGAGGAACGACGGAAAGGACGGCTATTACGTGGGTGCCGGACTTGACCTCGTTCTGTCGAAGGACGTCTGGGGGATGATGAGTAAGACTTGGGCGCTCGGTGAGATCGGAGTCGAGTTCAAGCGATTCAATTCGAACACGGTAACCGTTGCGGTGCCTTCCACATGCGCCGCCGCTGGGATCCCGACGTGCTCGATCAGATCAGACAAGGTCCAGATCACCATGCTCACGGTGGACGTGGCGCCCAAGATCAAGTTCTGGGAAGGGGAGCGGCTGCGGCCCTGGATCATCCCGGTCGGGCTGGATTTCCACGTGATCAGCCCGCCGTCCAATGCGACGACGGTGCTGGACATTGGCGTCCAGTTCGGGGCTGGCCTCGAATACCGGCTGTACAAGGCGTTCCACCTTGGCCTCGACGGCCGCTTCCATCTGGCCAGCGGCCAGACCCAGACCACTAATAACTTTGGGACGGTAGGGGCCTACGTGGGGATTGCCTTCTAGCAGGCCGGCTTTTTCTTCGGCGGGTTCTTCAGGAGGGAGTCGAGCTCGAACAGGCGGGTCTGGTGACCGGCCCCCCTTCAACCGGTCCGAACTACTTTTTCATCCCGGCTCGCCCGCGCAAGGAATAGAAAAATAGCCTGTCCTTTTTCTCTCCCTTCCGACAAATAAATCGAGAGTGGGCTTGGAGAATAGCTACCGGGAAGGCGAGGTGTCCAGTTGGAAGCTGCAGGTTGCCAAGCAACAAACGGCGAGGTATGATCGGGAGCAACCCTCCATGGAAGATGTCACGCGCATCAAGACCAAAACGCCGAGCCCCTATCGGATCACGGCGATCCATGTGGATACCCATGACACCAAGACCTTCCGGTTCGCCCTGCCTGAGAACGCCACCCTCGACATGCTGCCCGGCGACCACCTCTTCGTGCATGCCACGGTCAACGGCAAGACGGTCAAACGTCCCTACACGCCGTCCTCCCTTCCCGGCACGGTGGGCGACTTTGCGCTGACCGTCAAGCGCTACGAGGCCGGGATCGTGTCCAAGCACATCCACGACCAGAAGATCGGCGACACCGTGCTGATGAGCGGTCCGAACGAGGGCGGCCACTGGGTGGAGGGGATGGCGAAGAAGGTCGGGTTCGTGGCCGGCGGGACCGGCATCACGCCGATGATCGCGATCATCCGTTGGATTCTGACAAAGAGGCTCGACGTGGAACTGCTCCTGATCTTCGCCAACAAGACCGAGATGGACATCATCTTTCGGAAGGAATGGGCGCGGGACGTCCACGAGCACACGAATTTTCACTGCTACCACGTGCTCGAGCAGCCGCCTACTGGGTGGACTCAAGGAGTCGGGCGGGTCACCGCCGACATCCTGCGCGCGCAACTCCCTCCTCCTGGTCCAGGCACGATTGTCTTCCTCTGCGGGCC
>CAZMPH010000198.1:0-2097 GCA_964568195.1 uncultured Nitrospirales bacterium | reverse complement strand
GACGCTTGAGCGGGTGGAACCGGCGGCGGGCCTGCCGGACATGGTCTTTACCGCCAATGCCGGTGTGGTGTTGGAGCGGTCGGTGATCCTCAGCCGGTTTCGCTATCCGGAACGGCAGCCAGAGGAAGAACAGTTCGCGCGATGGTTTGAAGCGCACGGTTATGCGATCATCCGGCTTCCGCACGAGTTCTATTTTGAAGGTGCGGGCGATCTCTTGAGGAACCGGGATGTGTGGTTCGGGGGATATCTCCAGCGCACCGACCTCCGCGCGTATCAATTTGTGCAATCGGTCCTCGATCGCGAGATTCTTCCGCTGGCGCTGGTGGACCCGCGGTTCTACCATCTTGATACCTGCTTGTGTCCCCTGCCGGGCGGCGAAGTCATATGGTTTCCGGGCGCGTTCGACCGCATGGGGCAGGCGATGATCAGGGACCGGGTGTCCCAATCCCGTCAGATCGAGGTTTCCGAAGAGGAAGCGGAGCGGTTCGCCTGCAACGCGGTCTGTAGCGGGACACATGTCGTGATTCCGGAAGGATCCCCGGACACGATGAAGAAGCTGGGAGCTCACGGCTACACCACCCACGCCGTCTGCCTCTCCGAGTTCATCAAAGCGGGAGGCGCGGCCAAGTGCCTGACCCTTGCGCTTGAGCACCCCGACCGTGAAAACGCCTTCTTGTAGGCGTCTTTCTTGAGGTCAGCCGTCGGCCCCTCCTGCATGCGTTAAATTTGCGCCGGCACAGGGTTTTCTGTATCATCATGAATTTACGTTGGGGGATCGTCTAGTGGTAGGACATCAGACTTTGGATCTGATTACCCAGGTTCGAATCCTGGTCCCCCAGCCAACCCTCCTCGGTTGATCCAGAGCGCCCATGTCGCGGACGTGGTACGGTAAGGGGCGAGGGCCATGCCTCGAGGAGAGAGTCCGTCCCATAAAGAATGAAGCAAGCAGCGGGAACTAAGCGAGGAGAGGGTCATGGCGACAATCCTAATCGTGGACGATGAGCGGTTAATCTGCGATCTGCTGCGGGCGGTGCTGGGCCGCCAAGGCCATGAGGTCATCACGGCCTCCAACGGCAAGGAAGGGCTCGAACTGTTCAAGCAGCACAAGCCCCGCTTCACGCTGCTGGACCTCCGCATGCCCGAGATGAACGGCATCGAGGTGCTCAAGCACATCCGCGCGATCGACCCCAAGGCCGCCGTGATGATCCTTACGGCCTGGGGATCGGACGCGTTGGAGCAGCAGGCGCGTCAGCTCGGCGCGATGGATTTTCTGAGCAAGGGTCTGGCCCTCGATATGCTGGTGGCCGCGATGGAGCGGGCGCTGCCGAAATCGGCGCAAGCGCCCGCCGCTACGCCGGCTGCGTCTCCTGCTCCGGCGGCGGCCGCTCTGGGCGCGCCGCCGGCCGAGGCCTCGCCGTCCAGCCAGGCCGCCATGGATTCCATCCTGGTGGTGGATGACGAGCCGCCGATCTGCGAGCTGATGCAGCGGTTCCTGTCACTGCGGGGTTATCGGGTCCGGGCGGTTCATGACGGCCCGCAGGCGCTGGCTGCCGTGGAGCAGGAGGTCCCGCAACTGGTCGTACTCGACATGAATATGTCCGGCATGAACGGGGTCGAAGTGCTGCGCAAGCTGCGGGCGAAAAAATACGGCGGCGGGGTCATTCTGCTGACCACTGGCCAGGACGACAAGCTGCTGCAAGAGGCGTTGGATCTGGGTTCCGTCGACGTCATGGGAAAGCCGGTGGACCTGGAGCGGCTGGCGCTGGCCATTCAGGTCGGCTGTATCCTCACGGAGCAGCAGCGAGGCGGGCCGGGGCGGAAGAAATAGGTGTGGCAGGTTGCGCGGCAGGGTTGATGCATGAGTGACACTCGATGGCGGGTGCTCTTTGACGCGGAACCGGACGCCGTGCTGGTCCTCTCGCGCGATGGAACGGTGCGCGACGTGAATCCCGCCGGCCTTGCCCTGCTCGAGGCGGAACGGCCGGAGGCCGTGGTCGGCACGTCGGCGTACGCCTACGTGGCGCCGGAGCACCGGGACGCCTTTCGGGCGTTCGCCGAGCGTGTGATGACCGACCTTGATGCCGGCCACGGCTGTGA
>CAZMPH010000197.1:0-2148 GCA_964568195.1 uncultured Nitrospirales bacterium | reverse complement strand
AGTTCGACACGCAGGCGTCGGACGGCCCGATCATCGGCTTCTCGTATGAGATGTCCCTGCGGCCGTTCACGATCCTGAAGGACGAGCATCCAGGCAAGGGCATGCCCGTGCCGATGAACACGCTGATCGAGGCGGATGTGGCCAAGGGCGCCACCAGCATCACGGTGAAGGACGCCTCCCGTTATCACGTCAAGACGGAGTTGGGCGTGGGGATGGACGAGGTGGGTGGTTTTGAATCGGCCCGGATCAGCAAGATCGAGGGCAACACCATCACCTTCGAGCGTCCTCTGAAGTACGCCCACAAGAAGGGCGAGATCGCGTCTGTGGAGTGGATCCGCGAGCGGTGGTACGTTGACGCCGATTTCGGGACCACCTTCTGGCATGACCACGTGTTCGGATTGGACGGGTGGGGCCACGGGTTCTACTCCACCTTCATCGCCGAACCGCCGCGGTCCACGTATCATGACCCGGTGACCGGCAAGGAGATCCGGAGCGGCCCGGTCGCGGACATCCACACGATCGAGCCGGTGTCGGCACATATCAAAGGCTCGTTCCGGGAGATCGTGACGCAGGTCATGGACTCCAACCCGCGGACGTCCGAGTTGATCACGACGGACAACCCGCAGGCGAAAGTCAACGCGATCTCGGTGGACGGGACGCCGTCGGCGGCGTACCCGGCCAAGCTCAACAAGTCGCCGATGTGGTTCCTCAACGGCGGCGAGGCGACGACGGGCAGCGGCTATAACATGCGGGTCGAGCCGCTGAGCGTCCGCTTGGCGAACAATCCCGATCCGTCGCAGTTGTTCAGCAGCAAGGTCCACGGGGATCCCGATACACTCATGTTGCGGGCGTATCTGGGTGATCCGATTATGGTTCGCTTGATCACCGGTTCCGCGAATGAGGTCCATTCCTGGCATATCAGCGGACACTGGTTCCCGATGGAACGGTATTCCGCGAACTCAATCCCGAAGAGCACCCTGCACGTGGTGATCGGCGAGCGGTATGACCCCGCGATCCCGGCGGCGGGTGGGCCTCAGCAGATGGCCGGCGATTATCTGTACTACAGCGGCCGGGCCTCGCACTTCGCGGAAGGGAGCTGGGGGATCTTCCGGGTGCTCGACAAGCCGGATTCCACGCTGAAGCCGCTGCCGGGGCGGGAAACCATCCCGCAGTCGGCGAAGGAGGTGTGTCCGGCCGGTGCGCCGGTGAAGACCTTCAACGTTTCAGCCATCGACAAGGCAATCCGGTACAACAGCGGGGCACCGGGCACGATGGAAGTGGATCTTGAGCGGAAGATGGTCTTCGGGAACGAATCGGGCAAGATGTACGTGCTCGAAGGCGACAAGGGCAAAGTGGCGGCCGGCTCCCTGGAGCCGAGCCCGTTGACCCTGCACGTGAACGTCGGCGATTGCGTCAAGGTCAATCTCAAGAACGAGATGGCCAAGGAGCGCGCCGGCTTCCACGTGGACATGCTGGCGTTTGATCCCAAGGATTCGATGGGGATCAACGCGGGTAACAATCCGGGTGACCAGACGGTCGCGCCGGGGCAGAGCCGGACGTACACCTACTATGCGCATCCGGAATTCGGCGAGAACGCGGCCCTGATCCAGGATTGGGGCAACGTCGTCGAGAATCCTCGCAACGGGCTGTTTGGGACCGTCGTCATCGGCCCGAAGGGCTCGCAGTACCGCGATCCGGTCACGGGCGAGGATCTGGCCATGAAGAGCGCCTGGCGGGCGGATGTGATCGTGGATCAGTCCGTGCCGGGGAACGAGAACCGGAAGAACTACCGGTCCTTCGCGCTGATGTTCCAGGACGAAGACAACCAAGTAGGTACGAGCTTCATGCCGTACATCTCGAAGACGGCGGGTATCACGGCGGTGAACTACAGGTCCGAGCCGACCGATTACCGGATCAGCAAGGGCTGTGAGTACAGCGAAGTGCTCACCTGCGTGAAGGCCGGAGCCGAGCCCGTGACGCCGACGATTGCGGCGCACGTGGGCGACGCGGTGGTGATTCATGTCCTGGGCGCCTTCAGCGAGCAGGTGCAGCTCTTCAGCATCGCGGGGCATGAGTGGAAACACGAGCCCTATATGGCCGGCGCGGACCTCGTGAGCACCATGGAGTTCGGCGGCGCCGAAATCATCA
>CAZMPH010000196.1:0-2165 GCA_964568195.1 uncultured Nitrospirales bacterium | reverse complement strand
GACGATGGCCGAGATAAAAAAGACGCCGGGGCGGCTGAGTTCAATCCGTAATACGGTCAAGAAGCTGACCGGCCTGTCCGAGGACCATCCGGCAGAGGGCACCATGAAGGACGAGCAGGAAAGAGAAAAAGAAAAGCTCCTGGTGCAGATTCGCTCCTTGGAGGAGGAAGTGCGCCGCCTGCATCAGGCGCGGCATCAACTCGATCAGGTGAACCGGCAGAACGACCGGCTCACCGAGGCCCTGCAGGAAGCCAAAACCCAGATTGAGGCGATGCGGGCCGAAGTGGACAAGCTCACGGCCCCGCCGTCCACCTACGGCATCTTCACCAGCGTGAACAAGGACCAGACGGTCAATGTGTACATCACCGGCCGAAAATTGAAAGTAAACCTGCACCCATCCATCAACCTCAAGACGCTCCGGAAGGGCCAGGAAGTGATCCTGAACGAGGCGTTGAACGTCATTGAAGCCTGCGGGTTCGACCTGCAGGGCGAGGTGGTCCGCCTGAAGGACACGCTGGACGAGAGGCGCGCGACCATCACGTTGCGCACTGATGAAGAGCGGGTGGCCGAGCTCGCCGAGCCGCTCCTCTCCCAGCGACTCAGCGTCGGGGATCATCTCCTCTATGACGCGCGGTCCGGCTACCTGCTGGAAAAACTGCCGAAGTCGGAGGTTGAAGAACTGGTCCTGGAGGAAGTCCCGGACGTCAACTACCACGATATCGGCGGCCTGCGCGACCAGATCGAGCAGATCCAGGACGCCGTGGAACTGCCGTTCCTGCACGCCGACTTGTTCAAAGAGCACAAGCTGCGGGCGCCGAAGGGCATCCTGCTGTACGGCCCTCCGGGCTGCGGCAAGACCTTGATCGCCAAGGCCGTCGCCAACTCGATCGCCAAGAAGCTGGGGCATCTGACGGGCAAGGACATCCGGAGTTTCTTCCTGCACGTGAAAGGGCCCGAACTCCTCAACAAGTACGTGGGCGAGTCGGAACGCCAGGTTCGTGAGGTGTTCAAGAAGGCGAAGGAGAAGGCGGATGACGGCTACCCGGTGATCGTGTTCTTCGACGAGATGGACGCCCTCTTCCGGACCCGCGGCAGCGGGATCTCGTCCGACATCGAGTCCACGATCGTCCCCCAGTTTCTCTCGGAGATCGACGGCGTGGAGCGGCTGAACAATGTGATCGTGATCGGGGCCAGCAACCGGCAGGACCTCATCGATCCGGCCGTCTTGCGCCCGGGCCGCCTGGATGTCAAGATCAAGATCGACCGTCCGGACAAGGCCGCGGCGCGGGACATTTTCTCCAAGTATCTGACGCCGGATCTGCCCTGGCATCCCGAGGAACTGGAGCGGGACGGAGGCGATACCGCCAAGCTCGTCGAGCGGCTGACCGTGGCGACCGTGGAATCCATGTACGCGCTCAGCGAGGAGAACCAGTACTTGGAGGTCACGTACGCCAACGGGGACAAGGAGACCTTCTACATGAAGGACTTCTCCAGCGGGGCGCTGATCGAGGGCATCGTCTCGCGGGCGAAGAAATACGCCATCAAGCGCTTGCTCGCGACCGGCGAACGAGGTCTCAAGGCGGACGATCTCCTCCGGGCCATCCGCGATGAGTTCAAGGAGCACGAAGACCTGCCGAACACCACCAACCCGGACGACTGGGCGAAGATCGCCGGCAAA
This sequence comes from uncultured Nitrospirales bacterium, assembly GCA_964568195.1. Taxonomy (GTDB): domain Bacteria; phylum Nitrospirota; class Nitrospiria; order Nitrospirales; family NS-4; genus SCTG01. Next base: position 487 of record CAZMPH010000196.1, on the reverse strand, counting down.
AAGGCCGACAAGATCGTCCATGTCCGGACGATCACGGTCGGATCCCACGAATCGCGGCGTATCGAGACCGTGACCACCGGCCACTATCTCTGACGCGATCAGCCGTGCCCGAGATCACCGCATGACGATGAAGCGAGCCTTCGGAACCGAAACGGAGTTCGGGATCGCCACCCGCGACCCCGAGTCCGTGGACCCCGTGTCCAATTCGCTCTTTCTGATCAATCACTACCCGGGCTTTCCCTCGCCCAAGATCCTCTGGGACTACGAGAACGAGAACCCGCTGCTCGACATCCGTGGCTTCGAAGTGGAGGGAGAACGGGAACGGCCGGGGCCGGACTACAATCGCCTGCTGAACAAGGTGCTGGCCAACGGCGGGCGCCTGTATGTGGATGGGGCGCATCCGGAATACGCAACGCCGGAATGCACGACCGCCCGGGGCGTCGTTCTGTACGAGAAGGCGGGGGAGCGCATCGCCGCCGCCGCGTTG
>CAZMPH010000195.1:0-2183 GCA_964568195.1 uncultured Nitrospirales bacterium | reverse complement strand
CCGAACAGCCGGGGCACCTGTTGCTCCTTAAATGCAACGGGTCACCAGCTCAGAGCGTTTCGGCGTCGCAGCCCCGCAGACTCGCGCTGTACGCTCTTCCGCTCCGCCCGGGCGCCCGTTCGGCGCCACCCCAGCTTGCAACGGGTCGGGACGCCGTCGAGGCCCCGCAGACCCGGCTGTACGCCCCGCGCTGCATCGGGGCGCCCATGCGGTGTCACCCGCTCCTAAAACTCCGCTCGCTTTATTTGCCCCAGAGCTGCTCGAGCCGCTGGGCCCTGCCGCAGTTGTATTTGTAGAGCCGGTACCGGATCGGATTCTTCTCGTAAAAGTTCTGGTGGTACTCCTCGGCGGGATAGAAGGCGGCGGCCGGAACGATCTCGGTGGCGATCGCCTCCTTGAACGGCTTGGACTTCGCCAGCGCCTTCTTCGAGTCCTCGGCGAGCCGCTTCTGTGTCTCGTCGTGGTAGAAGATGGCCGAGCGGTACTGGTTCCCTCGGTCGCAGAACTGCCGGTCCGGCGTGGTAGGGTCGATGTTGCGCCAGAAGGTGTCCAGAATCTTGGCGTAGCCGACTTTGGCCGGATCGTAGAGGATCTCGACCGCCTCCGCGTGCCCGGTCTCTCCGGCCGACACGTCCTCGTAGGTCGGATTCGCCTTGCGGCCGCCAATATAGCCGGACATGGTCGAGACCACGCCGTCCACCTTGTCCAAGGCCTCTTCCATGCACCAGAAGCACCCGCCCGCAAACGTGGCCTTCGCGAGCGTCCGCCCGTCGGCGCCTGGCTTGGCGTCACCCGCCGCCCCGGCCACGCCCGCCGCCAGCGCGCCGACAAGGAACAAACCGATCACGACGTGCCTGTTCATGGTCTCCCCCCGTTTTCCCCCCTGTAGTCTATCCTAGTCTACGGACGTTACGGTCGCGCGGCTCCCTTTTTCTCTTGCCACGTTAGGCACTTCTAATCCTCGCTTAATGGCCTTCTAACGTTGAGGGCGTACTGTAACAGTAAACGATAGGGAGGGCTCACCATGAAGCGCTGGCAGATTCTGGGCGGGGTGGTCCTGGCGGGGTTGCTCGGTCTGGCGATGGTCTCCCCGGCCGACGCCGCGGTCATGAAGGGCGCGGACCCGAAGGCCCTGGCTGAGGAGTTCGGGGCGATCGTCGGTCCGGTGACGGAGGACATCCGCAAGGAATTGAATCTCCGAACGTTGGAGGGGGTCGCGGTGTTCGAAATCATCGGCGACAGCCTGGCCGATCTCGCCGGCATCAAGGTCAGGTCGGTGATTGCCGAGATCAATAATCGGCCCGTTCGCGATCTCGACGAGTTCGGGCGACTATTGAGCCGGGCCCTGGCGGAAGGCAATGCCACGATAGGATCCTGGGAGCCCGCCAATCCCGAGGACCAGGGCGCCAGCCAGCAGATGAACTTCCATTTCGTCCCCAACCGCCTGGATTAGCAGAGGGGTCTGGCTCATTTTCTTCCGAGAAAATGTGCCTGACCCCGTTTTTCTTCCGGCCACGCCCGCTCGTGTTCAGAAAGCAGGGCCGCCAGTGGTATAGTGTGAGCGCGTTCAGGTGCGCACTGCTTCCAGGAGGATGCCATGTTCAGTCCGATTACACTCCCCTTCGGAGCCAAAATGCTGTTCAACACCGTCACGCTCAAGCCCGGCGTCACCTTCGAGGACGTGGAGATGGCCGTCGGGGAAATGTGCATGGTCGTCAAGGAAACCTACGGTGGCACCAAGGGGGGATTCCTCGCCGGGCAGGTGTTCAAGTTCTCCGGCTTTATCTCCGACGAGGGCACCCTCGGCGCGGCCAAGACCGCCGACGAGCATTACGCCATCGTGACCTATTGGCGGTCGTTCGAGGATCACGAAAAATCCCACGCCGACAAAGTCTTTGCCGACAAGTTCTCCGCCCTGGTCAGTCTGTGCTCCGACACCAAGGAACTCGGCTATGACATGCTCTGGCAAGGCGCCGCGAAAGCCGACTAGCTGGGGTCTGGCTCATTTTCTTCCGAGAAAATGTGCCTGACCCCCTTCCTATCTCCCTTTCGCCGTCGAGGCCCCGATGACTCGGCTGTAGGCCCTTCCGCTCCGCCCGGGCGCCCGTTCGGCGCCACCCGCTCGTCAGGCCAATTCACCTCTTCCGTGATGGATTAACCTTGCCAAGTTTCTTTTCCTTCTT
>CAZMPH010000194.1:0-2191 GCA_964568195.1 uncultured Nitrospirales bacterium | reverse complement strand
CGGGCCCATCCAATAGGTCGCGATGAGATCGACCGAATCGAGCCGCCGCAGGTCGAACGTCTTGTCGTAATAGGCCGGCGTGAAGTCGGTCTCGCTGCGGTACTCGAAATTGCGGATGTTGTGGAGCGTGACCAGGTCCCCATTGATGGTCGCATAAGGCAGCACCGCGACATCCGTCTGCCAATCGCGGTCGTTGGAAGGTTGAAGAGTGCTCCACCAGGCGAGCAGCACCAGAAACGCGGCCGCGAACGCGCCCGCCGCCCGCCAGCGCCGGCGCGAGAACAGCCAAGCGGCCGCGGCCACGACACCGGCGAGGCCGAACAGCCCCGCCAGCAGGGAGCGCAACGCTTCGGCGACAAGGGGGCCATAGAACAGCGCGAGCGCGCCCCACGCGGCGGCCGCCAGAATGGCCAGCGCGCCGACGGCGCGCCCAAGTTGTTTGGCAAGGGTGCTCATAGGGCTACTTCTTGATCCTGGTGATCTTCGAGCCCTGGATCCCGAGACCCGCCATCAGGCCCTTCTGGTCGAAGATGGACGCGTAGACCTCATCCTTGAGCGTCGTGCTCGTGAGCGTGCGGGCGACACCCTCGTCCACCACGACGATGCTCGGGCCGACGCCGATCTCCCAGCCCTCACTCGTGTCGAGATACTTGACCGCGGAGTCCGACATCAGGAAGAGCGCGTAGCCGAACGTTTGCACGCCGGCCTGCAGGCCGTATGACCCCGCGACGGAACTGTAGTACCCGACCGTCCTGCCCTTCTTGCGAAGCACGCCCTCGCCATACTGAGCGCCCACCATGAAGCCCGCCTTGACGATGTCCGGGAACACGAGGATCGCCGTGGCCTTCTCCGAGAGCATCCTGGCCTCGGGCGAGCCCTCATAGAGCTTGTTCAAAGCGGCGTTGGCGTCGGCCTCGAGTCCGGCGGCCGACTCCGCGACGGCCGGGCTCGGGCTGATCAAGGTCGCCGCCGCGATCGCAAGGACCAACGCGGTTCCCACCATTCGGATGTACTTATACATGTTCGTCCCTCCTTTGGTTGTCAAAGGTCGTTGATGCGGCACAAATGAAATGCTAGACTTCACCATACGAAGCGAGGTTGGCATGGCAGAGAAGGATGGAAGCGGAGCGGCCCGGCGCGAGGTGGTCGGCCTCGAAACGGATCCGGCCATTGAAGCGTACAAGCGCGATATTGACCGGACCTTGCTGCGCGAAAATCTGAAGTTGACGGTCGAGCAGCGGTTCTTGCAACTCATAGCCTTGCAGCAGTTTGCGACTGAACTCCGACGGGCAGGCCGACGCGCCCGTTCATGACCGATTTCGCCTCCCTCATCCGGCTTCTTGCCCAACACCACGTCGAATTCATCCTCGTTGGCGGGGCGGCGGCAACCGCCCATGGGTCTGCGAGACTGACCCAGGACCTTGATGTGGTGTACCGACGTACGCCGGAGAATGTCGCGAGACTCGCCGCGTGTCTGGCTACCCATGCGCCCTATCCTTCGTGACGCCCCGCCCGGATTCCCATTCCGCTTCGATGCGGAGACCATCACCCGCGGCCTGAACTTCACGCTGGCGACGGATTTGGGGGCTCTCGACCTGTTTGGGGACATCACGGGGGGAGGCGGGTACGACGATCTCCTGCCCCACACAATTATGCTCGATCTGTTCGGTGTGTCCTGCCGCTGTCTCGGATTGAAGCGTCTGACTGAAGTGAAGCGGGCTGCCGGGCGTCCCAGGGATTTGGAGGCGGTTGCCGAACTGGAAGCTCTGCTCGAAATGAAGGAAAAGACACCCAGCGGCCAGAACGATCGGTGAACCCGGCGCCTCGTCCAGCGTTCGATCAGCTTCGAACTGCATGATCACCTCCTCGGACCATATCAAAACGACCGTTCGGGCGCTACGGTAGCAGACGGGCCCGGCCGGTCGCAATAGAGCGTCCGCTCAAAAACTCGCGAACATGCGAAGGGCAAGACCCGCTAGCTTGCTTTTTGCGGGGCAGCTAGGCTGTAATGCAAAAGTTTGTGGAGCCATATGGACGCACACCCGCTCATCGCCTGTCATGAATGCGATCTGTTGCAGCGGGAGATCATCCTTCCTCCAGGTGGCGTCGCGTGCTGCCGACGCTGCGGCGCGCCTCTCTACCGCAACAAGCCTGACAGTGTTGACCGCACCCTCGCGCTCACGCTCGCGGC
>CAZMPH010000193.1:0-2324 GCA_964568195.1 uncultured Nitrospirales bacterium | reverse complement strand
ACCGTCCCGCCGGTCATGAGTGCACGGACACCATGGATTTAAAGGGCTTCGACAAGAACATCGCCATCGACCAGGAGGAAATCCTGCGCCCGAAGATGGTGACCGTCGAGATCGCCGGCAAGAAGTACGAAGTGCCGGAAGGGATCACGGTCATCAAGGCCTTGTGGTACAGCGGCCAGGAAGTGATCCGCGGCGCCGGGTGCCTCGGCGGCTTTTGCGGGGCCTGCGCGACGTACTACCGGACCAAGGACGATCCGAAGGTCAGGACCTGCCTGGCCTGCTCGACGGCCGTCGAAGAGGGGATGTCCTTCACGATGGTGCCGCCGTTCCCGGCCCGCAAGGCGATCTACCAGATGGCCGAGCTGAAGGATCCGAAACAGGACCTGTTCAGTCTCTATCCGGAGGCGCCGCTCTGCCGGAACTGCAACGCCTGCACCGAGGCCTGCCCGCAGGGGATCGACGTGCGGGACGGGGTGTGGAAGGCCGTCTTCGGCGATTTTAAGGGGGTCTCCGAGATGTTCATGGATTGCGTGATGTGCGGGCTCTGCGTGCCCGTCTGCATCGCGGACATCGCGCCGAACCTGGTCGCGCTCTACGCAAGCCGCGCGCAGGGGTCGTTTTTCTCGGAGAAGCCCCAGCGCCTGCACGATCGGATCGACGAGATCGCGCAGGGCCAATACCAGTCGGAGTGGGACCGCATCCTCAGCATGGACGAGCAGCAGCTCAAGGACGTCTGCGCGGCCATCAAGTAAGCGCCTGCGGCGTCCGTAGCTGCGAGGTCGGGGAACCCGTTGCTCTTCTGAATGCAACGGGTCATGAGCAGCGTTAAAATGGTGAGTCTTACGTAATGCAGCTCCCAGCCCTCCAGGAACTCGTTCACAAGACCCGCGACGCGCGCCGCAAGCAGACCCTGCCGAAGTTTCCCGCCAACGAGCGCGACCAGCTGATCAAGAAGTACCATCCCGATTACCGCGAGAACGCCTACCGCCCGATCAAGTTCGGCCCCAACGCCGGCGAGAAGACGGTGCACGAGCTGGCCGCCCTGCTGGAAGGCGACAGCCCGGTGTCGGCCGATGCGGACCTGACGCCGGCCTATTCCACGGACGTGCTGGTCGTCGGCGGCGGCGGCGCCGGCTGCGCGGCCGCCCTGCACGCTCACGCGCACGGGGCGAAGGTTTTGCTGGCCACGAAGCTGCGCCTGGGCGACTCCAACACCGTCATGGCTCAGGGCGGCATCCAGATCGCGATCACCAGCGAGGACTCGCCCGTCCAGCACTTCTTGGACACCCTCAAGGGCGGCCACATGAAAAACGACCACCAGCTCCTCAAGACGATGGTGGAGGAGGGGCCGTCCATCGCCAAATGGCTGCTGGAGCTCGGCGTGCTGTTCGACCGCGACGCCGACGGGAACCTCCACGTGAAGAAGGGAGGGGGAAGCTCCAAGCCCAGGCTGTTGACCTGCTCCGACTACACCGGCCTCGAGATCATGCGGGTGCTGAAGGACGAAGTGCTGAATAAGAAGATCCAGCTCCTGGAGTTCAGCGCGGCCGTCGAATTGCTCAGCGACGGCAACGGCGCCTGCACCGGCGCGATCCTGCAGGACCTGGACAACAAGCGCCTCTTCGTGGTGGCCGCCAAGGCGGTCATCCTGGCGACGGGCGGCATCGGCCGGCTGCACATCCAGGGCTTCCCGACCAGCAACCATTACGGCGCGACGGGCGATGCGCTGCCCATGGCGTACCGGATCGGGGCCAAGCTGCTGCAGATCGACACCTTCCAGTACCACCCGACCGGCGCGGTGTACCCGGAACAGTTGATCGGCGCGCTGGTCACGGAGGGCATCCGGTCCGAGGGCGGGCATCTGGTGAACGCCAAGGGCGAGCGGTTCGTGAATGAGCTCGACACCCGCGACGTCGTGTCCTCCTCGATCATCCGCGAATGCGAGGAGGGGCGCGGCGTCCGCACGGCGACGGGGCGGCTCGGCGTCTGGCTCGACACGCCGCTGCTTGACGTGGAATCGGGCCCGGGCACGCTGGAGAAGCATTTCCCCGCCATGGTCCGCCAGTACAAGCGGTACGGACTGGACATCACGAAGGACCCGGTGCTCATCTACCCCACGCTTCACTACCAGAACGGCGGCGTACAGATCGACGTGAACGGCGAGTCCGGCGTGCGCAATCTCTTTGCGGCCGGCGAAGCCTCCGGCGGGCTGCACGGGCGGAATCGCCGCCGAGCGCGTCAAGTCCATGACGCACGGCAAGCTGGCGCTCGAGCATCTAAAGCGCTTCAGGTTGGAGGCGAAAAAGTACGCCGGCGCGCTCGCA
>CAZMPH010000192.1:0-2335 GCA_964568195.1 uncultured Nitrospirales bacterium | reverse complement strand
GCATGCGGTGGAACAGGTGCGGGGGCCCGGCAGCCTGCTCGTCTACAAGAACAACACGGACGGCAAGGGCAACAGCTATGGGTATCACGAGAACTACCTGGTGGCCCGCGCCATCCCCTTCGAGCACGTCGCCCGCGCCCTCGTGCCGTTCCTGGTGACGCGCCTGATTTTCGCGGGGGCCGGCAAGGTCGGGACGGAGAATCAAACGTCGCCGGCCGTCTATCAGATCTCGCAGCGGGCGGACTTCTTCGAGACGCTGATGGACCTCAACACGATGGTCAAGCGGCCGATCATCAACACGCGGGACGAGCCCCACGCCGATCCCGTCAAGTACCGGCGGCTTCACGTCATCGCGGGGGACGTCAACATGGCGGAGTGCGCGACCTTCCTGAAAGTGGGCGCGATGGCCGTCGTGCTGGACATGATCGAAGACAACTGGGCGCTCCCGGCGATCGAGCTGGAAGACCCCGTCCACGCGATCAAGGCGGTGTCGCGCGACCTGGAGGTGAAGGCCGATCTGCGGCTCGCCGGCGGCAAGGCGACGACGGCGATCGCCGTGCAGCGCGCGTATCTCAAAGCGGCGCAGGACTATTACGCGAGCCATGAGCTGACCCTGCCCGTCAAGGAAGTCCTCATCCGCTGGGAAGAGACCCTCGACAAACTGGAGCGCGACCCTCGCGAACTCGTCCGCGAGCTGGACTGGGTGGCCAAGCGGGACCTGATCGAATCCTACCTGGACCGCAAGGGCTGCGGGTGGGATGACCCTCGGGTGGCGATGATGGATCTCCAGTACCACGACGTCCGGCCCGAGAAGGGGCTGTACTTCACCCTCGAGCGCGCCAACCGGGTGGAGCGCATCGTCATGGACGAGGAGGTCCGCCAGGCGGAGACCGTTGCGCCGCTCGACACCCGCGCGTATTTTCGGGCGGCCTGCGTGAAGAAGTGGCCGCAGGAGGTGTACGCGGCGAGCTGGACGTCGGTGCTCTTCGACGTCGGGAACGCGGCGATCAAGAAGGTTCCCCTCATGGAACCGTTGCGCGGCACCGAGGCGCTCACGAAAGACCTGCTCGACGAGTCCAACACGGTTGGCGCTCTGCTGGAAAAGTTGAAGGCCTGACCACGGTGCCTCTTTTTTCAGACGATCACGGATCCAGTTTCTACGATTTTCTTATGAGCCGGGGGGCCAATTCTCCGTTGCAGATTCCCCAGATGGGAGCTCATGCACCTACCTCTGGAACGCCCGCTGCCGCCGGCTTGCCGGCGTTTTCGCACGGTACCACCGTGCTGGCGATTCGGTTCCAGGGCGGCGTGCTGATGGCCGGCGACCGCCAGGCGACCGAGGGGTTCCAGGTCTCCGGGCGCCGCATCGAGAAGGTGTTCAAGACCGACGCGCATTCGGCCGTCGCCATCGCCGGTGCGGCGGGGCCTGCAATGGAACTGGCGCACCTCTTCCAGGTCGAGTTGGAGCACTATGAAAAACTGGAAGGCGATATGCTGTCCTGCGAGGGCAAGGCCAACAAGCTGGCCCAGATGGTGCGGGGGAACCTGCCGATGGCGTTCCAGGGGCTGGTGGTAATCCCCCTCTTCGCCGGATACGATCTCAAGCGGCACGAGGGTCGGATCTTCAAATACGACGTGACCGGTGGGCGCTATGAGGAAACCGAGTACCATGCGACGGGATCGGCTCCGGGGGCAAGGACGCCCGCGACACGATGAAGCAGATGTACCGGCGCGGGCTCACGGAAGCGCAGGCGCTGCGCATCGCCCTGGAGGCGCTGTACAACGCGTCCGAGGAAGACGTGGGCACGGGCGGGCCTGACCTGATCCGGGGCATCTACCCTACCATGAAGGTGATCACCGACGCGGGCATCCGCGACATGGAAGAATCCAAAATCGCCGAGGGCTGCAGCGCCTTGATTGCCGAGCGGCTGGGGCCGATCGACCTGGCGCTGCTGAGCGCGCTCGGCCGGCAGGTCTCGAGCGAGCTCTTGCGCTTCGAGCAGGACGAGCTCGCGGCCCAGGCGAAACGCGTAGCAGAGGTCCTCGACGAGCTCGCGCAGGCGCGGCGCGTCTGGTCCGAGACCCGTGGCCGGCCCGAGACGGCCGCGGCGGGGGACGTGGTGGCGCGGCGCGTGGAGAGCTCCGTCCAGGCCCTCGATGAAGCCGTGGCGCGCCTGCGGGCCTTGCAGGCGCGCGTGCTCGCCGTGACGCACATGCTGACGCTCGGCTGGATCAGCATGGCGATGCTGGGCGTCCTCTACCGCTACGTGCCGGGGCAACGAAGCGAAAGCTGCCCGCGCCCCGCGTGGCAGTCGCACAGTGGACGACCTTCGTG
>CAZMPH010000191.1:0-2423 GCA_964568195.1 uncultured Nitrospirales bacterium | reverse complement strand
GCTCACCCACGTTGACTTAGGCCTGCTCTCCTTTGTCACCGGTTTCTTTCCCGGAGGGGAGGGCGCTGATCAATCTGAGCGTCCGGTGCCTCACCTGCTCGTCAGGGATCATTTCACAGGCAATAGGAGGCTCATCCATATCAGTGACCTGTTGATGGGGACCTGAGCTTCAACGTTTCGCTTTCTACTACCCAAAGCTGTTCTCGGAAGACGTGGCCTCGTCTTGCCCTCTGAGAGGGCAGGGCCGGGGACGGCCCAGGTCACCTGCGGCGCGATGTCCCGCGCGTCGGTCGAGGCGAGCCCGTGACCGAGCGCGCGCAGTCGCTCCGAAAATGCGGCGACCCAGCGGCGCGGAGGAGTCGTGCCGAACGAGCCGACCAGCGCCCACTTCCAGTACCGGCGCAGCATCACCGCGTCCACCCAGCCCAGCCGGGCCATGAGCGTGATGGCCAGCGGCAGCTCGAACATCAGGCCGAAGACCAGCAGGAACCACAGGATGAAGCCCACGAACGCCGCAATGGACAGCTGCGGCACGAAGCCGGAATCGATGCCGTACTGGACCAGGAAGTTCAACGCGAACGGCAGCACCACGAAATAACAGAAGCCGAGGCCCAGGTAGAACGCGACGCTGCTGATGAACACGAACGGCAGGACGAAGCGCCGCTCGTGGGCCAGCAGGCCCGGCGAGGAGAACATCCAGGTCTCCCATATGAGGTACGGCATCACCAGGAAGGCGGCGAACACCATCGAGACCTTGACGTTGTTCCAGATGGCTTCGGCGGGGGAGAGGAAGATGAACGGGAGTTTCTCCAGCGCGGTCGGCTGCCACTTCATCACCAGCCGGCCCGTGGACAGCCACGTCACCATCTGGCCGAGGTTCCCGCCCTTGAGGATGCCGTCGAGGGTGTACTGGTCGCTGAACTTGACGAAGACGAACGCGTTCTGCAGCGGGATGCGCACCCAGTCCATGACCTGGACCGAGAAATAGAACGAGCACGAGAAGACGATGGCCAGAATGACGACGGCCCGCGTGAGCCGCACCCGGAGCTCCTCCAGGTGCTGGGTCAGCGGCATCTTCGGGTCTTCGAGCGGCGTGAAGACCCGATCCTGTAGCCCCTTGAAGAACTTATTGAAGCGGCCTTCGGCCATTGCGCGTCGTTATTCGTTATACGTTATTCGTTATTCGTTAATCGTCGTTTCCGTTTAACGTTTAACGATCCCCTACGGGTTGATGACGATGAAGAGGGTGCTGCCCTGGCGGTTGACGAGGAGGACCGCGTTCTCCTCCTTCTTGATCTTGGCGGCCGCCGCGTCGTAGTCCTTGACCCCCATGACCGGGTGGCGGTTGACCTCCTGAATCACGTCGCCGCGCTGCAGGCCGGCCTGCTCCGCCGGGCTCCCGGCCTGGACGTGCGCGACCAGCACGCCGGCCGTCTTCGGGCCGATGTTGAGCTGCGCCCTGGTCTCCTCATCAATCGCCTTCACCTTGAGATCGGAGAGGACGTTCAGCGGCCCCTTGCGCGCCTCGGCGCTCTCCGGGGGAGCGGCGCCGGGCTCCGTGCCGCGGGCCAGCAGGGCGTCGGTCGGGCGCTCGCCGATATGGATCGTGAGCATCTTCTCCTGCCCCTCCCGGACCACTTTTAGGGGCACTTTCGCGCCCACCTGCGTCTGGGCCACGCGGTTCCGCAGCTCGCTGACGGTCTGGACCTCCTTGCCGTCGAACTCCACGATCACGTCGCCGCGCTGGACGCCGGCTTTCAGCGCGGGGCCCTGCTCGTTCACGTCGCTGACGAGGGCGCCCTTCTGCTCCTTCGCCTTGAACGCCTTGGCCAGGTCCGGCGTGATCTCCTGGATGGCCACGCCGAGCCAGCCCCGGACCACTTTCCCCGTCTTGATGAGGCTGTCGGTGATGTTCTTGGCGAGCGAGACCGGCACGGCGAACCCGATGCCCTCGTTGCCGCCCGTCCGGGAGAAGATCGCCGTGTTGATGCCGATCAGCTCGCCCTTGAGGTTCACCAGCGCGCCGCCGGAGTTGCCGGGATTAATGGACGCGTCCGTCTGGATGAAGTCCTCGTAATCGGCGATGCCGACGTTGCCGCGCCCCACAGCGCTAATGATGCCCATCGTGACGGTCTGCGAGAGGCCGAAGGGGCTTCCCACCGCCAGGACGATGTCGCCGACCTGGAGCTCATCGTAGCCGCCCCATTTGAGATGCGGGAGGCCTGTGGCCTCGATCTTGATAACGGCCAGATCCGTCTTCGGGTCCGCTCCGATGATCTTGGCCTGATACTCCTTCTTGTTGGAGAGATAGACCTTGATCTCGGAGGCCCGATCGATCACGTGGTTGTTGGTCACGATGTACCCGTTCGGATCAATGATGACGCCCGATCCGCCCGACATGTCGGGACGGCCGGGAGGGCCGC
>CAZMPH010000190.1:0-2453 GCA_964568195.1 uncultured Nitrospirales bacterium | reverse complement strand
CATTCAAAGGTATCCTCCTGATGAAATATCCGCATTAGATATTCTTTTGAAATAGCCGAGCTACGGACTGTCGATGAGGTATTGCTGGTCGGTCTGAGTGTAGCGGGAGGGGGGAAGGTCAGCTTGGAGGCGCGTGAGGAGCGCCGGCACTTTCATGCCGGCGGAAGCAGAAAAAGGTGCCAGGCTACTTTGTTTGGGGCACTCGTTCTGCCTCAAGAAGGGGGACAGGCCCCGGCAGAAGGGGGCCAGTCCCCTACGCGGACCCTTTCATCTGCGCGTCGAGGAAGTCCTCGTACTCCAGTTCGACGCCGCAGGCCGTGCAGGCAATGGGCTCGTCGGGCGGGGGAGGAGAAATTTCCTCTTGTTGCATCACGCCCTGGCAGACGTGATAGAAACGTCCGCGAGAGTTCTCTTCGTCCAAGGGGTCCGCGATGTAGGCGAGAACCATGGAGGCAGTGTACAGAACGCAGGAACGTTTTCGCAATCCCGGCGTCCTATGGTCAGGAACGTCTCAGCGCAATGCTTGATTCTGCTGCTCTGGCTGCCGGGGACCGTCGCCTGGGCGTCCTGCCAGGTGGAGCGGGAGATCGCCGGGGAGCCCGGGCTGTTCGTCCGCCACTTTAACCCGGATTGCTCCAAGCCGGAGCGCGCCGCCCAGGCCGTCCAGGCCGTGGAAATCCTGCAGGCCCTGAAGGCCGGCAAGGGCGTCTCCATCACGCACGCCGTCGTTTCCGGCGATCTCCTGCTCACACAGCTTCCCTCCGTGCCGCTGGCGTCGGTCTCTCTCCCGCCGTCCGTACGTGCCGATCTGGCGCCGTCCCGGGTCACCGAGGTCCGCGTGATCCGCGGCCCCTTCTCGATCCGCGATTCGGTCGTCGACGGCATTCTGGACACCCAGCTCAAGCCCGATATGGTCGAGCACCGGATGCTCGGCGACATGGTGGTCATCCAGGGGCCGGTCGCGTTTCGAGGGACGACCTTCGCCAAAACCGTGGACCTCTCCAGGACGATTTTTCTGGGGCCGGTCGAGAGCGACCAGGCGGTGTTCCTTGGGGATGCGCTCTTCCTCTCCTGTATTTTCGACAAGAAGGCGACGTTCGAGAAAACCGCCTTCGCGGGAAACACCCGCTACTACCAGACGGTCTTCCATGAGCCGGTGACGTTTCTGCGGGCGGGCTTCAGCGGATTGGCGAATTTCCTCTCCGTCACGTTCAAGAAGGAGTCGAGTTTCTCGCGCGCCTATTTCAAAATGGGCGCCGGCTTTTCGGGCGGCACGTTCGAGGGGATCTCCGACTTCTCCGAGTCCGTGTTCGAGAAAAACGCCTTCTTCACGCATGCCGTCTTTGCCACGGACACCTATTTCCGTCGCGCCACCTTCCGCGGGGAGGTCAATTTTTCCAACGCCGACTTCAGAGCCAAGGACGACTTTGCCAAGGTGTTCTACCAGCAGGAACCCAATTTCACCCGCGCCAAGTTCGCCAGCCCCCGCTCGTCCGTCGGGTTCGAGAACCCCGTCCTGCTCGTCATCGTGTCGGTGGCGCTGGCGATCTTTCTCATCGCCTTCATCGTCATCCTGAAAAAGGGGTAGGGCGCTTTTCCCCCAATATCTTGACGGAAGGCTTGCCTTCATCGCTAAATCTGGTATATTTATAGGGCTATGCCGGAGGCTCTCAACACCGGAACGGATACCCTGGAGACCTCGTATCGCGTCCGCCTGGACGAGTTCGAGGGCCCGCTCGATCTGCTTCTCCACCTGATCAAGAAGAACGAGATCAACATTTACGATATCCCGATCGCCGTGATCACGAAGCAGTACCTCGACTACATCAGCATCATGAAGTATCTCAATCTGGAAGTCGCGGGGGAGTTCCTGGTGATGGCGGCCACGCTGATCCATATCAAGTCGCGGATGCTGCTGCCGGTGGAGACCGACGGGAACGATGAAGAAGACGGCGGGGAGGATCCCCGTGCCGAGCTGGTCCGGCGGCTCCTGGAATACAAACAATTCAAGGAAGCCGCAGCCGAGCTGGTCGAGCGGGGACGGCAATGGCGTGAAGTCTTCGGCCGCCCGGCGTTTTGCGAGGCGGCACACAAGAGCCTGCCGGAGGACGTGGACGACACGCCGCTGGAGCTGACGCTGTTCGACCTCGTGGACGCCTTCCAGGACATCGTGCAACGGACTCCGGGGAAAGCCCTCCTCGAGGTGACGGCCGATCACCTGACGGTCAAGGACCGGATGAATTACATTCTGGAACGCCTGGAATACGAGCCCGCGATTCCGTTCGAGTCCCTGTTCATGCCCGAGGAAGGGCGGCTGTTCGTGATCGTGACGTTCCTGGGACTGCTGGAGTTAATCCGGATCAAATTGGTTCGAGCGTATCAAGCGGAGGCCTTCGGCGCCATCCTCCTGTCGCGGGCGTTCCTACCGGTGACGCCGGAGGAGGGCGATTCGG
>CAZMPH010000189.1:1782-2529 GCA_964568195.1 uncultured Nitrospirales bacterium | reverse complement strand
CACTCGTAGTCCGATTGCCGTTTCAGGAGCGAGAGATCCATGGGTCCAAGCCTCCCCGGATGATGTTTACCATTATAGAAGGCTCGAAGCCGCACGGCATCAAGCGACAGGCTTGGATGCGATCATCGGAAAATCAGCACGGGGCAGGGCGCGCGGTGCAGGACGGCGTGCGACACGCTGCCGAGCAGAAACCGCGACACCCCGCCGAGCCCGCGCGAGCCCATCATGATCAGGTCCGGCTTGGTCGTCTCCGCATGCTTGAGGATGGCGGCGCCCGGCGCTTCGGTGCGCACCACCGGTGTCGCGCAGTATCCCAGCGCGACCAGGCGTCCCGCAACATCGCCCACGAAGCGCTCCGTGATCTTGAAGAGATCGTCGGCCAGCGACTTATCGGGCGAGCCGACGGGCCACGTAGGCTGCGCGTATGGTTCCGCGCTCAGCACCGTGATCTCGCCGGGATTCTTGAATGGTTTGGTGGTGAGGAACCGGATTGCCGCCTCGGCGTCGTCCGGTCCCTGCACGGCCAGTAGTATGTGGCTCAACGAGACCAGCGCCCGGTTCACGATCAGCGTCGGGCAGGTCGCATGCGCCAGAATGCGGTGCGAAACGCTCCCGAGCAGCAGCTCTTTGACCGGGCCAAGGCCTCTCGCGCCGAGCACGATCATGTCCGCCTTCTCCTGGTCCGCGACGGACAGAATCATCTCGGCCGGCCTGCCGGTCTCGAAACGCGTGGACACCTCCGCGGTC
>CAZMPH010000189.1:0-1772 GCA_964568195.1 uncultured Nitrospirales bacterium | reverse complement strand
GGCGGGAGGATTGGCATAACGAATTTCAGCACTCGCTCGCCTTCTTCACGCAACCGTTTCTCGGTCAGCGCATAAATCTCGCCCGCAACCTCCGGCATGACCATCGGAAAGGCCGGATAGGGCACATCGAGGGCATGCAGCGCGGTGATTTTGTCCGCCTGCTTCAGATGTTCAAGCGCCAGCGCCGCGAAATACGATTGGTCCGATTCATCCACCGCCAGTACGATTCGCATGGGTCTTTCCTCCCGATTGCCCCATGCTTGTGCATCCCTCATGCCAGCGAATCGGGCCCCCTAACCTCAACTGTAGCCACCTCCAGCACAAGTCGGATGTAGCATCTCGCACCAGGACCTTCCTGAGAAGGTGTGGTCTTTCTCCCCTGCCGCGAAGAATTCTCCTGCGTTACCGCGCCTCCAAAAAGGCACGACGATTGCTCGTACCGAATTGAATCGTGAACTAACAAACGGGAGGAACTTATGAGTCGGGCACTAGCGATCCTGGCAAGTATCCTGGGCGTGATTGTGTTCAGTTCCTGGGTGGAGGCGCAGAGCGAGCGCGGCAATCCCAAGGCCGGGCAGGCGATCTACGAGCAGCATTGTGTCCGCTGTCACGGCATGGCCGGCGACGGCAACGGCCCGGACGCCGCGTTTCTCGTCGTCGCGTCGCCCAATTTCCACTCGGTGCGCTCTCGGTCGAAGACCGATATGGAACTGATGAACGTCATCTCGTACGGCGTCGTGTTCAGCCCGATGCATGGCTGGGGGGGACGCTTGACCGAGTAGCAGATGTGGGACGTCCTCAGCTACATTCGGCTCATAGTCCCGTTCAATCCGGTCGCCCAGACCGCACCGGCGAGATGATCAGGCGAGCGCGCGGTAGTGGGCCTCGCACTCGGGCTCCCGCCCGCGGACGATGCGCTTGTCCTTCATCGGATCGCGGTGGGCGGTGATTACCGTGTGCTGGCGCTCCCCGTCGCCCTCGTCGAAGTACAGAATCACCCAATCGCGGGTCTTGCCCAGTTGATGCGCGCGAGCGGTGTTGGAGAACAGCGCCGTGTAATGCCTCGGTCCGCGCTGAGTGTGCAACACCGGTAACCAGGCCGCGCCGGTCGGATTGAAGCGGCGCGGCGCGATCGTGCGGAGCGAGCCGGCGGCCGCCTTCTCACAATACTCGCGGTCCACGTCCAGCAGCTCGCCGACAGGAGGTTCGGGGGCGGACGCGTGGGCTCCGCCGGTTCGTCCCCGCACGCGCCCCAGCCGGCTCGCCAATGAATCAATGATGCCCGCCAGCTTCTTCGAGCCGATGCCTTCGATCTCGGACAGG
Organism: uncultured Nitrospirales bacterium; assembly: GCA_964568195.1. Classification (GTDB taxonomy): domain Bacteria; phylum Nitrospirota; class Nitrospiria; order Nitrospirales; family NS-4; genus SCTG01. The sequence goes on along the minus strand of CAZMPH010000189.1, from coordinate 449 downwards.
CGTCCGTCATGGGCCGCCGCTTCCAATTCCTCCAATGTATCGATGTCGAGGTCATGGTGCAGCCGCTTTGCCATCGCCTCGCCGACCCCCGGCACGGACGCCAGCAGCGCGATGTGATCGGTCTCGCCCCGCAGACGATCCAGCATCGGCAGCCGTCCGGTTACGATCAGGTCCCGAATCGAGCGCGCCAGGCTTTCCCCGATCCCGGGCAGCTTCCGGAGCCCTTCCATGCCATCCGCCCGCAGAATCTCCGCCGCGGGCCTGTCCAGCCGCTGCACGGTATCAGCCGCGTGGCGATAGGCCTGCACGCGGAAGGGATTGGCGCCTTGCTCATTGAGCAGCGCCGCCACCTCCCGGAGACGCTGGGCGATTTCGACGTTGAGGATCTCGGCCACGGTCGCTAGTGCCCGGCCGTTCCCGGCAGGAACGAGACGGCGATGGACAGGGCG
>CAZMPH010000188.1:0-2560 GCA_964568195.1 uncultured Nitrospirales bacterium | reverse complement strand
GACTCTATTTTGCCCACTGCATGCCTTGCCACGGTCCCAAATTCAACGGCAACGGCTCCGCTTCTGACGGGTTCAATCCGCCGCCGGCGAATTTTGTGGATGAGGGGACGATCGCTCAACTGCAGGAGTCCTATCTGTTCTGGCGGATCAAGAAAGGGGGCGTCGGGCTGTCGGTCGAAGGCCACCCCTGGAAATCCGCGATGCCTCGGTGGGAAGTGGAGCTGCCGGACGATTGGATCTGGAAAATCATCATGGCGGAATATGCCGGGGCCGGGCATAAGCCCCGGACCTGGGAGTAATTACGGGAGGCGCGAGGCAAGAGGCTATGGGCGCTAGGGCGGAACGATTGATCGGAACGAGAATGATCGTAGGAATTTGTTTCGGCTTATTCATGGCTTTGCCTATCGCCTTTAGCCTAGCGCCTCTCGCCTACGGTCAGGAAAGCGTCGTCGTCCGCGCGAAGCTGATCCAGGGTGAGGTGCCGACGGATCCGGCCGCGCCGATCTGGAACACGATCGCGGCGACCGAATTCCCGATGTCGCCGCAGGTCCACTGGCAGAAGCGCATCGGGGCGGTGACGGTCAAGTCCGTCAAGGTGCGGGGCGTCCACGACAACAAGCAGATTTCGTTCCTCGTCGAGTACGCCGATCCGACCCAGGACCCGGCCGACGCCGCGGCGCTGGAGTTCATGGTGGGCGACAAGAAAGCCCACTTCGCCCACGGGCAGTCCATGGAGCAGGTGGAAGGCGGGCCGGTCAACATCTGGTACTGGCGAAACGATGCGCCCTCAGCCGTGGACATGAGCGCGCAGGGCTTCGGGACGCTGAAGAAGCAGGCCCAGCAGGACGTCCAGGCCAAGGGTGTCTGGAAGGACGAGAAGACCAAGATCACGTTCAAGGAGCGAAAGCAGAGTCTGCGGAAAGACCCCAAGGGGGAATTGGTGAAAGACCCCAAAACCGGGGACCCCGTGGTCGATGAGGAGACGAAGGTGGTCGAGCAGGACGTGAGCGGTGTGTGGCGCGTCGTGTTTACCCGCGCGCTGACCACCACCGACAAGGAGGACGTCCAGATTCAGACGGGGACGTTCCCGAACGTCGCCTTCGCGGTGTGGGACGGCAAGAAGCTGGAGAGCGGCGATCTGAAGGAGTCCGGCTCGCAAAAGGCCGTTTCGTCCTGGTGGTACATCAATGCAGAGCCCCCGCCTGACTATTCGATTTACCTGTACGGCCTCATTGCGGTGGTCCTGGCGGCGGGCGTGGAGTTCGTCATCATCCGAAAGGTGAAGAAGGGACAGCCGGCATGAAGGGTCGGCGCATCGCAGGGATGGCCGCTGTGACGGCGGTGGCGGCGTTGGTCGGACTCGCCGGGTGCGGGCTGTTCCAGAACGAGTATGTGGCGAAGGGTGCGGATCTCTACGCGTATTATTGCTCCCATTGCCACGGGGAGAAGGGGAAGCCAGGCCAGGGCTTTAACTGGAAGCTCATGCCCGATCCCAGGCCCAAGGACCTGTCCAACAAAGACGAGATGAGCACCCTCAAGGACCAGGAGATCTTCGAGACTATCTCCCGCGACATGAAGGACACGACGCCGGAAAAAGGCGACAAGATCGGCGACGACGAATTTGCCGTCCCGACCATGCCGACGTTCAAGTACACGCTGTCGGAGGAAGAACTCTGGTCGCTGGTGGCCTTCGTGCGGACGCTCCACGGGACGAAGATCGAGAAGAAGGACTTCGCCGCGCTGAAGAAAGAGCGGCCCAAAGGCTCGCCGATTGTCAAGCCGACGGTGGCGGCGACGCCGGCCGAAGAGTCCAAGCAAGCGGCGCGCGGCAAGCAGCTCTATTTCAACAAGTACGGCTGCAATGCCTGCCACAAGGTGGGAGACACCGGCGGCGAGGTCGGCCCGCCCCTGGACCGGGCGGGGTTCCGCCTGAACACCCCCTGGGTCTATCGGTGGATCAAATACCCGCAGATCATGAAGCCGTACACCAAGATGCCGAATCTCGGCGTGAGCGATGACGACGCCAAGGCCATCATGTTCTATCTGAAGACCTTGAACGCGCCGCCGCCGGACAAGCCGCTGCCGGCCTCGTCCTGAGCCGCGCTTACCTGAACAAGACTCCGCTCCAGATGCCGGCGAGGATCAGCGCGCCGACCCCGACGTGCTGCTTGAACAGGGTGAAGGCGTGAGCCCGCGACACCCCGCGCCTGATCTGCCGCGCCTGGGCGACGAAGAGTCCCACGGCCGGCACCAGCGAGAGGTAAAACGGAGGCGCGAGGCGCGTCGCCGCGCCGACGAGCGCCAGGATCGCCGTCATGGCGAGCAGCGCGCCGCCCACGGCGATCCAGCACCGCCCTCCGAAGAAGATGGCGGAGGACCGCACGCCGACCAGCCGGTCGTCCTCGATGTCCTGCAGGGCATAGATCGTATCGTACCCGACGGCCCAGCAGACGGTCGCCGCGAAGAGGCCGAGCGCCGGCCAGCCGATCTCGTTCCGCACCGCGGACCAGGCCATGACGGCGCCCCAGCCGAACGCGATGCCGAGGACAGCCTGCGGCAG
>CAZMPH010000187.1:0-2605 GCA_964568195.1 uncultured Nitrospirales bacterium | reverse complement strand
TGTCGATCTCGTCGATGTACACGATCCCGCGCTCGGCCCGCTCCACGTCGTAATCGGCGGCCTGGAGCAGCTTGAGAATGATGTTCTCGACGTCCTCGCCGACGTACCCCGCTTCGGTCAGCGTCGTGGCGTCGGCGATCGTGAAGGGCACGTCGAGGATGCGCGCGAGCGTCTGGGCCAGCAGGGTCTTGCCGGTGCCGGTCGGGCCGATGAGGAGGATGTTGCCCTTCTGGAGCTCGACGTCGTCCAGCGTGTTGGACGAGATGCGCTTGTAATGGTTGTGGACCGCGACCGCCAGGACTTTCTTGGCCCGTTCCTGGCCGATGACGTACTGGTCCAGGGTGCGCATGATCTCTTTGGGCTTCGGCAGCTTGGAGGAGACGGCCTCCTGCCGCTCTTCGACGTCCTCCGCGATGATGTCGTTGCAGAGGTCCACGCACTCGTCGCAGATGTAGACCGTGGGCCCGGCAATCAGCTTCCGGACCTCCTCGCGGCCTTTCCCGCAGAACGAGCACCGCAATTGGGCTTCGGTCTTTTCTTGCTTCGCCATCGCCCCTCCCTCTATCTACACCGCCTACTTTACTATATCAGAATTCTTGTCGGATCCATCCTTCGACGGCTTGAGACCCTTGGGCGCCCGCACGATGACCTCGTCCACGAGGCCGTAGGTTTTGGCCTCTTCGGCGGACATGAAATAGTCGCGCTCCGAATCGCTGTGGACCTTGTCGACCGGCTGGCCGGTGTGCTTGGCCAGGATCTCATCCAGCCGCCTGCGCATCTTGATGATCTCCTCGGCCTGGATGCTGATGTCGGTCGCCTGGCCCTGGAACCCCCCGCTCGGCTGGTGGATCATGACCCGCGCGTTCGGCAGCGCGTAGCGCTTGCCCTTCGTGCCGGCCGCCAGCAGCAGCGAGCCCATGCTCGCCGCCTGGCCCACGCAGATGGTGGCGATGGCGGGCTTGATGTACTGCATCGTGTCGTAGATGGCCAGCCCCGCCGTCACCATCCCGCCCGGCGAGTGGACATAGAGGTTGATGTCCTTCTCGGGATCCTCCGCCTCCAGGAACAGCAACTGCGCGATGATGAGATTCGCGAACGTGTCGTCGATCGGCTCGCCGATGAAGATGATGCGGTCCTTCAGCAGGCGGGAATAGATGTCGTAGGCGCGTTCGCCCCGGTTGGTCTGTTCGACAACCATCGGAATGAGCATTTGGCCGGACTCCTTCATATCCATTATCTCACACTCTTGCCGTGTTTCATCACACCTGGATGATGGCTTTTTCATAGACGAACTGCAAGGCCTTCTCCGCCAGGATGCGGGCCCGCAGGTCCTCGATGGCGTCCTCACCGCCGGACTTGAGCATCTTCACCACTTCCGCGACGTCGACCTGCAGCGCCCGCGCCATCTGCCGGCATTCCTCTTCGATGTCCGCCTCGACCACGGCGATCCCTTCCTTCTCCGCGATGGCCTCCAGGATCAAGCCGAGCTTGACGCGCTGCTGCGCGGTGGAAAGGCTCTCCTCGCGGAACTTCCGGGCGTCGAACGCGGGCAGACCCTCGCCTCCCCCCTCGCCGTGCGACGCCAGATGGCGGAGGCGCTGCTGCCGCGACCGCTCCGCATGGACCATGGCGTCCAGTTCGCGCTGGACCAGCGACTCCGGAGTGTCGAAGTGATGAATCTCCACGAGCCGTTTCATGAGCAGGTCCTTGTACGTCTCATCGATGTCCCGCTTGAGGCTGCGCTCCAGCTGCGTTTGGACCTTGTCGCGCAGCTCGACGAGCGTCTTGTACTCGCCCAGGTCCTTGGCGAACTCGTCGTCCAGATCGGGCAGGACTTTGTGTTTGATGGCCTGCACCGTGCCCCGCACCGTCAGGCTCGGACCGCTCGCCTCGAACGCCGCGCCTTTCTTCTTGCCGAGGATCGCCTCATCCAGCACCGCCCCGCAGATCGGGGTCTTGTCTCCGGCCCGGATGAGATGGGTCTCGGGCTTGAACCCGCTCGGGGCGTTCGCCCTCTCGACCTGCGCGATCGCCACCTGCACGATGTCCTCTGCGGCGATCTCCCGGTCCTCCTGGACGGTCTCGATCTGCGCGTGCTGGTGGCGGAGCATCTGCATCGCCTTGTCCAATTCCTCCTCCGTGATCGTCCGTTTATCCTGCTTGAGCGTGATGCCTTTGTGCTCCCGGAGCTCGAAGACGGGCTTGATCTCGACGGTGGTCGTGAAGACGAGCGGCGTACCGTTCTTGATCTTGATGCGCTCGAGCGGCGGGAGGTCCACGGCGACCGGCCGGAACCCGGTTTCCTTCATCGCCTTGCTGTAATACTCCGGGATCAGCCGGCGGATCACGTCGTCCTCGACGGCTTTCGCGTACCGCTTCTCCAGTAAGGCTTGGGGCGCCTTCCCGGCACGGAACCCGGGGATGTGGACCTGGTTCCTGAGCTCCGCGTACGCGTCCTGGAACCGCTTGGAGACGTCCTCCGCCGGCACTTCGATCCTGACGGCCCGCTTCACCGGGCCCAGCTCGGTCACATCGAGTTTCATCGGTGAAGTCTTTGGTACGACGTTCTCGTTGGTGCGAGAGGAGGGACTTGAACCCCCACGGT
>CAZMPH010000186.1:0-2625 GCA_964568195.1 uncultured Nitrospirales bacterium | reverse complement strand
ATCTTCCGCCTGAACGAGCATGTGGACCGCCTGTTCGCCTCGGCCCACATCTGCCTGTTGCCGATGCCGTTCGGCAAGAAGGAAATCGCCGACGCCATCCGGGAGACCGTCCGTGTCAACAAGCTCGCAGAGTGCTACATCCGGCCCATCGTCTTCGTGGGCTACGGCGACATGGGGCTCTACGTGCCGGAGAATCCGATCCGCGTGGCGATCGCGGCCTGGCCGTGGGGCACGTACCTCGGCGAGGACGGCTTGAAGAACGGCATCCGGGCGAAGATCTCCTCCTTCACCCGGCACCACGTCAACGTCAGCCTGACGCGCGCGAAGATTTCGGGCTACTACGTCAACTCCATCATGGCCAAGCGTGAGGTGAAGGCCGGCGGCTACGACGAGGCGATCCTGCTCGATCCCGAGGGGTACGTCTCCGAGGGCACGGGCGAGAACATCTTCCTGGTGCGCAACGGCATTCTGAAGACCACGCCGCTGACCTCGATTCTGGAAGGCATCACCCGTAACTCGATCATGGAGTTGGCCCGCGAGCGCGGCGTGAAGGTGGTGGAGGAACGGTTCACCCGCGACGAGCTCTACATCGCCGACGAGGTGTTCATGACCGGCACGGCCGCCGAGCTGACGCCGATCCGCGAAGTGGACGACCGCACCGTCGGCACCGGCAAGCCGGGGCCGATCACCGTGGACCTGCAGAACGCGTTTTTCGACATCGTCAAGGGGCGCGATTCTAAGCACGCCTCCTGGCTCTCGCCGCTGTAATACAAAAAGTAGCCTGTCCCCTTTTTCTCGGTTTACAATTACAGCATGCTGGTCTGACTCAGGTGGTCCCCCGTTGGGAGGTGCATGCATGGTGGCAAGGGGATGCCGATACGGATTGGTCCTGTGCGTGGTCGTTGCGCTTTCCTGGCTAGGTCCTGGACCGCTCCAGGCGCAGGAGCCGAGCTTCAAGGGCCGCTCTCTGTCGGAGTGGGTGGGGGACCTGAGAAATGCCTCGCCCCAGGTTCGGGACAGGGCGGTTGAAGCGTTTCGATCTCTCGGGCCGCAAGCGATCCCGTCCCTGCAAAGGGTCTTGAAGGATCCCGATGCGCAGGCGCGGCAGGCAGCCGTCCGATCTTTGGGCGTCATCATCCCGGTTCAGAAAGACGTGGTGCTGCTCATCGTGGAAGCGCTCCATGGCGCCGATCCCGCGACGCAACAAGCCGCGGCCGCAACTTGGCCGAGCCTGAAGGCCAAGATAGGGAGAGACGTGATTCTGACACTGGCGGATGATCTCAAGCATGACAAGGTAGATATGCGCCGGAAGGCAGCGGAAGCCCTGGGCGAGATCCGGTCGGTCGAGAAGGAGCCGATGCAGGCGCTGGCCGCCGCGTTGAAGGATCCGCAGGCGGTGGTCCGGCAGAAAGCCGCCGAAGCGTTGGGACTGATCGGCCCGGAAGATGCCGATACGGTTGCGGCGCTGGCGCAGGCGCTGCGGGATTCCGAGGCCGGCGTGCGGGTGAAGGCAGCCCACGCGCTCGGCGCCGGCGGGGCAAAGGCGAAAGACGCGGTGCCGGCGCTGGCGCAGGCGCTGAAGGACGCCGATGCCGGCGTGAAATGGGAAGCGGCCGGTGCCCTCGGCAGGATCGGAGAAGCAGCGAAGACCGCCGTTCCGTCGCTCGTGCAGTCGCTGAAAGATGCGGACGCGAAGGTGCGCGCAGCAGCGGCCTCCGCTCTGGGCGCCATTGGCCCGGCGGCGAAGGAGGCCGGGCCGGCGCTCCTCCAGACGCTGAAAGATTCCGAAGTTCTTGTGCGACGGCAGGCGGCCGACGCGCTCGGGCGGATCGGTCAGGCAGGCCCGGACGTGATAGCCGCGCTTGTCCAGGCCATCGGTGATAAGGACGGCGGCGTGCGGGTGAGCGCGGTCGCGGCGATCGGGCGGATCGGCCCCGCGGCCCACGACAGCGTACCGGCGCTGGCGCAGGCGTTGAATGATGGTGATGCCGGTGTGCGGCAGGAGGCGGCCAAAACCCTGGGCAGGATCGGTGCGGTAAATGAGAAGGCCCTACCCCCGCTGATCCAGGCGCTGCGAGACAAGGATGCGGCCACGCGGGAATCCGCGGCCAAGGCGTTCGGCGTGGTTGCCTTCTCCGGCGCTATGCCGAAGGACGTGCTGCAGGCGATCATCCAATTGCTCAAGGATGCTGACGCCGAGGTCAAGAAGAGCGGCGCGCGGGCATTGGGCGAGATCGGGTCGCAGGCCGCCGATGCCGTGCCGGCTCTGCAGGAGCTGAAGAAAGACGCCGATCCGGACGTGCGCAAGGCTGCATCGCTGGCGCTCAGCCGTATCGAACCGGGAGCCGGGGAAGGGTGATCTCCGGTTACGATTCCTCGAGGGCGCGGAGCTCGGCGTCGGTCTGCCGCAGACGGATTGCCAGGGCGCGGTGGTAGTAGGCCGCCACATCGTTCGGGGCGATTTTCAGGACCTTCGTGAAGTCTTCGATGGCTCCACGGTGATCCCCGGATTTGGCCTTCCGCGTCCCGCGGTCAAACAGGTCCAACGCTTCCGGGTCCAGGGCCATCGCCGCCGACGCGCCGGTCAGCAGAGCGGCCGCCAGCGTCATGACGAGCCATGTGCTT
>CAZMPH010000185.1:0-2681 GCA_964568195.1 uncultured Nitrospirales bacterium | reverse complement strand
CAAGAGCAACGGGTGCCCCGAGCTGCGCTGGGCTATGCGGGGGCAGGACCCGCGACTATAGTCAGAACCTCTTCAGCTGATTAACTTTTTTCCGCAACGCTTTCGGCAGCTTCTTGGGATTGCCCTTCTTCTTCGGATCGCGCCGCACCGGCTCGTCATCCTCGGCCTCCCGCTTGCGCGCCGCCGGCCGCGCCCCCGACGCCTGTAAACGCGTCTCGAACTCGCCGGCCGTCAGCACCGTGCTGCCGCGCGCCCTGGCGAAGTTGACGATCTCATGGTCCGAGGAGACAACCGCGCAGTCCGAGCCGTACTGGGTCGCCAGCCGCTTGACCACGGCGTCGGCCTGTTCGCCATGCCTGGAGTAGACGACCTCGACCCCCTCGCGCCACTCGGCCCGCTGCACCGGATGCCCCGAGCGCCAGCCGTCGAACACCACCGTCACGGGATGGTTTTTGCGATGGCGATACCCCGCCAGATCGCGAATCAGCGCCTCCCGCTTGGCTTCGATGTCGCCCCGCAACCCGCCCCGCACACCCAGGAGATTGTAGCCGTCGATGATCAGATGGGTCGGCATGACAGGAAGAATATAGCAAAATACCTTGACAATTAGGGGGTTTTCTCATTAGATTCTAGGGCGTGCTTTCGCATTCTGGCAAGGAGTGGCAGGAAAGAGCATGAAAAACGACTATAAACAGACGGTCGGCTCGCCCGCACGATACCTACGAGGCGCCCTGCTGCTCGCACTGCCGGCGGCGCTGCTCACCGCCCTGCCGGCCTCCGCTACGATTTCGCATGCCTCTGCATTTCATCTGCAGTCGCCCCAAGTCGGATTGCTCCATCTGGCGGCCGCCAGATCCAAACAGCACTCTTCGAAAACCGCCACGATCACCAATCTTCGCGTCTCGCAAACGGGGAAGCGCCATCGCCTGGTGCTGAACCTTGCCAAACCGGTCACGTTCACCCAGGAGCGATCGTCCGATCCCGCCGTGCTCATCATTCACCTGAAGAACGCGACCCTCAGCAGCACAGCCAAGCGCGTGGCGGAAGACGATAATTTCCCCGCCGAAATCGCCGTGACGCAGACGTCTCCCAAGGGTGTCCGGGTCCTCCTCGACTTGGAGGAAGTCTCCAACGTCTCGCTGACGAAGCTCAGCAAGCCCAATCGGCTGGTCATGGACTACGTCGCCCGGTCCGCAACGCCGGCGGCGACGGCAGCCAAACCCCAAATCACGCTTCCGCCCGTCAGCCGCCAGATCACCTCGACCGAGCGGCAGGCGCGGCTGGACATCGAGACGATCGTGCTCGATCCCGGACACGGCGGCAAGGACCCAGGCGCCATCGGCCGCGACGGCTTGACCGAGAAGGAGGTCGTTCTGGATGTGGCCCTGCGCCTGCGCGACCTGCTCCGCGAGCGCCTCGGCAAGAAGGTCATCATGACCCGTGACAAGGACGAGTTCATCGAGCTGGACGACCGCGCCAAATTCGCCAACGGGCACAAGGCCGATCTGTTCGTGTCCATCCATATCAACTCGCACCCCAAGCGCGCCACGCAAGGGGTCGAGATGTACCACTTCGGCATCGCCTCGGACCGGCGCGCGATGGAAGTGGCCGCGCGAGAAAACGGCGACAACATCGACCATGCCAGCGACTACGTGGACATGATCAAAGCGGACCTGGCGCTGTCGAAGCGCATCGAGGAGTCGCAGAACCTGGCATGGGAGACGAAGATCGCCGTCGTGAACCTGGTCAGCTCGCAGTACGACACGGAAGACCACGGCGTGAAGACCGCGCCGTTCTACGTCCTCCGCTACACCGCGATGCCCAGCGTCCTGGCTGAGCTCGCCTTCATCAGCAACCCGGTCGAGGAGCGGCGCCTCCGGCAGTCCGCCTTCCGCCAGAAGGCCGCCGAAGGCCTGTTCGAAGGAATCCGCAACTACCTCAATTCAGCACAAGTAGCCCTCGCCCGCTGACGGCGGCCCGTTCGCCGTGCCGACCTTCAAGCTCGTTTTGGAATACGACGGCACCAACTATCACGGCTGGCAGGTCCAGCCGAATCTCCCGACCATTCAGAGCGCCCTCGAAGCCGCCATCAGCCGGGTCGCCCAGCACAAGGTGAACGTGACCGCCGCCGGGCGGACCGACGCCGGCGTCCATGCCCTCGGCCAGGTGGCGCACTTCACCACCACCGCCAGGCTTACAGCCGAAGAATGGCAACGGGCGCTGAACGGCCTCCTGCCGCCGGATATCGCCGTGCAGGCCGTGGAGGAAGCTCCGAACACCTTCCACGCCCGCTTCTCGGCGAAGTCCAAACTCTACCGGTACCGGATCTTCGCGCGCGTGCAGCGTTCCGCACTGAGCCGAAGCAAGATTCTGCACTATCCCTACCCGCTGGACCTGGACGCCATGGAAGTGGCCTGTCGCGCGCTGATCGGCACGCACAACTTCTCTTCCTTCCAGGGATCGACGACTGATACGGAGAACCCCGTCTGCACGATCACCAAGTTGACGGTCGATCGGTTCGGGGATGAAGTGATCTTCGAGGTAGAAGGGAATCGCTTCTTGAAGCAGATGGCGAGGGCTATCGTGGGGACGCTGCTGGAAGTGGGACGGGGGAAGCTGAAGGCGGGAGAGGTGGCAGGGATTCTCGCGGCGAAGGACCGCACCAAAGCCGGCCCCACCGC
>CAZMPH010000184.1:0-2809 GCA_964568195.1 uncultured Nitrospirales bacterium | reverse complement strand
GATGTCGACCTCACCGCAAGTCCGGATGGAGGGACCCTGAGTGGCAACGGTCACTATCGCGGTTCCTTCGGTCTCCAGTTTAGGCGTGCCTCTCGTTGAGTCGTGGACCGTTTGATGGGGCAGCCGAACAACGCGTTCGACCGGTCCGCTGGCTCACATGCGCTCGCCGCGGCCGGTCAACGCGGGCGTTCGGCGCGAATGTGCAATCCACCCCGTTCGATGGCGTGCAGCCGATAGACGTGGGTCGGCGCCGATAGCTGCGGAGGATACGTTGATCCACACACCCGTTTGTGACCTGTTGGGGATTCGGCACCCGATCGTACTTGGCGGCATGGCCGGCTCCACCTCCGTATCCCTCGTGGCGGCCGTCAGCAATGCCGGCGGGTTGGGCACGCTGGGTGTCACCCGCATTCCCGCGGAGCAGATCCCGACGGACATCTCCAGCATTCGAGGCGCGACGACGAGGCCATTCGGGGTCAACTTCTTCCTCTTCGCAGCGCATCAGCCTGCGATCGATGCGGCTCTCAGTGGACGGCCGCCCGTGTTTTCGGCGACCTGGGCGCGGGCGGATCAGGATCTCCGGGCGATCTTCGGCAGTGCGCACGAGGCAGGCAGCTTGGTCATGTACCAGGCGGATACGGTAGAGGGAGCGCTACGCGCCAAAACCGCGGGCGCCGATGTGATCGTGGCGCAAGGCACTGAAGGCGGAGGACACGTAGGCTGGATGGCAACCATGGTTCTGCTGCCCTTGATCGTGGACGCGGTCGGCTCGACCCCCGTGTTGGCGGCCGGGGGCATCGCCGATGGACGCGGGCTGGCTGCCGCTCTGGCTCTCGGTGCACAAGGCGCCTTGCTCGGTACACGCTTCCTGGCCACGAAAGAGTCGCCGCTACATCCCAACTTCAAGCAGGCCGTGCTTGACAGTGACGGGCACGACACGATGCTGACGGAGATTCCGGACATCGCGCGCGGCAATGTCTGGCCCGGTGCCATGGCGCGCAGCCGGCGCAATGCCTTCATCGAACGCTGGGCGGGCCGGGAGTGGGAGTTGCGGGCACGGCAGCCAGAGGCGGCCGCGGCCCTGGAAAGGGCCCGGGAGACCGGCGACGTGGACAACGCCTCTCTATTGATCGGGCAGGACGCCGGGTTGATCCACGACATCCCGCCCGCGGGCGAGATCGTGGAACGCATCGTGGCCGAAGCGGAAGCGCTGCTGAAGGATCGCCTGCCCAAGCTGGTGCGGGTGGACTGAGCGCCATCCCCAGGGTGGTACGGCAGGAAGAGCCGATGGCGAGGCCGTCGTCCGGGTCTGGATCGGCACCGACGCCGAATACGACCAGCTCCTCCGAACGCTGGGAGCTATAGCGCCGAACCACGGCATGCAGCCGGCGGCTCACAGACTCCCTCTCGCTTGGTGGTCTGCCGCCCATTTCGACTAGCCTGTCCAGTTCGGACTTGGTGTTTACGGTTTTCGGTATCCATGTGGTTATGGTTGGTTGTCATGCGAAGCGTTGTTTGGAGTTGAAGGCTTTCGGGTGGAAGAGCTGGGCTGGGATGCGGCCTTTGAGTCTGTAGCCCCTGTGGGTTCGCTCGAAGTTGTAGAACTCGATGTAGTCCAGCAGATCGCGTCGCATGGGGGCGAGGTCGCGGTAGTAGGTACGGCGGAAGACGCAGCGCCAGAGTTCGGTGAGGATGGTGCCCTGGAGTCGTTCGACGAAGCCGTTGGTCCAGGGGTGACGAGGGCGAGTACGGCGATGCTGGATGCGCAGGGTTGCGCAGCGCTGGTCGAAGGCGGCCCTGAACTCGGGGCCGCCGTCGGTGAGGACGGCTTTGAGGCGATGGCCGGCCTGTTGATAGGCGGGAAGAACATTGGCGGTGAGGAAGTGAGCGGCCGTCTCTGCGTCATGGTTGAGGCTGAGCATGGCGACTGCGAAGGAGGAGGCCGCATCGCAGGCGGTGTACTGCCAGACCTTGCCGACCCCTTTGAGCTTGCCGATGTAGAAGGTGTCCAGGCAGGCCAGATCGCCCGGCCGCTTGGCCTCGACGTGATTGGCGGCTCGCAGGGCCGTGGCCAGCTTGCGCCGCGTTCGCTCGGTCACCAGGCCTTGCTCGAGGGCCTTGTGCTCGAGACGAATCAGTCTTTCCCATCGAGTCTGCAGGCCGTGCCGGCGCAGGATGCCGTAGACACCGGAGGCGCTGACTCTCCAGCCACCGAAGCCGGGCCGCCCGAGCTGGTCGGCAATGCGCTGAGGGCCATGGGTCGGCCAGGCCAGAGCGTAGGCCAGAACGGCATGCTCGAGCTCGGGAGCGGCCTGCCTGGCCCACCGGCCCGACCTCTGTGGTCGAGGCCGCAGGCCGTCCTGTCCGTAAGTGATGAACCGGCGCCGCCACCGGTAGAAGAGCGTCCGAGAGACACCGTGCTGGCGGCAGGCCTCCGTAATGCTGCCCAGTTCCTGAGCTCGGCGCATCACACGGAGTCGATGAGCGACTACACTTTCCTCGAGGGTCATAAGGCACTTGCTCCTTTCGGGTTTTGGCGAACCACGAATGGAGTGTGCCGAACGACCCTCTTTTTGTCAGCCGCCGAAGTTGGGCTATGGAACCTGCGGAAATCGGAGTACCGATTCCCGCAGCTCCCACAGCCCCTACTGCAAACATCGAGACCAACTTCGGACGGCCAACTGCAAACACTACGTCCGAATAGGTCAAGCTAGCTGTGATTTCTCAACACGTTATTCCCATTCCAGCCGCCCTGTCGCCACCGACGCCTCCCTCATCGGCACGTTCGGGCCCGGCCGCGAGGAGGCTG
>CAZMPH010000183.1:0-2815 GCA_964568195.1 uncultured Nitrospirales bacterium | reverse complement strand
ACCCGCTTTTTGGATGAGATGACTCGAGTGGGGAAGCGTGGGGTGATTCATGTGCCAACCATCTTTGCCGAGAGGATGCTGTACCGACCATTCCACAAGTTCACGTTCTCTCTTGACGGAAATACCTTGGTCATCAGGCGCAAGAACTTCCCTGATGTGTTTGGAGGCCTTTTTGACTACCTGGCGCATTTCGATCCGGACTTCGTCCGATTTATGCACAACAACCGATGGCTGTTCAACCTGGTCTATGAATGGGAAGGCCGCCCATCGTACCGAGTGGAACCATATGATCATTCCTGCCCGTCATTTGCCCCGTTCCGCCGGACTTACCAAGACCGGCCGTTCGATTTTCAACTGTGCGTGAGCGAGTTGCTCCCCTCGCAGGTGGAACGCCTCTTGGCTAAGGAACCGCCAGTTTCATGGAAGCAGCGGGTTAAACGGTGGGTGCGAAGACGAGGACTGCTTGGCGGGCAGGGAGACTGAACATGGAGTGGTCCGACCTGAGCCGAGCTGCAGGTCAAGGCCTCGTGAAATGAGCGATCGACTCCGGGTCGGGATGTATACCACCGTTGGGCCGCGGTGCGGGATCGCAGCATATACGCAGGCACTCGTTTCAGCACTCTCGTCCAAAGCTGATGTCACCGTCGTTCCGATTCATCCCGGCAGCCTCAATCCCTTCAGGCAGGTCATCTCCGGTCTTCGGCTGAATCGAAACGATGTCATCCATCTTCAGCACACCTACAGCTTTTTCGGTGTTGATCAACTGTCGTATACAATTCTCCTGCGAGTCTTCTTCGCGTGCATCAGGACCGGGCTGGTCCTGACTGCCCACACTGTCCGGGAGCCCGGTCCGCGCCGTTTTGAGGGCGGTGTGGGGAGCGGGCTGGCCAACGCGCTCGGGGCGCCGGCGTGGCATGATCGCCACACGTTTCTCCGGGCTGATGCGGTCATTGTGCATTGCGAGTTTCATCGCACTCGCCTGATCTCGCGTGGGATTCCTTCGGATCGTATTCATGTGATTCCCCCCGGGATTCCAGGCCATGTCCCTGTTACGAAAGATGAAGCCGGCGCGTTTCGTTTCCGGTTTCGGATTCCCCGTGATCGTCCTGTTGTGGGTGTGTTCGGATTTTTGGAGAACTCAAAGCGCTATGGCGATCTGCTTGAGGCGGTGAATGGACTGGAACAGCGTCCCATTGTGTTAATAGCGGGAGGCCCGCGTTTGCCGGTTCACGAAACCGCTAAGGAAATTCTACTGGCAGAAGCAAAACGTTTTGGACTTGAGGATCGACTGGTGATCACCGGGTATCTCGACCCTGAAAATGTTCCTGCTGCCTTCGAGGTGATGGACATCGTCGTCGTCCCCTATGCCACCGACCAGAGCATGTCCTATTCCTTGCACCGGGCGTTGGGTCAAGGGCGTCCTGTCGTGGCGACTGATCTGCCCACGGTGCGTGAGGTCCAAGCCAGAGGATCCTGTCTCGCATTGGTTCCGTCGGCCGATCCGGCTGCGCTCCGCGAGACCCTCGCCTGCTTGTTGGCGGATGCGCAGGCGCGTGCGCGACTGGCGGCTTCCGCCAAGGTTTACGCAGCCCAGGAAAGCATGGAAATCGCCGCACGTCGGACGCTCCAGGTGTATGCATTGGTTAGCCAGGGACAGCGGTGATTGCGCGAAGCCCTCTAGGCCGAACCAAGCGCGCCCATTGGGGCGCCCCGAGTGTGCCGCCGCACGATTGGCAATGGCGGTGGAGTCGGCGCGTGCGGACGATCCGATGAGTATTCGGAGCGACGCCGCCAGAATTTTCCTGACTGCCGTTCTCATCTATGCGGCGTTCTGGAACCCCTGGTTGCAGTCCACGATGACCAAGAGTCTGCTGGACCAGGCTGTATCCTTTGTGGACACGAATGAGTGGGCATTAGCGCATTACAACCTGTACAGTACGGATGCCATTCCGTTACAGGGACGCTGGCTCACCGTACATCCGCCAGGCTTGGCGTGGCTCGTCACCCCTTTCTACCTGCTTTGGCGTGTTCTCGTAGGACAGGTGGAGACCGCCGAGACCTTTCAGGTCTTTAATGGATTTCTTGTTCTTGTTTTAGCGGCGACGTCCTCTGCCTTCGCCGCGGTTCAAGTGGCGTGGTTGGCCCGTTGGCTGGGAGCAGCACGGCCCGGGCAGTTGTGGGCAGCCGTGCTATTCGCTTTCGGCACCCAGAGTTTTGCATTCGGTACGATGTTGTTGAAAGAAGGCTTGTGCGGGGCGGCGGTGGTGACGTCCTTTCGGCTTGCGATTGAGCCGGGCGGGTTTTCCCGACGCACAGCGGCCGGTGCTATGGCCGGCGTGGCCACGACGTTCGCGTATCAGGCAGGACTGTTGGTGCCGGTGCTTCTGGCCCTGGTGGGATGGCGGGAAGGCCGGCGGCCGGCGATGGCTTTTTTCTTGGGATGCGCACCTGTGCTGATCGCTCTGGGTATCTACAACACGGTGTTATTCGGTCTGCCCTGGCGCACTGCGTATTATTTTGCCACAGCCGAAGCTCATTTTGGATTCGGGATGCCCAAGGTGACCGTTCTCGCCGGCCTCTTGCTCGGACCGGAAAAAGGGGCGGGGGTTCTTCTCTATGCACCGTTTCTTGTGTTGGGCCTGGCTGGTCTTGCGCGGACAGGCCGACTCGGCCGAGCAGGTGAAGCGGCGGCGGCGAGCTGTTTCATCGTCGAGATCGCCTCCTTGTGCCGCAGCAGGCTCTTCGGCGTCATCACGACCAGCGGCTTTCGTATCGGCCGCAGCATCTGGCGGCGCAGCAGATGGTAGATCTGCGC
>CAZMPH010000182.1:0-2866 GCA_964568195.1 uncultured Nitrospirales bacterium | reverse complement strand
CGCATACTCTTCGCTCGCCTGGTCCCGGAGCACGTTGTCCGCCAGATAAGGGGTAAGCAGGAGGATCTCATGGCGCCCCGCCAATCGCCGGAACACCTCGAACAGGACGAGTTCAGCACCCCCGACGGCAGGAAGGAAAGTGGGGGTCAGCACTAAAATTCTCACCGTCGCGACTCAGATAATCTAGGTACCAGCGTCTCCTCCAGGATCTTGCGCCTTTGACGGCGTCATTTTACAACAGCCAGCGCAGCTCTGATAAAGACCCCGAGGCTTCATACGGTTCCGAAATTCCCGATACCGCTCGTCGTTCCAAAGTGCGTTGAGGCTACGTCCGCGGATGTTGCCGATGCGGTAGTTCAAGCAGGGGAACACATCCCCGGTCGGAGAGATTCGTGTGGTCGTCCAGGGCACGGCACAGGCATAGTTCTCATAAGCAAATTTTCCCGTGTAGAAATCCAGCACTTCCGCTTTCGTG
Source organism: uncultured Nitrospirales bacterium (assembly GCA_964568195.1). Lineage (GTDB taxonomy): Bacteria > Nitrospirota > Nitrospiria > Nitrospirales > NS-4 > SCTG01. Next base: position 2,391 of record CAZMPH010000182.1, on the reverse strand, counting down.
CGAAGGGGGACAAAATTGTAGGCTATTCCCAGTGACCGGGCGCGGCGCTCCAGTTCGTCGAGGCTGGCTGAGAAGATGTCCCTATTCACCGGCGGCAGGTTCTTGTCCCACAGCTCGGCCTCCACGATGTCGTCTCGCAGATTGATGCCGGAGCGGCTCAACGACGGATCCAGTATCTGGAACGAGCAGGCATCGAAGCCGACGTCGCGGGCGACGTCGATCACCTCCGCAAGGCGAGGGATGTTCTCGGGGACCATGACACAATTCATGTTGACGCGGGGGAAGTCACGGCCCGAAAGACGCCGGATCTCCAGTATTCGCCGGATGTTTGTGCAGGTCTTGTCGAACGTTCCAGGCCCGCGAATGGCGTCATGAATGTCCCGGGGCCCATCCACCGATGTTCCGATCATCCGCACGCCGGCTCTGACAATTCGCTCACAGATCTCCGGGGTGAACAGGACCGCGTTCGTGCCGATGGTCACGCGGTGCCGGCGCGCGGCCAATTCGACAATGTTCCAGAAATCGTCTTTGATTGTGACCTCGCCCCCGACGAACGTCACATTGCTGCGCCATGGCAGGGAGCGTACGATCGCGCATATCTCCTCATATGTGAGCTCGTTCTTTTTGGGGAGTACCCGGCCGAGCTTGTCTTCTTCCACCCGGAGATAGCAGAAATCGCAGGTCAGGTTACAGCGGTACGTCAGCTCGAGAACAACGTTGCGGCAGGGAAAGACAAACCCCGGAAGCCACCGAAGGGGGAAGTCGTAATACAGGCGCTTCAGAAAACCAACAATCCTGCTCATGAACAGACCTCACGATAGACCACAACCGTATCCGCGGCTATACGGGTCCATGAGAACTCCTGGGACAACAGGTGCGCGCTGCGTCGAATCTTTTGACGCAATTCGGGGGAGGCGATCAGCATGCCCAGCGCTTTCGCGAGCGCAAGTGGATCCCCCGGTGGCACCAGGACAACATTCTCTCTGTCTCGAAGCCGCCTGTTGGGACCTTGTGGATACGTGCTGACAATGGGAAGATGGTGCGCAAGACCAGCCAGCAATGTGCCACGTTTGGTCGAAATTCCATCCTGATACGGTACCACATAGATATCACTAGCCTCAAGCAGAGCAGCCACGCGCACCCTGTCACAATGCCCAAACCAGACCACATTTTCAGTAAGCCCGGTTGCCCGACATCGCGCCTGCAATTCTTCGTAATAGGCCTCGGCTCCCGGCCATGCTCCGCCGATCATAAAAAGCATGAACTTGATCCCCGCGGCATGAAGCTGCTCTGCGGCCGCCAAAAGCGTCTCCATGCCCTTGCCCGCATATGCGAATCCAAAGTGGCTGAGCAAGACGGTGTCCACGCCAAGGCCCAACTCGGCCCTGACGTTTCTTCGTGTTGACTCCGGATCGGCTGAAGGGCCAGGAATGTTCGAGCCGATGGGAATCTCGCGGATCCGGCTCCGTACGAACGGCAGATAGCGAGAAATCAGACGGCTCACTTCGTCGTTGGGACAGATAATCCGTTGACTGAAACCGAGCAATAGGGGCGCGAGCAGTTTGGCCGCCAGATAGCCTCCCACCACCGTGTGGGTGGTGAGAATGACAGGAGGGCCTCCGCTGATGGCCAGCACGAAGGGCAGCAACTTCATCCATGGCAACCGACCGAAGAGTTCCGGTGTGTACTGAAGGTGGAGGAGGTCGAAACGCTCTCTGCGGACCATCCGAACCAGAGCGATCATCGTTTTCAAGTCCCACCGCCGGGCAAAAGGAATCACCCGCACTGCGGATTCAGGTTTGGGATGATGAGCCGTTGATGCGATGACCGTGATGGACAACCCCAAAGCGGCGAGTTGCTCGCACAATTCATACGTATAATCTCCGACACCACACGGCACGGCATTCGGCGGATAGGTCGGACAGATCATGCAGACCTTCACTGGCGTACCCTCTGCTCCCCCTCCTTCGAACAGCCCCACAGTTTGCGGAGAAACCAGGCGAGACCACCGAGAACCACGAGATTGAAAACGAAAAACATAAGTTGATTACGGATCAAGATGAATCCTTCCGGCGTCGGGAGAAGGCGAAGCAAGTCGTCGGCAGTCACATCGGGACGGCTCACCCTCGTATGGAGATTATCGAGACCGAGCCACACAGGCAGCGCCTCTTTGAAAAGGATACCCATCCCTGTGCCGGAAATCCATGTCTTGAGCGCGTACGGCAACTGGTCCGCTCCGCCCGGGATAAATCCCGCCTGGACATTGAGGTAGCTAAAAAAGAATGAGGGCATTGCGCAAACGAGTCGCCACCCTGCGGGGACCTGCTCCAAAAGAGGGCCCGCAAAGGCCGCCAGCAATGGAATCGCCGGGTACAACATACGATGACCGAT
>CAZMPH010000181.1:0-2900 GCA_964568195.1 uncultured Nitrospirales bacterium | reverse complement strand
GATCTCGGTTCGGGACAGCAGGAAGTTCTCACGGTGGGCGTACGGATCAAGAAGAGCATCCCGGCCGGCACGCGAGTCCGAAAGTCCACCATGGTCCGCTATCGGGATATGAAAGATCAGATCTATGAATCAAGCTCCGGAAGGGAAGGGCCGTAGCCGACGCGGGATTGCGGCTGCGTGCGCGTTCGCGATCCTGCTCGTCGCGCAGGCCGCTTCTGTCCGCTCGGCCGAGCCGGAGGAAACGCTTCTGGTTCCGGTTCCCGGCAATGCCGATCTGTCCACGACCCTGAAGCCCGCCCCCCAGGACATCAAAGTTCTGTCTCGGTTGACGATCCAGAAGGGCGACTCGCTCTGGCGAATTTCCAGACGGACGCTCGGCCGGGGCGCCTATTATCCACAGCTCCTGGCCGTCAACCCGATTGAGAACCCGGACCTGGTTTACGAAGGCCAGTCACTCCTCATGCCGGCAGGAACGCTCGCCGAGCATCCTGAGTTGGCCGCCCGCCTGGCGGGAAAAACGACGACGGTCGTGTTTCCCGCGCCCGCCGTCTCGTCCCCGGCTGGAGCCGGAGCCGCTTCGCCGGCCCTGATGAAAAGCAGCACGAGTCGGAAAGCCAAGGTGATGCCCGCCACTGCCGGGCGCAAGGAGAATGGTAAAAATGGAGGAGAGGAAACTGAAACCCGGATGATCGTCGAATTGGCGCGTCAAGGCCAGTGCGAACGTGTCGTCGCCGCCGCCGATCGCTTTCTCGCCAGGTATCCGGACTCAGCGCGCCTGCCCACGGTCCTGTGGCATCAGGCTGAGTGTTATCGGACAATGTCCAACCCTGGTCAATAGCCGGAAGTCCCTGCTCTGAACACCTCGTCCGGGGAGGATTGCATGGCGCAGGCTGTCAACGAATCGGGGCTCCATGCCTCTGCGGTAGAGCAGGAATAAGTCGAAAGCGTGGCGGAAACCGGAACCGTCTGGATGCCCAACCCTTGACGCCCACGGCACAATCCGTTACAATACAGCTTTAATTATTGGCCGAGACTACCCTGCCGTTCTTCCTATATTCCCGGCCCACGCTTACACCGTGTTTCAGGGTAACGCAGAAAGCGCGCAGGCGCTTCGGTCATCGGCATTCAGAGTCAGTGGAGAAGATATGCCTCGATCGCACGAACTGAAGAAGATCAGGAATATCGGCATCATGGCGCACATCGATGCCGGCAAGACGACGACCACCGAACGCATCCTGTTCTATACGGGGGTGGCGCACAAGATGGGCGAAGTCCACGACGGGGCGACCGTTATGGACTATATGGAACAGGAGCGGGAGCGCGGGATCACGATTACGTCGGCGGCCACGACCTGCGAGTGGCGGAAGCATCGCATCAACATCATCGATACCCCGGGTCACGTGGATTTCACGATCGAAGTTGAACGCTCTTTGCGGGTCCTGGACGGCGCCGTGGCGGTGTTTGACGCGGTGCAGGGTGTGGAACCGCAATCGGAAACTGTCTGGCGGCAGGCTGATCGCTACAAGGTGCCACGCATCGTGTTCATCAACAAGATGGACCGGATGGGGGCGGATTTTTACATGAGCGTGAAGAGCATCGTGGACCGGCTCGGCGCGCGCCCGGTCGTGCTCCAATTGCCGATCGGCCGGGAGGGCGAGTTCATAGGGCACATCGATCTGGTCACAATGAAGGCGATTATCTTCAAGGATGAGACCAAAGGCGCCAAGTACGACGTCGGCGAGATTCCGGCGGACATGGCCGAGCAGGCGAAGGGCTACCGCGAGAAACTGATCGAGTCGGTCGCCGAGTTCGACGATACGGTCATGGACAAGTACCTGAACGGCAAGGAACTGACTGAAGATGAGATCCGGCACTGCATTCGGATCGGGACCATTGCGATCAAAATCAATCCGGTCCTGACCGGGTCGGCGTTCAAGAACAAGGGTGTGCAGCACCTCCTGGACGCGGTGGTGGACTACCTGCCGTCGCCGCTGGATATCCCTCCGTTGCTAGGTTACAGCCTGGACGGCGAGACCCGGATCGAATGCAAGGCCTCCGATAGCGAGCCGCTCTGCGCGATCGCCTTCAAGATGCTGAACGATCCGCACATCGGCCAGTTGACGTTCGTCCGGGTCTATTCGGGCGTGATGACGCAGGGCATGAATCTCTACAACGCGAACAAGGACAAGTCCGAACGCGCCAGCCGGCTTGTCAAAATGCACGCCGACAAGCGTGAAGAGATCGATGCCATCTACGCCGGCGAGATCGCCGCCGTCGTGGGGATGAAGCTGGCCACCACCGGCGACACCCTCTGCGAGGAAAAGAAGCCGGTCAAACTCGAGATGATGAAGTTCCCCGAGCCCGTCATCTCGATGGCGATCGAGCCCAAGACCAAGGCGGACCAGGAGAAGATGGGCTACGCCTTGAACCGGCTGTCCATGGAAGACCCGACGTTCAAGGTCAAATCGGACGAGGAGACCGGAGAGATCGTCATTTCCGGGATGGGAGAGTTGCATCTCGAAATCCTCGTCGACCGCATGAAGCGGGAATTCAAGGTGGAAGCCAATACCGGCGCGCCGGAGGTCTCCTATCGGGAAGCCATTACCGCCGAGGCGGAAGGGGTGGGCAAGCACATCAAGCAGTCCGGCGGCCGCGGGCAATACGGGCACGCCGAGATGACCGTCAAGCCGGGCGAGCCGGGAACAGGACTGGTCTTCGAGAACGATATTCGAGGCGGCGCCATTCCGAAGGAATACATTACCCCGATCAAAAAAGGCGTGGAAGAAGGAATGGCCATGGGGCCCCTAGCCGGATTCCCCCTGCTGGATGTGGAAGTGCACCTCGTTGACGGGTCCTATCACGAAGTGGACTCCAACGAGATGGCTTTCAAGATCGCCGGC
>CAZMPH010000180.1:367-2901 GCA_964568195.1 uncultured Nitrospirales bacterium | reverse complement strand
AGGCCCTTCGCCTTCAGCTTCAGGGCGACCACGCCTTCCATGGTCTGGCCGCCGGCCGCATACAGATACTCGCCGACGCGATCCCGCACCAGGCGCTCCAGCCGCTTCGCCACCGTTTCGGCCGACTCGGGATGCCGGCCCTGCACCGTGATCGAGATGTCCACCCCGTAGACTCCCGCTTGCAGGCCGAGGACGGCATGGCGTTCGGCCCGGTACAGGTCCTTCAAGCGCGCGTTGAGCTCCGACTCGATCAGGCCGAACGTCCGGAGCCGGCGGCGGATGAGCGTCCCCTTCGCCGCCTTCCCCGCGAACGCTTCCAGTAACGGAGCGCCGCCTTCGGAAAAAATGTGCTGCATCTCCATCGAAGGACCGGGCAGGCACATCAATGCGCACTCCTCCTTGTGGCGATCGTCCTTATAGTGGAGGAAAAACCCCGGCGCGGTGCCGACCGGGTTCGGGATGACCTGCGCGCGCGAAGGAATCAAGGCCTGCGAGGACTGCTCGGGCGTCATTCGGCGCTGCCGGGCCGCCAGGCGCTGGGTGATGGCGCGCAGGGTCCCATCGTGGAGCGACAGCCGCCGGCCGGTAACGCGCGCGACGACCTTCCTGGTCAGATCATCTTCGGTGGGCCCCAGGCCTCCCGTGGTAAGCACGACCTCCGCTCGCCCCAAGGCATGCAGGAGCGCTTCTTCAATGTCCTTGGGATCGTCGCCGACGACGGTCTTAAATCGGACTTCGATGCCGATCTTCAGCAACTCCTCGGCGAGGAAGAGCGAATTGGTGTCGGCCACGCCCCCCAGCAACAACTCCGATCCGATGGCGATGATTTCGGCACGCACGGCGTGAAACCAGCCTTATCCCGTCTCCGGGAAGTGCGCACACCCGTAGGCCTGGACCTTTTCGTTGAAGCGTTCGCCCAGGAGATAGATGATGGTCCCGGCCAGGCTGCGGTACATGAGCGGCCCGATGGGGTTGTTGAGGCAGGGCACGGCGGCCCGGCCCGGCTCTTCCTGCAGAGCCAGCACCGTCCGACCGTCCTGTTGATAGACGCAGAGGGGATACTGCACGCAGTCCGTCTGCTTGAAGGCCTTCCAGTCCATCCCCTGCTCCAGCGCGTAGGAATGCACGGCACAGTGCTGGACGGGGACGGCATGGCCGTTCCCCGGCGCCCGCTCGGTGGAGGGATACAGGAAGACACAGCCGTCGTCCAGGACCCAGGTGCAGCGCATGTCGTCCGGCGACTTGAAGAACCGGATCATCGCCATGGTTTCCTGCGGCCACATATCGGTGTCCTGACGGTCGGGATTCCCGACGAAATTCCCGCCCTCCCGTCGGAGGAACTCGCGCTTGGCCTCGGGCAGGTATTGCACAATGCCGGCCATGTGGGGGGTGAGGCGCTCGACGTCGCCAGTGGTCACCACGCAACCGCGGTGACAGCAGGCCGAGCCGCAGTTCTGGAGCACCACGTCGCAGATGAAGGGAGTGGTGAAGATCCGGCGATCCACCAGGACGCCGTCGATCTCAACGAAACTCTCGGGAAGGCTTCCCACGATTGGAAGCTTAGTATACACCGCCGGCCGGCCGGCCCGACAAAAAAATCGGTTGGCCGCAACCCCTCCCGCTGAATTGACAAAACTCCGCGGCCGATGCTACAAGTAAATCCCCCGTCGGGCCCTTGGAACAACGGGGAAACGCGTCGAACGTCCGCAGGGAGGCACTGCTCATGGCCGGTCCGGAACCGCAAACCCCAGCACCAAAACGGCAATACGTCAACTTCCTATTCTATAAGGTCGACCCCGCGTGGCGCCGCCTGCCGGAATCCGAGCGGACCCAGGGCAAGCAGGAATTCATCCGGGCCGTCGAGGATTATGCCGGCAAGGTCATGGTCATCCCCTATTCGACGGTCGGCATTCGCGGAGACTGCGACCTCATGCTCTGGCGGATCTCGTACGAACTGGAATTGTTCCAGGAGATGAGCGCCAAGATGCTCGCCAGCGGACTGGGCAAGTACCTGTCGACGCCCTATTCCTATCTCTCGATGACGAAGCGCTCGATCTACGTGGACCACCATACCCACGAGAACCAGGAGAGCAAGCGTCTGACGATCGTGCCCGGCAAGAGCAAGTACATCTTCGTCTATCCCTTCCTGAAGACGCGCGGGTGGTTCCTGCTGACGAAGGCCGCACGGCAGGGGATGATGGATGAGCACATCGAAGTGGGCCACAAGTTCCCCTCCGTCAAACTCAACACGACATACTCCTTCGGCCTGGACGACCAGGAATGGGTGGTCGCGTTCGAGAGCGACAAGCCGGAAGACTTCCTCGATCTCGTGATGGCCCTGCGCGAAACCGAAGGGAGCCGGTACACCCTGCGCGACACGCCGATCTTCACCTGCGTCCATAAGAGTCTCAAAGAGGCCCTCGACACCCTCGGGGGATAAAGAGTTCTCGCACTCCCCTTTCCGAACAGCCGCGCTCCTGTCTGCGTTCCTCCCGGGGGCGGGCCAGCTGCTCAAGCGCCACTACGCCAAAGCC
>CAZMPH010000180.1:0-357 GCA_964568195.1 uncultured Nitrospirales bacterium | reverse complement strand
CCTTTTTTACAGTCACTTATGAAGTGAATGATTCTGGACAAGTAATCAGACAAATCATCATAAACGGAACCTGCTCAAGCGCCACTACGCCAAAGCCGCTGAAGTGCCGGCGCTGGGCCTCATGGTGGGGGCGGCCTGGTACTTCGGCTATGCGTTCGACGGTCCCTTCACACCGTTCCTCCTGTACGGCCTCGTCCCGGTCGCCGCCGTCTTCTGGTGGGGACGGCAAGTCCATGACGCCTATTCGTCGGCAAGCCCCGGCTCGCTCTTCCCTGTGCTGCCGCTCCCCTCGCGAGGGAGCCTCGACCTGCAGGCCATCGGCTTCCTCTTCCTGCTCACGGCCTTCACCGACCTCTA
>CAZMPH010000179.1:0-2906 GCA_964568195.1 uncultured Nitrospirales bacterium | reverse complement strand
TCACCCGCTCGATTGCAACGGGTCGGAACGCCGTCGTAGCCCCGCAGACTCGGCTGTAGGCCATTCCGCTCCGCCCGGGTCCCACTCGGCGCCACCCGCATTGCATCTGAGGGCTGAGCCATGAGCGGGATTGCGGAGATCAGGGCGCGGGAGATTCTGGACTCGCGGGGGAACCCGACGGTCGAGGTGGACGTCGCGCTGGAGTCCGGGGCGCGCGGGCGCGCGGCGGTGCCGTCCGGTGCCTCCACCGGCACGCGCGAGGCCCTCGAGCTGCGCGACGGCGACAGGAAGCGCTATCTCGGCAAAGGCGTCCGCAAGGCCGTCGCCAACGTACACAAAATCTTGGCGCCCGCGCTGTTGGGAAAGGATGCGGCGGATCAGGTCGCCGTCGACCGGGCGATGATCGCGCTCGACGGCACGCCCAACAAAGGCAAGCTGGGGGCGAACGCCATCCTGGGGGTATCGCTGGCCGTCGCCAAGGCTGCGGCTGATGAGGCCAAACTGCCGCTCTATCGCTACCTGGGCGGGGCGAACGCGCACGAACTGCCCGTTCCCCAGATGAACGTGATCAACGGCGGGGCGCACGCGGACAACAACCTGGACCTCCAGGAGTTCATGATCGTGCCGGCCGGCGCGCCGACGTTCGCGGAGGCCTTGCGGATGGCCGCCGAGGTCTTCCACACCCTCAAGGCCCTGCTGAAAAAGAAGAGCCTCAATACCGCCGTGGGAGACGAAGGGGGCTTTGCGCCGAACCTGGGCTCGAACGAAGAGGCCCTGGCGCTCATCGTGGAGGCCATCGAGATGGCGGGCTACAAGCCCGGCCGGGACCTGGCCCTGGCGCTGGATGCCGCGGCCAGCGAATTTTACGAGAACGGGCGGTACGTGATGAAAGGCGAGGCACAGGCGCAACGTTCCAGCGAGGACATGATAAAATACTACGAGAACCTCATCCGCCGGTACCCGATCCTGTCGATCGAGGACGGGCTGGGCGAGCAGGACTGGAAGGGCTGGAAGATGCTGACGGAACGGTTGGGCGACCGGGTGCAGCTTGTGGGAGACGACATCTTTGTGACCAACCCGGAGATCTTTGCCAAGGGCATCGCGGAAGGGCTTGGCAACTCGATCCTCATCTTGCTGATCCAGATCGCGACGCCCACCGAGACCCTGGAGACGATCGAGATGGCGAAGCGCGCGGGCTACACGGCCGTCGTGTCGCACCGGTCGGGGGAGACCGAGGACGTCACGATCGCGGACCTCGCCGTGGGCCTGAGCGCCGGCCAGATCAAGACGGGCTCGCTGTCGCGGACCGACCGGACGGCCAAGTACAACCGGCTGCTGCGGATCGAAGAGGAACTGGGAACGGCCGCGCGGTACGCGGGGCGCGCAGTGGTCGCACGGAAGGCGGGCGGATGAGGACGAGACCGAATCAGCGGCGGACGACCCTCCAGGTCAGGCAGAAGCGGCGCCGGGCGTTCTACGCGATCGGCGGTCTTCTCCTGATGAGCTATGTCACCTATGAGTTCTTCTTCGACACCATGGGAGTCATGAAGTACCTCAACATGAAGCGGACTCAGGGGCAGATCGCCGAGGAGATCAAGGCGATCGAGGAAGAGAATGTCCGCTTGAAAAAGAACATCGAGGCGGTCAAGCACGATCCGGACACGCTGGAAGGCCTGGCCCGTAACAGGCTCGGGCTGGTGAAGGAAGGCGAAACGGTTTTCCTGATCGCGCCTAACAAGGCGGCGAGGCCGTGAACGTGGCCGCGCCTTACCGCTCCGGTTTCGTCGCGCTGGTGGGCCGGCCGAACGTGGGGAAATCGACGCTCCTGAACCGCATCCTCGGCGAGAAAGTCGCCATCATCTCGGACAAGCCGCAGACGACCCGGACCCGGATCCTCGGCGTCAAGCATCTGGCCGGCGCCCAGATGGTGTTCCTCGACACGCCCGGCATTCACAAGCCCAAGTTCGAACTCAACAAGCGCATGGTCGAGGTGGCTTTACACGTGCTTGATGAAGTGGACCTGGCCTTCTTCATGGTTGAGGCCCGGGAGCCGCCGGGCCCCGGGGATCGGTTCGTGCTCGAGCGGCTCAAGGAGCGTGACGTGCCGGTGTTCCTCGTCGTCAACAAGGTGGACCTGGTGAAGAAGCTGCGCCTCTTGCCGCTGCTCGAAGAATACCAGGGGATGCACGAGTTCGCCGAGATCGTGCCCATCTCGGCGAAGACCGGCGACGGCGTGGACTGTCTGCTGGACCTGGCTCTGGCCCGCATGCCGGAAGGGCCGTCCTACTTTTCGGAAGACGTGGTGACGGATCAGCCGATGCGCGTGCTCGCGGCGGAGATCATCCGGGAGAAGTTGCTGCAAAAGACGCGCGACGAGCTGCCGTTCGCGGTGGCGGTCGGTATCGACTCGTTCAAGGAAGAGGGACGGCTGGCCCGGATCAGCGCGACCATCTATGTGGAGAAGGACTCCCAGAAGGCCATCGTGATCGGCAAGCATGGTCAAATTCTCAAGGATGTCGGGACGTATGCCCGCATCGACATGGAAAATCTTTTCGACATGAAGGTCTTCCTGGAGCTCTGGGTGAAGGTGAAGGAGGCCTGGCGGCAGGACGCGCGCATGCTCGTGGAGCTGGGGTATTGATGGATCGGATCGACGCCAAGAGCGACAGGCCTGACAAAGGGACCGGGACCACGAGGACCGCGAGCCGGTTCGACGTGATTCTGGACTCCGTGGGCCGCCTGCTGCGCCGCGGCGCCATCGGCAATCTCGATCGCATGGTCTCCAAGATGCATCCGGCCGACGTCGCCAAGGTCCTGCATCACTTGAACACCGCGCAGGAGAAACGGACCGTCTTCGAGCTGATCAAGCCGGACGGCAACAAGGCCCAGGTGCTCAGCGAAATGGA
>CAZMPH010000178.1:0-2936 GCA_964568195.1 uncultured Nitrospirales bacterium | reverse complement strand
ACGCAGGTCGTCGCCGGCGTGACGCCGGGCAAGGCTGGCCAGGAGGTCGAGGGCATCCCGGTCTTCAACACAGTCCGTGACGCGGTGAAGAAGACCCAGTGCGACACCTCGCTGATCTTCGTGCCGCCGCCGTTCGCCGCCGACGCGATCCTCGAGGCCGCCGACGCCGGCATCCGGCTGGTCATTTGCATCACCGAGGGCATTCCGGTCAACGACATGGTAAAGGTGAAACGGGCCCTGCGTGGGCGGGACGTCCGGCTGATCGGGCCGAACTGTCCGGGGATCATCACGGCGGACGAGTGCAAGATCGGCATCATGCCGGGCTTCATCCATAAGAAGGGCCGGGTAGGGGTCATCTCTCGTAGTGGCACGCTCACATACGAAGCAGTCAACCAACTCACGACACTCGGCCTTGGCGAAACGACCTGCATCGGGATCGGCGGCGACCCGATCATCGGGACCGGCTACATCGACCTGCTGGCGCTGTTCGAGAAGGACCCGGAGACTGAAGCAGTGGTGATGATCGGGGAGATCGGCGGCGACGCCGAGGACCGGGCCGCGGCCTTCATCAAGCAGAACATCCGCAAGCCGGTGATCGGCTTCATCGCGGGCATCACGGCCCCGCCGGGACGCCGCATGGGTCACGCCGGCGCGATCATCACGGGCGGGAAGGGCACGGCGGCGGAGAAAATGGCCGTCTTGGAAGCCGCCGGCGTCCGTGTGGTGCACAACCCCGCCGAGATCGGCAAGACCGTCCTGGAGGCCCTCAGCCCCCGCTGCACTGTGTAGGGGTCACGGCCGGCGGTTCTGCAGCAGGAACATCATGTGCCGGCGTAAACGGCCTTCCTCCTCCGGCCTGATGTTGGAGAACACTACGCCTATTTTCGTCTCGTTCACCGTGCGCACCCTTGCCCCATCGATCTGGATCGGCGGCTCCTGGTCCGTCACCTGAAACTGCAGGCGCAGGCAGTCCCCTCTTGGAACCGGGACTCTGGTGTCGATCGTACAGCCCCTGATCGAAAGGGCAGTGATAGTCCCTTGAATCGGCCGGGCGTCATCTTTTGCAAAGGTCAGGCGGAAATACACCTGGTAGTGCACTGGAATCCGCTCGTATTCCCGTCCGGGCTTGTGGTTGCCCCGCCAGAGGACGGCCAGAAACCGGTGAGTGCAGAGCTGGCAGCGCAGCGGGCCGATGGCCAGGAAACGCAGAAGATGCTCAAGCGGCCCGCGGCGGGGCGCTTCTTTCACCAGCCACATTCCGCATTGCGGGCAATTCGGCATAGATTTCCGGTCGCAATAATAAGTAAAATTTGTATCTAACGCACTGGTAGGATAGACCAAATGGCTCAAGAAATCGATAGGGAAGCTGCAAGTCAGCTTGACCAGGCGCCGCTTCCCGCGTATAGTAACCCATGACGTTTGAGCCAGTTGACTATCCTGTCCTTCGCGTTTCCTGATCTCTCCTAACGCGTTCGATTCCCCAGTCTCCGCCGCTCCTACGCCAGAGTCTCATGGTGCGCTGACACTTTTGACTGTGTCGAGCCCAGGGAGGTCCACAGATGAGCTGCTTACGGTGCCATGGCTTGATGGTGCTCACCAGGTTGGAGGAAGCGGCAGGCGTCACAAGCGGCGGATCTTTATCCGGATGGAAATGCCTGCTGTGCGGTGAGGTCATTGATTCCGTCATCGCAGCCAATCGGAAACATCCCCAGGAACCAAAGCGGAACCGGGCCCGTCTTCGCAATGGCGCCGTGCCGGCGAAAGCCGGTGCGTCCAGGCGCCTGGCAAATCGTTGAGATCATCTGATGGCTCAAGAACCTTCCCAATCGGCTGTGAACTCTCCTGGCTTCGTGACTTTCGCCAAATGCTTCTGCATTAATCCGGTCTATATTAATCCGGTCTATGGCGGAGGACACTATCAGAAGCGCAAGGGGTGGGTCCTGATCGACCTGGCCACAAGGGCGGAGACGAACTTCAAGACGTTGCGTGACGCCAAGCATCACCTGATTCGCCTCTACATGGAGACGACTCCAAAGATCATTCCAGCAGAAGGGTGCTGAAGGGCCTGCCATGGACGAGACTGAATTGAGCGAGTTGCTGACTGCGCCCGGTTTCTTCCGGTTTCTGGCTCAACAGGCGAAGCTGGATTCCGAGGAAATCAAACGGATCTACATGCTCGGCAGGCCGTGGGGGCTGTGGCCGCCTGACCTGGACATAAGCCATGAAGCGGCCGAGGTCGGCGTCGATGTGTTCACGTATCTTGCCGCACTACAGCCGTTGCTCGACATGGACGCAAAGGAGAAAGAGGCGCAGCTGAATACCTACGAGGCCACGCTGACCGGGGGGGAAACCACGCAGTTGATTCCGGCTGTTCGTGCCCAGGTGGAGAAGGTCGCCGCGTTATCGAGAGAGGACGAGGCAACCATTTGCCGCATCCTCCATGCGCTGTACGCCTATCGTCAGCGTGTCGGCCGGTTGTCTATACAGAAGGTCGGCGAGTCGTCGAGGCACAAGATGGAGCAGGGTAAGGCGGCCGCCATCGCGAAACTCCAACGCACCCTAGCCACGGAGCTTGAGCAACGCAAAAACCTCCCGTAGGGTTCTAAGCAACAGCAGGCTCGGACGCGGGAAGCGGGATTTTCGGCGCGGCCGGCGGCTGGACGTCTTTGAGGAGTGACTCCTTCAGCGCTTGAATGGACCGTGTGGCGTCGCCCGGCGTCGATCCAAACGGGTCCCCCAGGACCTTGATTGCTTGATTGATCGCTTTCGTCATCTTCGCAATTTGCTCATCGGGCGTCATCGAGAGTCCTCCTCGTTAAGCTTCGCCATCCCATTGAGACATTGTACCACGTCCCTGCAGCGCTATGTGGTCCCCCTGTTGGTTTCAGACCGGGACGCCCCAGAGGGTCTTGGCCACGATCCCGATCGCATAGGTA
>CAZMPH010000177.1:2282-2959 GCA_964568195.1 uncultured Nitrospirales bacterium | reverse complement strand
CCATGCGTGACACCCTGGATGTCCTGAAGAAAGAGAGCCGGGCCGAGGCCGTCTCGGACCGGATGGTCGCGCTCCAGGAGGTCTACGATCTGGTCGGCGTGACCCAGATGGAGGAAGACGAGCGCAGGTTCCTCCCGGCGGGTACCGAGAAGATCACGGCCATCATCCCGGCTGCCGGATTCGAAAAGCAGCTCTTGCCGCTCACTCAGGACAAGCCCAAATGCCTGCTGGACATCAAAGGGAAAACGATCCTGGAGCGCCAGGTGGCGGCCCTCAACGACGTCAACATCAAGAACATCGCCGTCATTCGCGGGTACCAGAAAGACAAGATCGCGCTCCCCAACCTGCGCTATTACGATAACGACCGGTACGAAGAGACCGGGGAACTCACCTCCATCTTTTGTGCCGAGCCCGAACTGACGGGCCGCTGCCTCCTCTTGTATTCCGACATCATCTTCGAGACCGGCATTCTGCTGAAGCTCCTCAAGAGCCCAGCCGACATCACGATCGTGGTGGATCAGGCCTGGGTGGACCAGCGCACGCTGCCGCGCCCGCACGTCAAACCCGATCTCGTCTTGATGGATGTGCCGCCGGCGGCGGGCTACCGGTTCGTGCCCCCGGACGGCCCCAGCCGGCTGGTCAAGATCGGCCAGCATCTGGACCCGGAACGGGCGCAC
>CAZMPH010000177.1:260-2272 GCA_964568195.1 uncultured Nitrospirales bacterium | reverse complement strand
TACCGCCTTGGGGTCGCCGAGATAGTATTGCCGGAACGGGCGCACGGCGAATTCATCGGCCTGGCCATGTTTTCCGAACGGGGGACCGATCTGCTGAAGTCCGCCTATCACGCCGTCTCCTCGATGCCCGCCACCCCCTTCCACGAAGCACCCTCGCTCCAGAAGGCGTCGCTGACCGACATGCTCCAGGAACTGGTCGCGCGCGGGCACGAAGTCTCTTGCCTCACGATCTACAAGGGATGGATGGAGGTGGACACCTTCGAGGACTACCAGCAGGCCTGGGCGGACCTGAAGAAGTAAGTATCTATTTCGGGCGCAGGTCCGGAAAGAAGGCCGCCAGCCGCATTGCGAGTCCCGTATCGCCGTCGATCTTCAAGCGCCCGCTGAGCAACGCCGACATGCCGCTCAGTTTCCCCTCTAGAATCGCGATGCAATCCTCCCCCGCCATCGACAGCGTGACGTTCGGTGAAGGATGGACGCCGTCGCAGACCCGGCAGGACCGATCGGCGACGTGGAGCTGGTACTGCCCGCCTTCGTCCCCGGACAGATCGAACTGATACACGGCGCTCACGCCTTCCGCCGCGCCGGGACGGAAGCGGGACGGAAGTGCCTCGAAGAATTCACGGACTGTCTTGGGGCTCATTTGACAAGCCTCTTTCGGCTGTGCGAAAAGACAGGCGTGAATGAGAATTCAGCCTGTCCCAAGTGCGGACAGCCGACTGTTCCGGTGACCAGGGAGGGGACCATCACACCCGTCTGCTCAACCTGTGACACGCCCGACCGGGTCTGCACCTGGTGCAAGGTCCCGATGACCAAGAGGCTGGTAGCCGACGGAAAATTTCTGCACTATCTCTGCCCGAAGTGCGTGTTTCAGCACACGTCCAAATACGCCGCGAAGTAATTCCCTTATCCCTTCGATAAGCGCGTAACCGCCAGAAGCAGCAGGAGCAGCGCCATCCCTCCGAAGAACGGGATCACCGAATAGCCCAGCACGCGGTTCAGCAGGCGCCGCCCCGGCCACTCAGGATGGCGCGCCTGCAGGTCCCGATACACGAACTCGTACGCCAGCACGAGGAGGCTCAGAGAGAGGACGAAAGTCCGGAGAGTCCTTCCCCAGGTGTACTGGCCGCTCAGGAGAAAATCCAGAGTGAAGAACCCGCCGATCGCGTTGACGATCGGCACCACAAGGACAAGAAACGCGCCATTCCACCATCGCGCGCCCGGCGATCCTTCAGCCGTAATCGGCTCGCTCATGCAGTGGGATTTGCAGGAGGCGTTGCCACCTCTTCTTTCGGCTTGGGGGGCGGGATCGGCATTGTCTGGGCGGGACGCACGCGGCCGGCCTTGCAGTCCACGCAGAACCGGGGCCGATCCTTCAGGAACTTCCCGCCGCTGAGGCAGGCGTAGTGGACGACCTCGTTGCACTGGGAGCACCGGGCCCATCCGCCCGTCAGGAAGGTGACGTTCCGGTAGAGGCCCTTCCGGCAGACCGGGCAGGTGGCCGGCTGGATCGCCAAGGTCTGGGTCTCGATGCCCTGTTCGATGCAGCGCCATCCCATAGCGCGCACAGTATAGACAAGCCGGACCGTTCGCGCAACCATCCTTCGTCTCGCGTTGACACTCTTTGGGTGCTTTGCTAACCTGCACTCACACATGGAAATAAAGTTATATCTCGAGCAAAAACGGCAGGACGTGGACCGCTTTCTCGAAGCAGTCATTCCCCCCGAGAGCGTCCCGCCGGCGAATCTTCACAAAGCCATGCGCTACAGCCTGTTCGCCGGAGGGAAGCGCGTGCGCCCGATCCTGGCCATCGCGGCCTACGAGGCTGTCGGCGGGTCCTCGCCCTTCATCCTGCCCCTCGCCTCATCTTTGGAATTGATCCATACCTATTCGCTGATCCATGACGACCTCCCCGCCATGGACAACGACGACTACCGGCGTGGCAAGCTCACGAACCACAAGGTCTTCGGCGAGGCCATGGCCATCCTGGCCGGTGACGCCCTGTTGACGAT
>CAZMPH010000177.1:0-250 GCA_964568195.1 uncultured Nitrospirales bacterium | reverse complement strand
AACGTGATCCAGGAACTCGCCGCCGGCTCCGGCAACGTGGGCATGGTGGGCGGCCAAGTCGCCGACATCGAGGCCGAAGGCAAGGACATCGACCTGGCCACACTGGAGAGCGTGCATCGCTGGAAGACCGGTAAGCTCATCCGCGCGTCCGTCCGCATCGGCGGCATCGCCGGAGGCGCCACCTCTGAACAATTGGATCGCCTGACCGCCTATGCGGAGGACATCGGCCTCGCGTTCCAGATCACCGACG
>CAZMPH010000176.1:0-3011 GCA_964568195.1 uncultured Nitrospirales bacterium | reverse complement strand
CTGCCTCGGCGGTCGCCTGCGTCTTAAAACTTTCGAACTCCGCCGCGGTCTGAGCCGCGCCCTTGCGCGCCTCCTCAAGCTCAGCCAGCGACTTCTTGTGAGTTTCTGTGGTGACGCATCCGGTCACCAGCGCAGCACACAAGACTACTCTCGCGACGGTTCGGATCTTCATGTGATACCCTCCTTCGCGTCTAGGGCAGGCGTCATGCCGATTATCCTGAGAGGGCATGCTAACTATTCTATTGCGCAAAAGGCAATGCCGCTTCAAGACGGAGATCATAAATGCACCGGCTTTTCTTTTGATGTCCCAAGAAATCCGGACCGTTGATCAGATTCTGCTACAATGCGTCCCCTAAAATGGCTATTGCGCGACCGTATCTCCGTCAGATCAGTGTCTCGGACGGTGGCGTGCCCAAGCTGCCTGTGTCGGAGGCGCGCATCACTGTGAATGGTGTGGCGGGGGACCGCCAGCGCAACCTTGAGGCCCACGGTGGCGTAGATCGGGCCATCTGCCTGTTTTCCCTGGAAGTGATCGAAGCATTGCAGGCCGAGGGCCATTCGATCAAACCAGGCTCGAGCGGCGAGAACCTCACGATCGCCGGACTCGACTGGCCCAAACTCCTGCCGGGCGCCCGCCTGCGGATCGGCGATTCCGTCCGCCTGGAAATCGTGAAGTACACCGATCCGTGCCGGTTCAACGCACAGTGGTTCAGTGACGGGAACTTCAACCGCATCAACCAGAAGAAACATCCCGGCTGGAGCCGCGTCTATGCGCGGGTGCTGGCCGAGGGCGTGGTGCGGCCCGGCGAGACAGTGGTTGTCGAGGCGGAGCATGGATCGCGCGCTTGAACCCGAATTGATGGACGATCCCGAGCAGTCGCTGGCCTACGCGAAGGCCGACTTCGAAGAGGAGAACCAGGGCTTCGTCGAGCGCTTCCTGGAGTGCTTCCCCGATATCAAGTCCGGGTACCTGCTGGACCTCGGCTGCGGACCCGCCGACATTCCCCTCCGTCTCGCCCGCGCGCTGCCCGACTGCCGAATCACCGGCGTGGACGGATCGGCGCCCATGATCGCCCTCGGCAGGGAGGCGGTCCGTGCGGCCGGCCTGGCCGAGCGCGTCACGTTGCGGTGCGAGCGGTTCCAGGACACGGTGCTCGCGGAGCGGGCCGACGCCGTGATTTCCAACAGTCTCCTCCACCATGCGCCCAACGCGTTGCAGTTCTGGTATGCGGTCAGGACATTGGCCAAACCCGGAGCCGCGGTGCTGGTAATGGACCTCTTGCGTCCCGATTCGCCGGAGGCGGCGCAGGCCATCGTGGACAAGTATGCGGTCGGCGAGCCGGCGATCCTTCGCCGCGACTTCTACAACTCCCTGCTGGCGGCCTTCACGGACGATGAGGTAGCGGCCCAATTGACGGAGATGAACCTCAGCCGCCTGCTGATTGACGTTCCCGACGATCGCCACTGGATCGTCGGCGGACGGTTGGTATGAGAGAGGGAAACATGAGACCTGTTATTGCAACCGTCGTTCTCACCTGCGCGATCTTTCCCGCCGGCGCCGCCGCCGCCAATCTGGAGTTCTCGGCCGAGCAGACGGTCAGGAATGGTGCGCAGTCCACGACAGGAAAGATTTATTTCAAGGCCGATCGGTGGCGCATCGAAATGGCGAGCCCGGAAGGCCCGAAAGTCGCCATTCATCGGCTGGACAAAGTGGTGACCTGGCTGTTGTTGCCGAACCAGACCTATATCGAGATCCCGTTGCGCTTCGATCAGATTCCCCGGGTGGCGCCCACGATCGAAGGGGAAGTGCAGCGCAAACGGGTGGGGACCGAACAGGTCGGCGGCCGCAAGACCGACAAATACGAGGTCACCGTGGATGTCAAAGGCCAGAAAGAAATCGTGTATCAGTGGGTGGCTCCCGACATCAATTTTCCCATGAAAACCGCCGGCAGTAACGGGAAGTGGGAGAGCACCTACAACTACGTCAAAATTGCGCCGCAGAAGGCCGACCTCTTCGAACTGCCCGCCGGGTACCAGAAGGCGCCCGGCAGTCCCTAGGCTCTTGTCACGGGCCGGCTCCCCGGGTGGAGGCCGGTTGAATTATTTCATGCTTGTCTGAGGGGTAAAGTTTTTGTATAATCCCGTCCCACTCGGAAAACTGAGGCTTACCTGATCAAGGAGGGAGCAGCCGTGAAAGGGATGTGGACTTTTCTTCAAACGGTTCTGGTTTTTCTCTGCACCGTCGCCGTGGCCTTTGCCAATGAGCCTGCTGCGGCCGAGGCCAAGGAAGATCCATATGCAGCGATCTATTACATCTGGTACGCGCTGATCGGGATCATTCTGGCCTGGGGCGTCTACGACTCGTTCTTCCGCCCTAGCGACTAGTCCGCAGTCTGCATCGTGAGGCCCCGTAGAGCCTGATCGGGTTTTATGGAGCCTTGCTGATCGTCGGTTCGTAGAGGATCTGGATAGTGTTCCCGTCCGGGTCGGCGAGGTAGCAGGAGTAGCTGCCGTCCCGGTGCTGTTGCGGCGCTTTCACGATAGCCACGCCGTTCTGTTCTGCCCACAACGCCCATGCGTCCACTACGTGTGGGTCGCTTGCAATAAACCCGAAATGGTCTAACGGAGAGGCCAGAGTTGATGCCTGTCCTTCGGCAGGCGCGGCCGGCGCTTCGTGCAGCGCCAGATTGTCGGTCCCGGAACTCAGATAGCAGTTCTGGGGGTCCGGCTCCCAAACCACCTTCATTCCGAAGAGGCGAAGGTAGAAGTCCTTTGCCTTCCGGATGTCCCGCACCCGAAGCGCCAAATGGCGCAGTCCCTTTAGCGGCGGACCCACATTCTCCTTCATGCATGATCCTCCCTCTGGCCTCTGTTGTTTCTGCGTCGGACGTATCATAATGGATTGCGTTGCCGGTGAGAAGCCTCTAGCATGATGGAACGCGAGGACTGACGAACGATGCAGACCTGGAACCGGCCGGATCCGCTGACGCGGGATCTGATTCACCTGCTCA
>CAZMPH010000175.1:0-3079 GCA_964568195.1 uncultured Nitrospirales bacterium | reverse complement strand
GTTGCTCCACCCGAACCCTAGGAGCTGGTGGCCGACCAGGCCGAATGGCTTGACGGTCACCCGGCCCTCTGAGCCGACGAGCACGCCGTCCTTGAACGCTTTGCTGATGTCGTTGTCATTCGGCGTGCCGCTCGGGTCGATCACGCTGGCCGTGAGCACCGCCCCGTCCCACGGCAGGACGACGAGGCCGCCGCCGAACGCGGAGAACGGAAACAGGGCCAAGGCCGTGTTGAAATCCAGGGCGGTGTTCATGAAATCGGACCGGAAGTTGTGAGCGAAGGCGTTGTCGTCACCGCCAAGCGTATAGAGCTTGCCCGCGATGAGGCCGAACTTTGGGCTGAGAAACTGCATGAACGACAGGTTCATGAGGGCGGAGGTGGGGTCGAAGGGCTTGGGCAGGAGCGTGGCGGTGTTCACCGGCACGATGGCGCCGGTCCTCTGGTTCACGCTGTGCCCGAAGCTACTCATGCCGTAGACCTTGAGGAAGCCGCCCGGCCAGAGGCCCAGCTTCTGCGTATCCACGTTGAGCGTGTACTCGCTCGTGCCCCAGATGTCCCAGCCGGTGTCCTTCCCTCCGTTCGTGACGCCCTGCGTGGTCCCCAGCACGTCCACGTCGAGGACGACGCCTTTCTTGCCGAGCTTGTCCCGGAGTCCGTCCCAGCTGCCGGTGAGCCGGGGGCGGGACGAGAGGTCGCCGCCCCACGTGGGGGGAACATCCACCGGCTGCGCCTGCGCGACCGACGCGATGGCCAGACAGGCAGCCAGCGCGAGAAGGATGAGAATGCTTCGTTTCATGATTGTCCCCTTTCGGTTAATTCAATTGGATTGGTCCGCTCATTTCGGAAACAGGAGCGTCACGACGAAGCGGAGCCCCCAATCGGGGCCACCCGCCGGGCGGTCCACATAGGAGCGCCCGCCGAGGGTGAACTGAATCGGTTGCCCGCCGAGCTTCAGCAACTGGGCAACCGTTGCGTTCAGCGGCACCGTCCATCGCTTGTTTTCCCAATCATACGTGGACTCCGTGTTCAATCCCAGCGTCGTGTACGTTTTGAAGGTGTAGGACAGGAACGGCTGGAGGAATGTGGCGCTGACGTCCGCGCGGCTGCCGGCGCCGGCGAACGACTCGACATGATTGGCCAGCAGGCCGTAGGTCCAGCCGCTGTCCTGCCTCAGCAAGACGACCGTCGGCCCCCCGCCCCACTTCTCGCCGCCGAGCGCCTTGTCGGTCGCGCTGGGATAGAGAAACACCGGTCCCGCGCCCACAATCCAGCCGTTGATCGGCCTGCTCGGCGAGAAAAAGAAGCTCTGCAGGATGTCGCCCAGCCCGCTCCTGGTGCCGCCGCCCGCGACGGGCGATTCCGCGTGGACGATCGGCACGATCGTGCGGGTGATGAGGTTCCACTCCTGGTTCAGCGAGAACGGAATGACGGGCTGGACGTTGAGCTGGTAGCGCATCGCGTTCGTGGAGCCGATGCCGAAATCCCAGTTGCTCTGCATCGGCACACTGATGAGGCTGGCGACCGGGTTCTGGAGCTCCTTCGCCAACTCCGCCTCGTCCTTCTGCGCCCAGGCGGCACCGGGCGCCATGGTGACAGCCAGCGCGAGTGCCAACCCGCAGGCCAGCGCGAGGGTTATCAGTGCAGTTCGCATCATGGCTGTCTGCTCCTCTCGGTTATGCCGTTAGTCCCACCGCCCCTACCCCCTCACCGCCCCCAACCCCCCTCCTTAGTAAGGAGGGGGCAAGAGGGAGGTCGGGATAGGGGGAGGTGAGTTCGAGGGGGTTGCTTTCCGGCGGTCCCGCCTGTGAATTCGCTGGCCGACCCGTGCACCATTCAATTGATCCAGCCCTGTTGCTGGAATCGGGGCCTAATCTGGTCCGCGATTTCCTTAGCAGTCGCCTTGGCCCGGCCCTCAATCTTACTGCTGCCGCTGTACTCCCCATACGCTTTTGCCCCGGTGCCGATGATGAGTCCCGCCGGATTCGCCGTGGCAATCAAGCCGACAACTCCCAACGCGGCCCCCGGAGTTTTACCTCCGCCGGCGCCCAGAGTGCCGGATCCGAGTTTACGCAGTCCCTGAGCCGTTACCTGGAAGCCTTCGACCATCGTCGTCAACTTGGATGCCCCGGAGCCGAATCCGATTGCGACGCGTTTTGTCGCGTCGCCCTCGTCGATCGAGAGGA
Source organism: uncultured Nitrospirales bacterium (assembly GCA_964568195.1). GTDB lineage: Bacteria > Nitrospirota > Nitrospiria > Nitrospirales > NS-4 > SCTG01. Next base: position 897 of record CAZMPH010000175.1, on the reverse strand, counting down.
GATAGCCCCGGATCACAAGGTCGTTGATCTGCGGTTTCGTTTCCGTCGAAGCCTGCTTGGCGGGCATTCCCATGCCGCGGATCTCCTCGACCAGCTCCGCCGCAATTTCAGCGCCCACCTTCCGTCCCGTCGCGATCTGCTCGGCGGTTTGGGACGTGGCATGCTCGGCATGCTGACCGGCCAGTGCGGAGTCGGCCGGAACCTCGGCGGGCGTGGCAGCAAAGTCGTACACCCAGATGTGACCGGGACGAGGGATCTTTTCCGTCACAAGTATCTGCCGGTCACTCACCTTGGTCGAGGCGCACCCGGCAGCCACGACCATCGCGAACAGACACGAGACGATTGTTGCCATTGAAGCGCTTTTCATAAGAACCTCCTTGTTGTTTACAATACTCACTCCGCCCGCTTCACCGCCGGCGTAGTGCGTTCGCTACATCTTCTTCGCGTTAGTCGGACAGCCCTTTCTTCAGAGCGGCTTCCCTGTGAGATTTCTCCGCCTCCTGCTTGTCAGCGGCCTTCATCTCCTTTTGCTCGATCGTCACCTTGGCGATCGTGCCGGTGAACTTGAACGGCACCTTGTAGGCCTCGGTGACCGACGACCCCTCATCCGAGCCGACATCGGCGCCTTCGTCCGCCGAGAAGGCACAGCATTGGGTCTGTTCGATCCGACCCTCGGCCACCTTCTTGCCGTTGACGAGGAGCGTGCCCATGCCGCCCTTGCCGAGGCCGCCGCCGTCATAGGCAAACTCAAACCGGATGGTCGCCTTTCCGGCAGGCACCGCCTGTGTGGCGGCCACGGTGAACCGCTTCAGCCCCAGCCAGTTGTAGGTGTATGTCGGCTTGCCATCCTTTATATAGAGACTCCAGCCGCCGAACCGGCCCGCTTGGGCGAGGATC
>CAZMPH010000174.1:0-3091 GCA_964568195.1 uncultured Nitrospirales bacterium | reverse complement strand
TGACGGTCACCTTGGCTTCGCTCACACCGAGCGTTTCGACGATGGACCGTTTCGAGTACTGCGAATCCGCAATGACGGCGGCGGCCCGCGCCGCATAGATTCGCGCCAGGCGGGTCATAACAGCATCGTAAATCGGGCGTCTGTCTCCAAGATAGCGGATAAAGAACAGGTCGTGGACCGTGATGACAGTGGGACATGGGGCAAACAGCGGGCATTTGTAGTAGGGCGAAAGAAAGACCGCGATCCGATCACGCGCGAGGCGCCTCGGCAGGCCGACCTGATCCACCCATAGGGTCAGGCCGGCGTCCAGGCGGTGAAGGCTCACTCCCGGCAACGTGACCGGGAGCCTCGTCCTGTCGTCGCCGTAGACGAGGCACTCGAGACCATCATGCGCCGCCGCGCGCAACACCTCAACCAGGTAACGGCCGATCCCGCTTCGCACGCTGCCGGCCAGTTCACGGCCGTCCACGCCGATCCGCATCATGCGCGGGACGGGTCCGAAATCGGTGGTTTGCGGACCTTGAAAATCATTTCGCAAAATCCCACGTACCGGCAGTCCAGAATCTCATAGCCTGCAGCGCGAAGCCGTCGCGCCAGATCGCCGCGGGTACAATGGGTGATGTGTTCGTGGGCGTATGCCCCGGGAAGCACTTTGCCGTAGATCCATTCCAATACCCACCAGAGCCAACGCCCATAGTCCGGCGTTCCCACGATCAGGACGCCTCCCGGACGGAGCACGCGCCACATCTCCGTCCAGATCTCCGGCGAATCAGGCACGTGCTCGATCACTTCCGAATTGATGATCGCGGAGAAGGCTGCATCGTGGAAGGGAAGGCGGTCGCAACTCCCGCGAACCAGCAGGTGATGACGCGGTTTCAGCCAGCGCAACTTGTTCTGGAGGATGTCCAGTCCGACCGCGTCGCACAAATCCACGATTATCCGGCTGGACCCGCAGCCAATGTCCAGCACATCCTTCTGGCCGTCCAGATAGCCGAGGATGATCTGATGCCGCGTCCGTTGCCAGTACCGCTGGAGCCAGATCGGACTGTCGAACGCGCGGTAGTCGTAATCGGCTGACTCCACGGAGTTCCGCAACCTCCACATCCGCACCAGCGTCTTCAAGAACGCCAGGCCGAACTTGAAGAGCCGCACGTGCGAACGCCCCGATCCGCGAGCCATGTACTGGAAGGGCACCTCAAGGATACGCCACCCCTCCGCATGCACGCGAATCAGTATCTCCTCCAAGATGTCGAAGTCCTGTGCGGCCGGCGACAGCCCCGCGAACACTTCACGGCGGTACATGCGAAACCCGCTGGACATATCGCGGAACGGCAGAGACAGGACCCGGCCGTAGGTCCGGTTCAAAACATGGCTCAGCAGCCTCCGGAACCATCCCATGTCTGCCCGCCCCCCGGCCACATAACGCGATGCGATCAAGACCTCGGCCTCATCCCGCCGTCGCCAGAATTCATCCAGGAAGACCGGCCGGTGAGACAGGTCGGCATCCATCGTGACGATGTACGGCGCAGCGGTGGCAGCAAAACCCGCCCGGAGCGCCCCGCCGTACCCCGGCTCTGTTTGGAGGATCACGCGTGCCCCTCGCTTCTCGGCGGCTCCACGAGTTCCGTCTCGAGACCCACCATCGACCACAACGATTTCCGCCGTGACGCCCATCCCGGCGACCACCTCCTTGAGCGCCGGAAGCAACAGATCGAGGTTTTCCTTCTCGTTCAAGGCCGGGATCACGATCGCCAGTTGGGCTGGAAGTGAGGCGGGGCGAACATGGGTATCCACAAGATCCATTTCCCTATTTAATCCGGTAGACCCTGAACTCGCCCCCCGACACCCCACACCATGGCTCGATTTCCCTTAGGCGCATGGGGTTGTTCTGCCAGTCCACCCACCCGCGCGACCCGGGGTGCGTGGTGAATACCAGTTCTCCGTTGTCCGCCAGCCACCGCTGAAATCGAAACGGCAGCGGATACCGATCGGGCGCCCTGAAAAACCGTTTCATCCTCCATTCGCCCTCCACAACATACTGAAAGCCATGCGCGGTTATCCATTCCGGATCGTATTCCACGAGCCGCGGGTCTCCGGTTCGTGACATCGGCTCGTATGCCTGCATCTCATAAAAGTCATAGCCTGATCCAGACGGCGTCATCCTTTGAAGAAAGCGGATGCGGGCACCGCCGGACGGTCGCTCCCTGATCGCTTCTGCCAACAACTCAGAGAGCCGCTCGGGCGTGAGCGGCAGGGATATCCCGGTGGCAGTCCCCAAAATACGCGCGCCGGTCGGAACGTGTTCACGGATCCATTCCGCCGTCACGTCCTGCGTCGTGGGGCGTTGCGCTCGCACCTGGTCACAAAGGGATGTCAGGAGCGGAGTGCTCACAAAGGCCAGTATCAACAAGCCTGGGACGGCAAGCCGTTGCCCCGCCGACCACGGCAGCGAGGACCGCATGACTTCAAAACCCTTGCCCGCACAAAGGCAGACAGTCGGCAGCAGCGGCAGCACAAAGCCGAATTGAGCTAATGTCGCGGCAAATGTCGGAACCGCGTATGCTGCGGCGGGGGTTACCGCGACAACCGTGCTCCGCCAGTCCGACACGACCAATCCCACCAGGCCGAGGACCGCCAGCGCAAGGATGGCGAAAGAGAGGGCATGCGGCAGGGCATCGCCGAGATACAGGCCCCAAGTCGTGATGCCTTCCATACCGGGATATCCTTGTTGCGCGGTTTGAAAAATCCCGCCGAGATCGCGCTTGACCGCTTCGGGTTCGACCAGCGCGAACGGGGTGCCGGCAAAAAATGTAAGGACTGCCGCCACGGCCAGGAGCATGCTATTCTTCAGCAGCGTCCACACGTTCGGCCTGCCCTGGTGGAGACGCAGAGCCATCGCGACAGGAGCCGCGAACCAGGCAGCCCCGCCGGGATACTTGACCGTCGCTCCAAGCCCACCCAGGATCGCGGACCCCCAGGGCAATCCCTTCCCTTCGCCTTGCACAAACCTGACGGCGAGCCACCCTGCTGTTTGCATGGCCAGCACCATGGACGCATCGGGCTTGGCGATCGCCGAATAGTAGATGTGCAA
>CAZMPH010000173.1:0-3189 GCA_964568195.1 uncultured Nitrospirales bacterium | reverse complement strand
CTGCGATAGAGTTCCCCCCCGCAGCGGACACAGCATACTTCTCCACCGAGCGGCAGCGGTGTTTCCCGCTGCAGCAGATCGCATTCGTGACAGGCAATTAACTTCGCTTTCGGCACAGTAGCTGACATATGTTTATTATTTTAACTCAATTACGCAAAGCGCAAAGACCCTCACCGCACCACAAAGAGCAGCCACGGCGTGCCCACCACAATGAACACGAGAAGGCACAGGACCGTAGTAATTGCGCCCAGCCGGTATAATTCGCCCTGAGTCAGGTATCCGCTCGCGACGAAGATGACGTTCTGGCTCCCGCCCTGTGGAGTAATCGCCGAGAAGTAGCTGCTCGCAAAGAGCAGCGCGAACCCCATGAGTGGCGCCGGCACGCCCGTCTTTACGCCAACGCCCAGAAACACGCTAAAGAGAGCCAAGACCTGTGACGTCTGACTGACGAACAGGTAATGAATCAGCACATAGAGCACAAGGAGTGCGACGTAAGCGGCCGGCCAAGGGACGCCCCCGAGCGCTGAAGCCAGCCGCTCACCAACGTAGCCCATGAAGCCAAGTTCATTCAACTGGCTGCTCAACGCAAAGAGTATCGCGAGCCAGAGAAACGTGGCAAGCGTGTTTCCCTGCTGGGCAATGTCGTCGAGAGTGAGGACTCTGGTCGCGAGGAGCACGCCCAGTCCGGCGAAGGCCACGCCGGTCGAGTTAAGATTCAACGTTCCCGCCATGATCCACCCTGCCACCATGAAGGTGAAGGCCGCCGCCACGATTTTCTCGTCGCGCGTCAAGGGCCCCATGGAACGCAGGGTTTCACGTGCTGCCGCGGGCGCATCCGGCGTCGCACTTACGCCCGGCGGATACAATTTGTATAACACGAGGGGAAGGAGCAGGATCGCCGCCAGCGACGGAACTGACGCAGCAATGAACCATGAGATGAAGTCAATCTTCAAGCCGAATTGCTCGGCCAACTTCACCCCGATCGGATTGACCGATGTAGCCGTAAACCAGAGGGCGGAGGAAACGGCGAGGCTCGCCATGCCGCAAAACATGAGGTAGCCGCCAAGACGCCGCCCTACCGGATCTTCGGGCTTCGAGCCGGCACCTTGCGCAAGAGAAAGGACGACCGGGAAGAGCACGCCGCCGCGCGCCGTGTTGCTCGGAAACGCCGGCGCAATCACGGCGTCAGTGAGAAAGATGCTGTACGCCAGCCCAAGAGTGGACCGTCCGAATACGCTCACGACCAGGAGACTGATGCGTTTCCCCAATCCCGACTTCACGACGCCGTGAGCGACGAGGAACGCAGTCACGACAAGGAGCACGCTTGCGTTGGCGAAACCCGCGAAGGCCTTGGCGGGCACAATTGTGTCGGTAAGCACTGCGGCGGCCACTGCCAGCACCGAAGCTGTCAGCAACGGTAAGGCCGCCAGGATGACGGAAAAGATTGCTGTTGCGAAGATAGCGAAAAGATGCCAGGCCTGGATAGTGAGCCCCGCCGGAACAGGAGCGAACCAGATGCCGAGCGCCAATGCAATGGTCGCACCGCGCTTGAGCAGCATGATAAGTTCGGAACTGCGCGCGCTCATTAGCCGGGCCCTCCGGCGGCCGGCGCGGTGGCCGGTGTGCCTATGCGAGCCCGTCCCTTGAGGCCGACAGTGCGCCCCTGGATAACGCCCTCCTCCGCTTCGATTAAATACTGCCACTTGAATTCGTACGTTCCGGTCACCCCCGCAAAACGGCCGGTTCCGCCGATGATCGTGCCCATGATGCGGTTGCCGGGTCCGACAGATTCGCCTTTTATTTCGCTGAAGACCTGGTCACCGTGTTCGTCGGTCCAGACGCACCGCCCAATACCACCAGTCACGTTGTCGGACAATACGATTACCCTTCCCTGGAATCCCGCGCCCATTCCTTTCTCACCCTTGAGCAGCAGCGATCCGGTCAGGTTGAATACGGAAGCCCAGTGGCCCGGTCCCAAGTGGAGAGTATGCCGCTCGCCGCTAGCAGACCAGTCGCCTTCGAAGGTTCTCCATTCGCCCGGCGCAGCCGGCGCGCCTTCCGGGGCCTTAGACGGTCCCCCGCACGCCGCGATGAGCACAAGAAGAACGAGCGCAGGCCATGATCTTCCGGTCGCCGGGGCTGTACGCGGCTTGGCTCCAAGCATTATTCCCAGGGATACTTCGTCCATTTGAAATTCCACTCATAGTTCACAATGATTCTGTAATCCTTCGTGACATCGGTATTGCCGCTCAGCCTCTGCTCGACGCGCGTGGCTCGACCCCGGATCCACAATGATTTCAGCCACTGTGGCCAGTTGCCGGAAGCGAAACGGTAATCGAGCGTGAGGTCGTATTCATTAGTGTTTGAAAGACCCGCTCCGCTTGCCGAATTGATCGAGTCGCGCCCGAAGACCGCGGCCACGTTGATGGACAGCCCCGGCACTTTCAGTTTGACGAAGTCATAGGTTCCTCCGATCAGCCATGCCCTCTCGTCTGCCTGATCGAAGTCCTCCACGATCATGGAAGTGTAGCCCGCCCAGAATCCGTAAGGCGCTTGGTACGCTGCGCCGCGCCCGGTTTGTGTGTAAGCAAAGGATAGTGTCGCTGGTCCGCGGATCAGGTCGGTCTTTGCACCACCTGACCATGTATGGAATGAAGACCCGGTCAGCAGGTCGTCGCCCGCGCTGGATTGATACATGTACTGCCCGCTCAGTCGCAGCTTGTATTCGTCGGAGAGCGTTGCGAGCCACGACGCGTCAGAATAAGTTGATGTAAGAATATTCGGGACGTGATAGTTGGAAAGATGCAGCGTGACGTCATCACGCGGTCTGAAACTCAAGCCACCGAGCCACATGGACTCTTTGACTCCGGGCGGAGCGCCGGCCACCGTTGCGAAATTTTGAAAGGTGTCGGCGTTGCGCGGTTTCATCTTGTCGAGGTATCCGCCATAGTAATCGATGCCGACCACCTTGCCGGCCAGCGTGTACCCCTCGAAAGTATTCGGCGTCATCCGGTTATCCTGCGGATTGACCTCAGGTTGATCGACGCTCTGCCGGTAGCCGATGAACACCTGGTCCCACAGCTTGAGCGACCCATAGGCTTGTCCGAAGACCGAGTATCCGTGTTGCCCGGGTTCGAGCAGCAAAGTTCCGTCCTTGTCGTCGGGCGCCCATATGGGTTGCGAAGTATA
>CAZMPH010000172.1:0-3197 GCA_964568195.1 uncultured Nitrospirales bacterium | reverse complement strand
AGACCCACCTGACAACCTTTGGTCAGGGGTTTAACTTCCTCGGCTACCAGGTCAACCAGCGCCTTGAATATGCGCGGGATCTCGCCGCACTGCTCGACATCCACGTCAACAACGTCGGCGACCCCTTCGGCAGCGGGAACATGACCGTCAACACCAAGTTCCTGGAACGCCCTGTGCTCGATTACTACGCCTCGTTGTGGAACGCGAGGTGGCCGCATGATCCCAGCGACGGCGAGTCGTACTGGGGCTACGTTCTCAGCATGGGATCGACCGAGGGCAATCTCTACGCCCTGTGGAACGCCCGCGATTACCTGGCCGGCAAGTTCCTCATTGAGGACGCCGAGGCCGGTCAGTCACCGCAGCGAGGACTCCGGCCGCGCCGCCTGCTGTACGCGCAGGGACGGGCTCCCTCGAAGAGCCCCAACGCGTTCACTCCCGTCGCCTTTTACTCGGAGGACACGCACTACTCTTTCGTCAAGGACAGCATCGTCCTCGGCCTCAGTACCTTTTACGAGATGGGGACCGCCCGCTATCCCGACGAGAATCCGCTGGCTCCCGGCAAGCCGTGGCCGACCGAGGTGCCGTCGCAGGGTGGCGGCGCCGGCCCCGGGTCCATCGATATCGACGCCCTGGTCACGCTGGTCGAGTTCTTCGCATCCAAGGGCCATCCCGCAATATGTTGCTTCAACTTTGGTTCCACCTTCAAAGGGGCATACGACGACGTCGAGACGGCCGGCCGGGCACTGACGCCGATCTTCGAAAAATACGGCCTGCATGAGCGCGCGATCCATTGGGATCCGAGAGATCCCAGGAAGCACCACCTGCGGCAGGGCTACTGGATTCACGTCGACGGCGCGCTGGGAGCGTCCTACATGCCGTTCATCGAGATGGCCTTTAAGCGAGGGCTCATCGCGCAGCGCGGGCCGGCGTTCGACTTTCGCCTGCCGTTCGTGAGCTCCATGGTAACCAGCGGGCACAAGTGGATCGGCGCTCCGTGGCCCTGCGGCATCTTCATGACGAAGACGAAGTACCAGATGCGACCGCCGGACGACCCCGCCTACATCGGGTCGCCCGACACGACCTTCGCGGGCTCGCGCAATGGCCTGTCGGCCGCCATCCTGTGGAGCCACATCGCGCGCACCTCGCACGAGAAGCAGATGCGGAAGGCGCTCTTCACCGAGGAGATGGCGGCGTACGCAGTGACGCGTTTGCGCGACCTGCAACAGCAGCTGGGCGAGGACCTGTGGGTCGAGCGCAGCCCGCTGGCGCTGGCAGTCCGCTTCAAGAAGGCGAATCCCGACATCGTGTACAAGTACTCCCTCAGCGGCGAGACCATGTTCGTCGACGGCGAGCTGCGATCCTACAACCATCTCTTCGCGATGGAGAGCGCGACGCGCGACCTCATCGATGCCTTGATGACGGACCTGTCCAGGCCGGGCGCCTTCCCGGGCCAGGACCGGCACCGCGAGGCCCCCGCGGAAGCCGTCGACACGCGCGACGTCCATCGGCTGGTGCGCTACCCCACCCACGGGCGCGGGTTCCACTGAGCGTGCCGACGTGAGTGCCCGCTCTCCTTTTTCCGTCAAGTCTCTTCAGGCCGTGCAGCAGGAGGCGGCGTCCCGATCGGGGGGGCTCAAACCCTCCCTTGGCTTCACCGACCTGATGGCCATCGGAATCGGGGCGACTGTTGGGGCCGGGATCTTCGTCCTGTCCGGCGTGGCGGCCCAGGAGGCCGGACCGGCCGTGGTGGTGTCCTTCGCCCTGGCGGCCTTGGCCTGCGTATTCTCCGCGTTCGCCTATGCCGAGATGGGCGCAGCCCTGCCGGTAACCGGCAGCGCCTACGCCTACGTGTATGCCTCGCTGGGGGAAGTCATCGCCTGGATGGTGGGCTGGAACCTGCTTCTCGAATACGCGCTGGGAGCCAGCCTGGTGGCAAGCGGGTGGTCCGGCTATTTTGTCGGCGTACTCCGCGACATTGGCGTGAGCCTGCCCAGGTGGTCTGTGAACGGCCCAACGGTGCCCGGAGGGCTCATCGATCTGCCGGCCATGTTGATCGTGTTCGCCATGGCGTCGATCGTTCTCCTCGGGATGCGGGAGAGCGCCAGATTGACGCGGTACATGGTCGCGCTCAAGCTCACCGCGGTCGCGGCTGTGATCATCGTGGGCGCCACGCAGGTCGACCCTGCCAACTGGGCGCCGTTTGCTCCCCGCGGCTGGGGCAGCGTGTTCAAGGCCGCCGCTCTCGTGTTTCTGGCGTACGTCGGCTTCGACGTGGTTTCTTCGACAGCCGCGGAAGTCCGTGCGCCGGGCCGCGATCTGCCGCGGGCCATCATCGGCTCACTCGTCGTATGCACCCTCCTGTACAGCCTCATGTCGGGAGTCTTGACCGGCATGGTGCCCTACAAGGCGATCGACGTCAGAAGTCCGATCACCAGCGCCTTCAACGCTGCGCACCTTGGGTTCATCGGCGGGGTCATCTCGGCCGGCGCCCTGATAGGCATGGCCAGCGTGCTTCTGGCGCTTCTCGTGGGGCTCCCGCGGATTCTGCTGGCGATGGGACGAGACGGGCTCCTGCCCGCGTGGGCCGCGGTCGTCCATCCTCGCACGGGGACTCCTGTCGCCACGACCCTGGCGGTCGCCTTCGGCGTGGCGCTCTCCGCTGCGCTGTTGCCCCTCGAAGCGCTGGCCAGTCTTTGCGGCGTCGGCACGCTGACCGCATTCACCGCAGTATGTGCCTCGGTTGCGGTGCTGCGAAAGCGCGAGCCCAATCTGCCCCGGCCTTTTCGTTTTCCCGGACCTGCATGGACGCCGTGGGTCGGCTCGCTGGTCTGCCTGGCGCTGCTCGCCCAGATCCTCCCGACGATCTGGCCGCGACTGCTGATTTGGATGGGGCTGGGTCTCGCGGTCTACGCATCGTTCGGCTTCAGCCACAGCCGTCTCGCTCGAGGATCCGCCGGCCAGCAGGCTGGCACAGGGTAGTTGTCACCCGACCACGACAGGTTACACCGCGAAAGGTGTATGATCCCGTGGCATGCGCTTCGGGACCTTCTTCTTCTTCCAGGCGGCTCCAGGTTTAACCCACGAGGAGGTCGTCCACCGGGAACTGGAGCAGATGGAATGGACCGAGGAGCTGGGCTTCGATCAGATCTGGCTGACCGAGCACCACTTCATCGACTACGGCCTGTCCGTGGATCCGG
>CAZMPH010000171.1:0-3273 GCA_964568195.1 uncultured Nitrospirales bacterium | reverse complement strand
GCCTTGGGAGAAGACTGAATGAAGTAGGGATCAGGATCATCGCCACAAGCTCTAGGACGTTCGCCGAGAAGCAATGGAGGTCCCAGCATTCGACCTAGAAACACACCCTCGCCTAATGATTGAGCCATCATGAAATATCTATCCGACACAACGTTCATGGTTGATCTCGCCACAGGTTGACTGCCCGCCCCTTGCCGAAGGCCAGGCCGAACCAGGCCCAGTTATTGACGTAGTAGTCGTCCTTGAGGTCCAGGAAGGCGCCTCCGGGCTCATCCCGAACCGCGCGATGGAGCTTTTCCAGGAGATCGTGGGCCAATGGCGATCCCGCTGCTTCGAAGGCCGGCAGGTACGCGGCATAAGCCGCCGAGCTTTCGTACGCCGCGAGCGGCGTGCCCTCGTAGGCGTATTCGATGTAGGGTATCCCTCCGTTTCGCTCCCATTCCCGCTTCAGAAATGGAAAGAGCCGCTCCGCCAGATAGCGATGCGCCCTCGGCTCTCTAAACCAGACCCAATCCAATCCGACCCGCCAGGGAGTGCGGAACGCGTCCCAGCGGTGCGAGTCGCTCAGGCCGGTCGCTTGCGCGAAGTTGCCGCCCGGCTCAAGCATCGCCCAATCAGGCATCAACCCCACGCCGGCTTTTGCGCCGAGGCGAAAGGAGATGCTGTGGATGGCATGGTAGCTCGATTCCACCAGCTCGTCCCAACGGTGATCCTTTGTCGCATCCTTGAAGATTCGGTACCAGGCAGGCGCGAAATAGGAGGGGTTCACGACGAGTGTCTGTTCCTGCCAATCACCGGGCAGGAGATAGAGTCGTCCGTCCGATCCCCGTCGGGTCTCCTTCGCGAGGATATCCGCCAGCACCTTTACCGCCTGCTCGTGATACGGTGGAAGGCCCGGGCTGGCGTCCCTCCAACGCCGGCCGGCGAAGAGAAGGGCGAGGGCGTAGTCTTCGTCCGCGTCGGAGGCTGCCGTCCAGTCCAGGACGCCCCACCCGTCACCTTCCTGTCTGCCCCAGTGCCAGGCCAGAAGGTGGTCGCCCTTCTCGCGTTGACGGGAGAGGTGTGCCTCTGTCCACCGGTAGACCCGGTCAAAGGTCTCGCGGTCGTTCATCCAGACTGCTCGAAGCAGCGCGTAGGCCTGCCCTTCCGAGACCGTATCAGATCCATCCTTGGGGCGGATCACCCGACCGTCGGGCTGGATGAACCGCTGGCGATACCCATCCCAGGCTAACGCGAGGATAAACTCGATGCTGCCTGGGTCACGTGGCGGGTCCGGCTTCAGGTGGGGGGCGCATCCTTGCGCGGCGACGACCGCGGCGAGGAGCAGCACGGCGATGTTTCGCGCTGTAGGTAGGGTGCAGCGGCGGTCAAAATCGATAGAGGAGCTGGACACTGGCTTGTTCGGCTTCATACGTGCTCGATCGGGTGATGAAGCCCTGCGCCGAGAGGGTGAATCGGTGGGTCAGGTCGCACAGCACATCCCCGCGCACCGTGTTGGAAAACACGGCATCAATCGACTCGACCGCCGGCGTCCACTGGAGCTGATAGTAACACTGCTTCGCGCCAAGGAACAGCTCCTTCTGGACATGATGTCGCCATTCGACCGTGACGGCGTTGGTGAAGAAGTTGGACGGGGCAAAGTAGGGGTGGACGGTGGCGATCGAGCTTTCTTCAGGTGGGAAGATCGTCGCTTGCGAAAAATCCTGATAACTGAGCGTATAGGTCACCTTGAAGATTCTGGGGTAGAGTGAGAACTTGTGCGACCCAAATAACTCGAAGGCCTGCCGCTGATTCTCATCCGAATAGCGGGCGTAGCTGTACGCCCCCCCGACGGAGTTCCGGATGGTGAGCGGCATCTCGGCCCGAAGCGCCATGATGTCGCGCTGAATCTGCTGGCTGAGGGACTCGCGATTCTCCTGGACATCCTCGCGGCGGTAGCTGAACGAAAGGGTCGCGCGGTCAAGCAGGCGGTAGTCGAGCGCCGCCTCGTAGTTCTGTTTCGACTGCAGCGGCGCCGCGTATTCATTGTGGGTGGCACGAAGCAAGCCGGTCAACTGCCGACCCAGTCGGCCTTCCAGACGCAGGCTGTAGGCGTTGAGCTCGAAGTGACCGATCGGAAAGAAGGTGTGCGCGTACTCGCCGGTCAGCATCGCCCCTTCGGCTGCCAGGGGAATGCCGGCCGACGTCCAGACCCTCTGACGACGGAGATCGGCGAGCGTCCCTCGCCCCCGACTTTCAAAGAACTCGTACTGGATCTGTCCTCGTGGCCTCTGCTCAAGCCAGGCCCGCTCCCTCGCGATCGCCGCCTGTCTGTGGAACGGATCGAGCGCCAGCAACTCCAGATAGGCAAGTTCCGCAGAGCGCCACAGACCGAGTTGGCTCAGCGCCTGGGCCCGATCAAACCGCGCCTCCTCGTTTCCGGGTTCCAGGCGGAGGAGTCGGTCCGAGAGGTCGGCGGCGGTCGCGTAGCGCCCGATCCACAGCGCCTCCTTAATTTCACGCTCCAGCCGGATCTTCTCCGGCAACCGCCTGAGCGGCTCCGCCGGACCCGTGGGAGGTTCTCGCAGGATCCGGTCATACCCCTCGCGCGCCTCGGCGAACCGCTGCGCCCATCCCAGGACCCGCGCCCGCTCGCGCCGCGCAAGCGGATTTCGCGGGTCCAGCTCCAGGATACGATCGTACTCGGCGACCGCGTCCGCAAACCGCTGCGACCAGCTCAGGACCCGTGCGAGCCCGACCCGTGCCCTGATATTCTCGGGGTGCCGCTCGAGCAGGCCCCGATAGGCGCCCGCCGACCGTCCGAAGTCGCCCTGCGCGGCCGCTGCCTCCGCCAGGGTGAACCGCGCCGGCACAAGACCCGGGTTGGCCGCCAGGGCGGCGGCGCAGGCCTCGGCCCCCTGCGCAAAGCGCCCATCGGCTGCCAGCAACTCCCCCATTCTCGAAAGCGTGAAGGGATCAGACGATTCAGAGACGAGCCCATGAATGGAGTCGGCTGAGCCTTCAACCCCTATCCCGCCTTCCCGCTCGGCCTTCCAGAGCCCGTAGCGCGGCCCGATCAGGTTCGGCTTGATAGCCAGGGCGCGCCGAAACTCGGTCGCAGCCGCGGCTACATCCCCCCGGCGGAGCGCCAGCTCTCCACGGGCCACCAGAGCACGAGGATCCCCGGGCCTTTTTGCCGCCACCCTGCCGAGCAGCTCGCCGGCCTCAGCCGACCTGCCGACGTGGCGAAGGGCCTCGGCTTCAAGCAGCGCGGAGGCGGTCTCATCCGCGCCC
>CAZMPH010000170.1:0-3372 GCA_964568195.1 uncultured Nitrospirales bacterium | reverse complement strand
GGGAGCCGGGGAAGGGTGATCTCCGGTTACGATCGCTTCCGGGTCCAGGGCCATCGCCGCCGACGCGCCATCTGCTTCTCGCTGACCGCATCATCGTGGGCGCGGGGGTGTGGCTATCACTATGGTTTGGTCGGAGTCGGAGAAGCGGGCGCCGGGGCCGTGGTCTCGGCGGCCGGCGTCGCCGGCGCAGCGGCAGGCGGCTTGTCCAGCCCGAGCGGCGAGGCATAGTTTCTCTGCTTCGACATGATCGCCAGCGTGAGCGACGTGACCATGAAGATCGTCGCGGTGATGGTGGTCAGCTTGCTCAGCACCGTGCTGGCCCCCCGCGCGCCGAAGACGGTCTGGCTGGAACCGCCGAAAGCGGCGCCGATCTCGGCGCCTTTCCCGGATTGAAGGAGGATCACGCCGACCATGATGAAGGCGACGATCACGTGCAGGACGATCAAGGCTGTGTACATGGTATAACGGGTCCCTTTATGAGTTGGTTTGTGCGACGGCCAGAATCTTAGCAAACTGGACGGGATCGAGACAAGCCCCGCCGACGAGTGCGCCGTCCACCTCGTCAAGGGCGAGGAACTCCCCGATGTTGTCGGGTGTGACGCTCCCGCCGTAGAGAATGGGCAGGCGCCCGCCGGCTTCCTGTCCCCAAAGAGCGGTGGCCGTGGCCCTGATGTGCCGATGGGTGTCACGGGCCTGCTCCGCCGTCGCGGGGCGCCCGGAACCGATCGCCCAGATGGGTTCGTAAGCGATCACGATGTCGGCCGCCCGGTCCTTCTCGACGCCGGACAGCGCTTCCGTGAGCTGGCCCGACAGCACCTGCTCGGTTTGTCCGTTGGAGCGCTGCTCCCCTGTCTCGCCGACGCACAGGATGGGCCGCAATCCGTGACGGAGAACGGCCGCCACCTTCTTTTTCACGGTGGCGTCGGTCTCGCCGAAATAACGGCGCCGCTCCGAGTGGCCGACGATCACGTATCGGCAACCTGCGTCCTTGAGCATCGACACGGACACCTCGCCGGTGAACGCGCCGTGATCCTCCCAATGCCCATCCTGGGCGGAAAGGCTGATGGGCAGAGACTTGCTTGCGGCGGCGAGCGCCGAAATGGCGGTGAACGGGGGGGCAATGATAATAGTGACGTTGGCGGAAGGAACTTTCGGCAAGAGGCCGGCAAGCTGTTGGACGAAGTCCCGCGCTTCGGGGATCGTCTTATGCATCTTCCAGTTCCCGACGATCAGCCGTTGGCGTTGAGTCATGGGATACCTTTGGGAAGCGGATTACGTCTGCTTGTCGGGAAGGGCCGCGATGCCCGGCAGCACCTTGCCTTCCAGCAATTCCAGCGCCGCGCCGCCTCCGGTGGAAATGAAGGACATGCTTTCGGACACACCGGCCCGGTGCACGGCCAGCGCGGTGTCCGCGCCGCCCACAATGGTCAGCGCGTAGGCGTCGGCCACCGCGTGAGCGACCGCCATGGTACCGCGCGAGAAGGCGTCCTTCTCGAAGATCCCCATCGGGCCGTTCCAGAGAATCGTCTTGGCGTTGCCGAGCGCCTCGGTGAACAGCTTGACCGAGGCCGGGCCGATGTCCCATCCGTACCAGCCCTTGGGGATTTCCTGGGACGTGACGATCTTGGTTTCGGCGCCGTCATTCGGAGAGGCTGCAACGACGCAATCCACCGGGAGATAGAACTTCACTCCCCGGCTGATGGCGTGCTCATAGATTTCCTTGGCGAACGTGAGCATCTCGTTTTCCACGAGCGAGTTGCCGACCTCGAACCCCAGAGCCTTGAGGTAGGTGAAGGCCATCCCGCCGCCGATGATGACCTTGTCCACCTTCTTGCCCAGGTTCTCGATGACGCCGATCTTGCCGGAGACCTTGGCCCCGCCCAGGATTGCTACGAAGGGCCGCATCGGGTTGGCCACGGCGCCCTCCAGGTACTCGATCTCCTTCCGCATGAGGAAGCCGGCTCCGGCCATGGGCAGTAACTTCGCGATGCCCGCCACGGAGGCATGGTTCCGGTGGGCGGCCCCGAAGGCATCGTTGACGTACACGTCGGCCAGCCCAGCCAGGGCCTTGGCGAACCGGTCGTCGTTCTGCTCCTCCCCCGCGTGGAACCGGAGATTTTCAAGCAGGAGCACGTCGCCTGGCTTCATTTTGCTCACCAGCATCTCGGCCTGCGCGCCGACGCAGTCCTCTGCGAAGCCGACCTCTTTTCCGAGCAGGCGCTGGAGGCGCCGCGCGACTGGGGCCAGGCTCAGGCGCGGGTCCACCTTGCCGTTGGGCCTGTCCAGGTGAGAGCAGAGGATCACTTTGGCGCCTTCGTCCACCGCGTAGTTGATGGTGGGCAGGGTGCTGCGGATACGGGTGTCGTCCGTGATGTGGCCGCTCTCGTCCAGCGGTACGTTGAAGTCCGCGCGGATGATGACGCGCTTGCCCCGGAGAGGGAGGTCCTCGATGGTGACTTTGTTCAGGTGCATGGGGAACCGGCCGCGGCGGTCAGGCGCGCGCGGCCATGAATTTGATGAGGTCCCGGACCCGGCACGAATACCCCCACTCGTTGTCGTACCAGGCGATGACCTTCACCATGCGCTTGTCGATCCCCGCGGTCAGCGGGGCGTCCACGATGGCCGAATGGGCGTTCCCGTTCATGTCCACGGAGACCACCGGGTCCTCCGAATACTGGAGAATGCCCAGGAGCGGTCCCTGCGAGGCCGCCCGGTAGGCGGCGTTGACGTCGGCAGGCGTGGCGTCGCTCTCGAGCTCGGCCGTCAGATCGACCATGGATACGTTCGGCGTCGGCACCCGGATGGCCAACCCATCCAGTTTGCCTTTGAGCTGCGGGAGCACGAGGTGCAGGGCCTTGGCCGCGCCCGTGGTCGTGGGCACCATGGAGATGGCCGCCGCGCGCGCGCGACGCAGTTCCTTGTGCGGAAGGTCCAGGAGCTGCTGGTCGTTCGTGTAGGAGTGGATCGTGGTCATGAGGCCGTGCTTGATGCCGAAACGTTCCAGCAGGACTTTGGCCACCGGCGCCAGGCAGTTCGTCGTGCAAGAGGCGTTGGAGACGACCTGGTGGGCCTTGGGGTCGTAGGTCTTTTCGTTGACCCCGAGGACGAGCGTCACGTCCGCATCTTTCGACGGTGCCGAGATGATGACCCGCTTGGCTCCGGCCTCTAAATGGAGGGCGGCGTCTGCCCGGTTCGTGAAGCGTCCGGTGGATTCGACCACGTAGTCCACGCCGAGGTCGCGCCAGGGGAGGGCCTTCGGGTCTTTCTGCGCCAGGATTTTGATGGGCCGGCTGTCGACGAGCAGGTGATCGTCCTTGGCCTCGACCGGCACGTCCAGCATGCCGTGGACCGAATCGTACTTGAGCAAGTAGG
>CAZMPH010000169.1:2361-3436 GCA_964568195.1 uncultured Nitrospirales bacterium | reverse complement strand
GCGCGCCGGCCACCGGATGGCGCAGCACGATGAAGTCGGCCTGCATGGCCTCGATGTTACGGGCCGTGTCTAACAGTGTTTCCCCTTTCGCGACGCTGCTGGCGGACACCGCGAAGTTGATCACGTCGGCGCTCAGGCGTTTTGCCGCCAGCTCAAAGGAGGTGCGGGTCCGCGTGCTGGGCTCGAAAAAGAGGTTGACGACGGTCTTGCCGCGCAGGGTGGGCACTTTCTTGATGTCCCGCCCGGACACCTCCTTGAATGACTCGGCGGTCTCGAGGACCAGGTTGATCTCTTCCACCGAGAGGTCCTGGATGCCCAACAGGTCTTTGCGCTTGAGGCTCATGACAGGATCACCACGCGGTCCGGCTCACCAGCCTCCTCGAGAAAAACTTCAACTGTTTCTTCCAATGCAGTCGGTAAGTTCTTGCCGACATAGGTCGATTTGATCGGCAACTGCCGGTGCCCACGGTCCACCAGCACGGCCAACTGGATCTCGGCCGGCCGGCCGAGGTCCATCAGCCCGTCCATGGCGGCGCGGATGGTGCGTCCCGTGAAAAGGACGTCGTCCACCAGGATGATTTTCAGATCGGTAATGTCGAACGGGATCTCGGTCTTGCGGAGCACCGGCTGTTCCTTCCGGGCGTTCAGGTCGTCCCGGTACAGCGTGATGTCCAATGTCCCGACGGGCACTGCCGTGCCTTCGATCTCCTTGAGCCGGGCAGCCAGGCGATTGGCGAGATACACGCCTCCGCTCCGGATGCCCACCAGCGCCACGTTCTCCACGCCGCGGCTCCGCTCGCTGATCTCATGGGCGATGCGGGTCAGGGCCCGGTTGATCTCCTGGACGTCCATGACCGTTCGTTCGGCCTTCTTCACTTCCATGCTGTCACCCTGCGCGAGGCGAAGGGACTGGAGGGCATAAAAAAACCTTCCGTGGAGAAGCCACCGGAAGGTGTCAGGCTCGCAGGTTGTAGGGGCGCGATGATCGGCGCGCAGGGCATGTCGCTCTCCTTCCCAGCCTCGCAGGACTGGCGTTAAAGGTAAACCCATCTTACTCGCCAGGCGGCCGGCTGTC
>CAZMPH010000169.1:1065-2351 GCA_964568195.1 uncultured Nitrospirales bacterium | reverse complement strand
GAGGGGTTAGGCCTCGACTTTCACGCCCTTCCAAAAGGCCACGTAACCGGTGATGTTCTTGGCCGCGTCCTTCGGTGCGGGATAGTACCAGGCGGCGTCCTTGTTGACCTGGCCGTTCACGTCGATGTCGTAGTAGCTGGCCTCCCCTTTCCACGGGCAGGTGCTGTGCGTCGTGCTTGGCTTGAGGTATTGGCGCTTGATGGCGTCGGGCGGGAAATACTGGTTGCCCTCGACGACTTCGCAGGTCTTGCTTTCGGCAAGGACGGTGCTGTTCCAGATTGCTTTCGGCATGGCATCCTCCGTATGCTTTCCCTATGAAAATCTCAGACCTCACATTGGACGAACTGAAGGAATTGGTCAAGGGCATTGTGGACGACCGCCTGCGGGAGCTGCTGGGCGATCCCGATCTTGGTATGGAGATGGGGGAGGCGGTTCGAACGCGGTTGAAGGCGTCGTTGGCCTCAAACGCGCGGATCACCGGTGAGGAGGTGGCCGAGAAGCTCGGCCTGCGCTGGTAAACGATGGCCTGGTATCGTGTCGCCTATCGGCCTGAGGTGATCACCGACCTGGCAACGGTTGGGAAGGCCGTCGCGCAGCGGGTTCTCGACAAGACCAAGTGGCTGGCCTCCAATGCCGAGAACCTCCGCCATGAGCCAATCTCGACGGACCTGCCGGGTCTGTCCAAGTACGCCGTCGGCGAGTGGCGCATCTTCTACTCGATCGACCGGGACGAGCACCTGCTCGACGTGCACATGATCGCCAATCAAAAGGAGCTTTGCCGATGATCACGCAGAAGTACCCGCGCAGTCCGAAGGTGTTGCTGGGCGGCATGGCCCACCTGGCCCGGTTCATCGACAAGATCCGCATGCGCCACGCCGGCCTGATTCCGGATTACAACTACATCACGACCGGATTTGACAAGCACCTGCTCGAGGTTCTCCAGATCACGGGCGAAGACTTCGAGAAACGCGTGTTGGAGGGCGGGACCGATGAAGAGATCCTTGCCTGGGTCAAAGCGCATACCAGGCCGTTGGCGGACGAGGATCTGCGCCAATGGAACGAGCTGGTCCTGAACGGCGGGCCGAACGACGACGGCACGCGCCGGCGCTTTCAGAAGCGATTGGCCGATGTCGCTGTGAAGCGCGGCGTGCCCGTCGAGAAGCTCCCGCCCGCCTCCACCTGGGTGGACGTCATCGAGCTGGACGAAGAGCGCCTTTGAGCGATCACCCCGCGGCGGCGATGAAGCCCACCAGCCGGGTCTCCGCCCAGTACCGGTCCTCGCCTGC
>CAZMPH010000169.1:0-1055 GCA_964568195.1 uncultured Nitrospirales bacterium | reverse complement strand
GCTGAATGAACCCGCAATGCCCGCCGTGCGTGGGCGCCTCGAACCGGATCCTGGAGTTCGTCCGAATGGCCGGGGTGTCGAAAATCCGATAGGGAATGAAGGGATCGTCCTGGGCCGCAAGGATGAGCGTGGGAACCGTGATGGAACCAAGCACGTGTCGGGAGCCGGCCTGCTCGTAATAGTCGGCGGCGTTCCGATAGCCGCCGTCCGGCGCCGTATACGCCTCGTCAAAGTCCAGAAGGGTTCGGATGCCGGCCAAGGGGGCGAGATCGAATTTTCCCGGAAACAGGGTGGCTTTTCTTCGCAAGCGGGCCTTGAGGTTTCGGACGAAGTGCGCATTGTAGATCCAGTTCCGCGGCTGGATGAGGGCGGCCGTACAGGCCGCCGGATCGATGTTGGGGCAGACCGCAACAACTCCTTTGAGGGCTTGATTCGAGCCCTCCAACTCCCCTGCCGCGCGGAGCACGAGGTTGCCGCCCATGGAATAGCCGCCCAGCCAGATGGAGTCGAGTCCATCGTTGGCGGCCAGCTCCCCCAGAACCGCCCGGACATCTCCGCTCATTCCATTATTATATAAGGTGGGCGTGAGGTGCTCGGTCCCGCCGCAGTTCCGCTGGTTCAAGCGGACGACGTTGCATCCACGCCGCCAGGCCTTCTGCGCGATCCCCAGCATGTAGTGAGAGTCGCTGCAGCCTTCCAGTCCATGGATGACGATCAGGGTGGGATGCCGTTTCGGATCGGGCTGCCAGTGGCAGTAGCCGAGGAGTTGCGACTCGGGAGCGACCCGAAAGAGCCGCGCCGCGACGGGGATGTCGGACGGCAATCCCCGTCGGGACCAGAATCGCGGGAACAGCGTCATCAGGTGGGGGTTCCTGAGCAAGGGATGGGGAACGAACGCGCGATTGCTCACGACGCGAAACCTACGGCAAGCGGATCAACAACGCAAGCGATCACCTTGATTTCACGCGATGAACTTGGTACAAGAGTGGGCCTTCGCGAGGTGCCGAGGTAGCTCAGTTGGCAGAGCACAGCCCTGAAAAGGCTGGTGTCGACAG
>CAZMPH010000168.1:0-3508 GCA_964568195.1 uncultured Nitrospirales bacterium | reverse complement strand
GACAACGCCCCCGACCATCCCGACATTGCCACCTTCCCCAGGCATTTCCATGACGGGAGCGAGGCTGGCGTCCGAGAGAGCCACCTGCCTGACGAGCCTCGTGACGCACTCCGGTTCTTCCTCCAGTTCGTGCGCGAGCGGCTTGCAGCGCTCGGGGAGTGATCGACCGCAAATCGATTCCGGCCAACAGGTGGACGTATGAGGAAGATCACCTGTGATGTGGGTGGCCGGCACCGCCAGCGCCAAACCCTATCTGTTCAACGCCGCCAACGTCGCCAAGTACGCACCGGCCCCGTGGCACAGTTTCGGCACGGCGGTCGATGCCTCGTATGAAGCGCTCGACGCCGTCGCCCGCGGTGGAGCCGTGCCGGCGCACCTGCCGCTTCCCCAGGGTCGTCTACGCCGCCCAGTGGTCTTGGGCGCGCCGCCTGCCGATCTGGGCTTCACCGAGCCCGATCCGGCGCTCGTGCGTGGCCGGGCCGTCCGGCTCGTGCATCCGTGGTCGCTCGGCGAGCTGCCGTCGGGGCTGCCGGCCGACGCCCTGCCGATCGCGGTGGTCGCGGCGGACGATCACCGGCGCTGGCCGTGGAGCGAACGGCGGTGGCGCTTCGTCGGGGCCCGCATGGCGGCGCTCACGCCGCACCGGTGGCGTGCGGACGCTGTCAGACTACGCGCGGCTCTGGACGGTGCGGCGTCGATCCATGGCATCGCGGACTCGCATCTGCCGGCGGCGCTCCGCGGCCTGACACTCGCCGCCCCGTCTCGCCTGTTCCGAAATCCGGAGCGGCGCTGCGATTCATTCTCGCAGTTCTGGGCCCGGGTGACGGAGGGCGTGACCTCGATCGATGCGCTGCTGCGCGACGCACGATGAGCCAAGCCCGGCGCGAGCGCCTGGGTGCGGATCAGCTTCGTCGGGGCGACTCGCGCAACCCCGCAAGCCATTCGACGTTCTTCCTTGAGACCGCCTCACGACAGCCAGATCGTCGTCCTCTCGTCTCATTCGGAAGGCCACCGTTGGGGCACGCGTTTCACCTTCGCGACGTCGTAGCCGACGCTTGCTGCGTAGCTCAACATCCGCTGATACTCGGCAACGCTCATCTGTGGGTTTCGTGACATGATCCAGATGTTGTTCCGGTCGGGTACGCCGATGATGGTCTTCTGGTAATCCTGGTCGAGGTAGATGATGAGGTACGCTGCCTTGAAGGGCCACACGAACTGCATGCGCCATTCGGCGTTGGTGTCATGGTCATACACCCATCCCTTCGGCGTGAAGCGTTTCTCCGGACCATCGAAACCGCCATCGCGAAAGGTATAGGTGGTCTCGATGACCCCCTCGTCGGTGAGTCGGTAGGACTCCACGCCATTGTGGGCCCCTTCCTCGCTGAAGAACGGGAAGGCTATGGGAATAAACCCGATCACATACCAGTCCCCCATGAACCGCTCCAGGTCCACCGTGCGATCCATGGCCTCCAGCGGTCGGACTCGATGGGTCGCGCAGGCGTCCAGGAGCGCCAGGGAAAGCAAGCAGACCAGTAAATGGAACCAGCGGGTGGGCCCACCGAAAGCTACCTCTTCGACCTCAGACATTTGCTCCGACCTTGTTGTGCGCAATCATTTCTCCAATCTGTCCGCCAAAGGGCTCATCTGCCCGGCTCACCGCGAGGCGTCGAGGAACCAGGCTCGCGCACCTCGATCAGGATCTCGTTGCGGCGAAGGAACCAGGGCATGAAGGGCGGGTCGTAGCGCGCCCACACGGGTTCTCTGATGGGCTCGAGGCCGCGCCGCTGGATCCACTCGCGCAACCTGCGCTCATGGTCGTCGTAGCGCGAGCGGCTCCAGAAGCCCGTGTAGCGGATCGCTGCGACGTGGCGCGCCGGCTCGGCGCGCAACCGGATCCGAGGGTCGGTGGGCTGCGGCAGAGTCTCGAGGGTGTACTTCGAGGGCATGAGGAACGTGATGCGGTAGCGATCGCCTATCTTCTCTTGCACGATGGGGGCCGTCATCGCGATCTCCTCGGACGCCGACTCCTGCACCACCGGCGCCGTCATCGAGATCTTGGCCTGGGTACGGTTGGCGCCGCCTATGTACTCAACCAGGCGACGAAACCCCTCGTTCCCTACCCGTTCGAAGTCGCCGTCCACGAAGGTCTCCGCCACCGTGTGAGGCGCGATCAGGCGCAACTCGAATCGGCCGTCTTGCTCGATCGTGCGGTAGGCGAGCTTCTCGATGGCCATGGCATCTCCAGCAGCCGTGAGGATCCCGATCATCAGAAGGATCGCGCTGGTGTACGCGGACGCAGTCACTAGCAACTCGGGGCCTCGGGCTAGGGCCCGCGGCCTACCGCAGTCCTTTGAACGGCAGGCGCGGCGCCAGCTCGCCGAGGCGGGCTTGCGCGATCTCTCGACCGTCGGACACGACGACGAGCAGGTCCGGCCCGCCGAGCTCGAGGGCGACCTGCAGGCAGGCGCCGCACGGCCACGTGAGCCTGCGGTTGGTGCGCGGCGCGAAAAGCGCCAGGACCTCGGGCGTGCCTTCGCCGCGCGCGACGACGCCGAACAGCGCCGCGCGCTCGGCGCACATCGCGAGGCCGAGGGAGACGTTCTCGACGAGCGCCCCGGGCACGACGGCATTGGTTGCGGTCATCACCGCCGCCCCCATACGAAAGCGCGAGTACGGCACGTAGGCGCGGGCGCTCGCGGCTTCGGCCTCCTTCAGACTCTCGGCCGCGCGGGGATCCGCGAATTCCATGGCACCGCTACCTAGCGCACCGGACCGACCGTGTCATCTTTCCCGGCGCCTCACGCAACAAGCGCGTTCAGACCTCACTCCTTGGGCGCGTCGGCGCTCAGTGCAGGTCAAAGCGGTCGAGGGTCATCACCTTGGTCCACGTCTTGACGAAGTCCCGCGTGAGTTTCTCCTGTCCGTCGGCCGAGGCATAGACCTCCGCCACGGCGCGCAGCTCGGAGTTCGACCCGAACACCAGGTCAACGGGAGTCGCCGTCCACTTGAGCTTGTCGGTCTTGCGATTGCGACCCTCGTAGAGGCCCTCGGACTTGGGGGACTTGCTCCACTTGGTGGACATGTCGAGGAGGTTCACGAAGAAGTCGTTCGTCAGCGCGCCGGGTCGATCGGTGAACACACCGTGGGCCGTTTGCCCGGCGTTCGCATTCAGGGACCGCATGCCGCCCACCAGCACGGTCATCTCGGGAACGGTCAACGTCAGCATCTGCGCCCGATCGACCAGCATCTCCGCCGGAGAACGGCTCTGGCCGCTGCCGAAGTAGTTCCGGAAACCGTCCGCGGTCGGCTCGAGCACAGCGAAGGACGTCACGCTGGTCTGCTCCTGCGACGCGTCGGTGCGGCCCGGCGCGAAGGGAACCTCAAGGTCGTAGCCCGCCTTCTTCGCGGCCTGCTCGATGGCAGCCCCGCCTCCCAGGACGATCAAGTCGGCGAGCGACACCTGCTTCTGGCCGCGGTTGAAGTCCTTCTGGATGCCTTCCAGGGTCTT
>CAZMPH010000167.1:0-3550 GCA_964568195.1 uncultured Nitrospirales bacterium | reverse complement strand
ATGACCACGGTGGGATCGAGCTTGACCGCGCCGATGACCCCCAGATCCACCTTCTCGGAAAAACCGGACGTGCGGATCAGCTCCGTCCGATTCTTTTGAAAGAAGCCGGTCCCGATACGCGGGATGAGAAAGAAGATGACCAGCGTCAGACAGAAGGACCCGACCGCGATGCCGTTCGTCGTCCAGAAGAACTGCGCCGTGACCGGCCTAGTGATCGGAGAGGGTTCCTTGTGCGCCTCTTCCGACTCGTTGCGCAGGTGATAGAGGATGAGCGTCCAGATCGCCGCGAACACGTAGGCGATGAAGACGGCCGCGTACCAGAGGTCCACCGTGAGCGCGGCCGCGGCCAGGAGTTCCAGCAGACTGATCGCGTACAACTGCAGAAAATCCTTGCGGTGCGTGAGATGAAAGAGCTTGACGATCATCAAGAGGATGAGGAAGTGAACGGCCGCGGGCAGGATGTCCCGTGAGATCAGCAGCAGATCGATGCCGAAGGACACGAAAACCGCAACCAGCAGGACGGTCCAGGCGAACCCTGGGAGGCCGCTGATCCGGCCGACAAGGCGGTCACCGCCCCAGCCGATCGTCCGGGCAATCGTCACCGCAAGAGCCGCCAACCCCAGCACGACCAGTCCGGCCGGAATCTCACCGGTCAGGACCAGCCCGATGAACGCCACGGCGGCCAGCAGGAGCGAACAGAAGTGAAATGCGCGCTCCAGGCTCATCGCGTCTCCCAGGCCGGAACGAACCGGCTCGCTCCCCGGCAGGCAGCCTCGACGGCGGGATCCGGCCAAGGCATCACCACGATGGTCAGCTCTCCGCGCGCCGTCCGGTCTCCCAGTGTCCGAAATCCGTCCAAAGCCGTCGCGGCCGTCTGCCGGGCCGGAACCGGCTCGCAGAGCGCCAGGGCATGGAGCATACGGTAGAGATGCGGCTCGCCCACCCCGTGCGCAATCTCGCAGTCTCCGACCAGCAGCCGGACGGCGAAACCCTGCTGTTGAAAGTAAGCCGCCAGCGAGGCCGTCAGGCTGACCGCCTGTTCGAAACATTCAACGGAGCGGCCTTCCGGAACCGCCGTGGACAGCGCCAGGGTGACCTGCCGCAGGTCTTCCGTCTCGGTTTCCATGACGATCAGACGGGACTGGCGCGCCGTGGTCTTCCAATGGATGGTCCGCGAATCATCCCCATGTTGGTACTCCCGGAGATTGTAGAGACCGACGCCAGGCCCCCGTTTGGACACGGCCTGGTCATACCCCAGGACGGCGAGATCATGGACGAGGCGCTTCGGCAAGGGACGGAGTTCGGGATACACCACCAGGTCCGAGCTGAGAAAGAGGTTCGCGCCCTTGATGAACAGGCCGAAGGGAAACCGCGTCTGGAGCTTGATCCCCTCGATCCGGTGCCGTCCCCGGCGCGTGAACAAGACCGGATATGACTGGGACACCGACGCGCCGGCCGGCAGATGGAGAATGCGGATGCCACGGTCCACAGCCTGTCCTTCGACGATATCCAACACGCGGAGCGAGAAGCTCGGAAGCCTCGGATGGCGGTTTGCGATGGACAGCGTAAGCATCGCAGGGCTGTTGGCGAACACGTTGCCGGGAATCCGCCGGCGGATCGCGAGGTGCCGGAGGCATTGCTCCGACAGGATGCCGGACATGACGATGAGGCTGAGCATCATCGCCAGCAGGAGATAGAGCAGGTT
Source organism: uncultured Nitrospirales bacterium (assembly GCA_964568195.1). Taxonomy (GTDB): domain Bacteria; phylum Nitrospirota; class Nitrospiria; order Nitrospirales; family NS-4; genus SCTG01. Next base: position 1,845 of record CAZMPH010000167.1, on the reverse strand, counting down.
ATTGCCGGTGTTCAGGGCCGCCATGCCGACAGCCAGGGTCAGGAGAAGAAATCGCACGCCCTCCGGCATGACGCGCAGCGACCGGTGGCGGTAGAACCAGCGGAAGAACTCGCGGATGCGCTCGAACCGCATGGGAAGCTACAGCGGAACGGGCACCGACTCCACAATGTCCCGGACGACCTGCTCGGCCTCTTCGGAGCGATGCCGCCGGGTGCCCTGGCCTTCGTGCAGCGTGACGCGATGCGCCAGCACCATCGGAGCCAGATCCTTGATATCGTCGGGAAGACAGTAGTCGCGATCCCGGACGAGGGCCAGCGCCTTGGCCGCTTTATGGAGCGCCATCGCCCCGCGCGTGCTGACCCCCAGCGCGATCAGATCGCTCCGGCGGGTCTCGGAGACGACGGTCAGCAAATACTCCATAAGGCTGCCGTCGAGGCGAATCTTCTCCACCCGATCCTGCAGATCAAGGACCTCCTGGAGCGTGAGCACGGGGTCCAACTCGTCGGCCGGGTGAAGCGACTGGGGACGGTCTAGCACCTTCTTCTCATCCGCCAGGTCCGGATACCCAATCCGGATCCGCATCAGGAAGCGGTCGAGCTGCGATTCCGGCAACGGAAACGTGCCGTGATGCTCCCAGGGATTCTGGGTGGCGATGACCATGAACGGATGGGGTAGCGGATAGGTCTGGCTGTCCACCGACACTTGGGCGTCGTTCATGGCCTCCAGCAGGCTGCTCTGCGTCTTTGGCGTCGTGCGGTTGATCTCGTCCGCGAGCACGATGTGGGCGAAGATCGGGCCGGGCTTGAATTCGAAGGCCTGGGTCTGCTGATGGAAGACCGACACCCCGAGGATATCGGACGGCAGGAGATCGCTGGTGAACTGGATCCGCCGGAAGGAGCAGCCCAGCGACCGTGCGAGACTGTGGGCGAGCGTGGTCTTTCCCACACCCGGCACGTCCTCGATCAGCAAATGCCCGCGGGCAAAGAGCGCCACCACGACCATTTCGACCACCGAGGACTTGCCCTTGATGACCCGTTCGATATTGCCACGAAGGGTCTGAATCTTCGACGCGCTGCTCATAGAAAGTCGAGTCTAGCAGAGCCCTTCTGAGGGCGTCAATTATTCCCCTGACGAAGAACTGACCGTCGCCCCATCGGATGAAAATCGAATTGACTTGGGCAGCCGCCGAAACTATGATGACTACGTCCCGCCCGGAGAAACGGATTCAGTGACGCTTCAGGAACTTGACCATTCCCTGAAAGACTGCCAGCGGTGCCGCCTGTCGTCCGGGCGCACGCAGGTCGTGTTCGGCACGGGCAACCCCAATGCCAGCATCATGTTCGTGGGGGAAGCGCCGGGGTTTTATGAAGACAAGCAGGGCATCCCCTTCGTGGGCGCGGCCGGGAAGCTTCTGAACGAGCTGCTGGAGAGCGCCGGTCTCTCCCGCAGCGACATCTACATCGCCAACGTCATCAAGTGCCGCCCGCCCGATAACCGCGATCCCCTGCCCGACGAGGTGGAGACCTGCAAGCCGTTCCTGTTCCAGCAGATCGACATGATCAAGCCGAAAGTGGTCTGCACCCTCGGCAATTTCGCCATGCAGACCCTGCTCGGCAAGAAAATCGGCATCATGAAGGTGCGGGGCCAGTCCTTCCAGGTGCAGGACTTTTTCGTCTTCCCGATGCTCCATCCGGCGGCCGCGCTCCATCAGGGCAGCTTGAACGAGCCGCTGCGGGAAGACTTCCGCAAGCTGAAAGCGTTCCTCGACCGCCAGCCCGAGCCGGCCACGCCGATCGAGCAGATGAACCTGTTCGGATAAGCCTCCCCCTCCTGCTTGACAGGGCC
>CAZMPH010000166.1:2996-3569 GCA_964568195.1 uncultured Nitrospirales bacterium | reverse complement strand
GCGCGCACTGGCCCTTGCCGAAGAAGATCTTCTGGCCGATGGCGGCCAGGTCCTTCTTCTCCTTAATGGATGCCACATCGAACTTCTCCACGGCGGGCGGCATTGAGGCCATCTGCGGAACCCCCAGGGCGACCAGAGCAAAGCCCCCCAGCACGATCACCACGAAAGCGACCACGCGCACAAAGCGGGCTTTCACAAAGAGGAGGATGGCTCCCCCCAAACCCACCACGCCCATCTCGATCGCTTGCAACAGTTGGACTTCAGTCATGTTCAACAACCCCTATCGACGACCGGCCGCCGCCGCGGGAGCCGCCCCGACGACCGGCGACGCGGCACCCTTTGCTTTCGCAGGCGTCTTGTCAGGAGAGCCGCCCTTCTTCTCGCCGCCCATGGAGGCGACCCAGAAGATGAACGCGACCATCATGCAGAACAGGAACGTGTTCAGAGCCATGAAGGCGGCGGCGTAGCCGAGCGCCGGCGAATAGGCATACTGTGACGTGTCCTGCATCACGCCGTACACGTGCCAGTGGACCCGCGACGACGACCGCGCATAGCCCATAAGGGTCATGAGCA
>CAZMPH010000166.1:0-2979 GCA_964568195.1 uncultured Nitrospirales bacterium | reverse complement strand
CCGCGTTCAGCACGAGGGCATACGCGGCTCGCGGCGGCATGACGCCCCAGACCATCTCGGTGGTCGTCTTGGCGCTCTTGAGCAGAAGTCCGGTCAACGGCGTGACCGTCAGCAAGACGAACAGCACCACCAGGACCTGCGTCGTGGAGAAATAGTTGATCCGCGTGATGGCCGGCACGAAGTAGCCCCAGATGCCCAGCACGACGACGACGATCACGGCGATTCCCAGGATCACGCCCTGGCCGGCTTTGGCCACCTTGGCCCACCGCGCGGTCTCCTGCTTGCCGGCCCGCCAGTACATGATGAAGCTCATGAAGGTGACCAGAATCATGAGATTCGCCACGGTCATCTTGGCGGACATCACCCCGAGGACACCGAGCAGGGGATGGTGGGTGCCGCCCATCTTGCGCGCCTCCTCCAGGCTCGCGACCAGCGAGTGCGGGGTCATCCAGACCCCGAGGCATATGAGCAGGATGACCAGCATCGTCAGGATCGGCCTGCGGTATTTGGCTTCGGACCCGGGGATACGGTGCATGATGCCCAACCAAAAGTAATAGTTCGAGCCGACGAAGAGAATCCCGATCAGCATGGCCTGCAGGATGAACAGCCAGGAGAGGAAGCCGCCCATGAGGGTGATGCCCATCTGCTGGTTGTACTGGTAGATCTCCCGCATCAGCCAGTAACCGGCGAACGGAAGGGGCAGCAGGCCGAACACGCCGATGAAATTCCCCACGTATCCCATCCAGTCATAGTGGACACGCTCCTCCGCGTTCTGGGCCATCAAGTACTTGAGCCCCGCGTACGCGCCGCAGATGTAGCCGCCCAGTACGACGTTCGCAATCAACCGGTGGACATTCACCGGCCACCAGGTCGGATTCCACGTCGCCGTCCAGGCCTTCGCCCACATGCTGCCCTCCGCGATCACGACGGGACTGGCCTGGAAGGTCGCCCAGGAGTTCGGGATGATCATGATGAAGAACGCGAAGACGTTGAGCAGGAAGCCCAGGAACAGGTGGAGGCTCTTCTTGCTCCCCTGCATCGAGTCCCACCCATACCAGTAGAGGTACAGGGTCGCCGTCTCCAGCAGGAAGAGGATGCTGTACGCGAGAAACGAGGGGAAGAAGACATCCGAAAGATAATTCATCAGCTTGGGATAGAGCCCGATCAGCAGAAACAGGAGAATGCCGCCGAAGAGGGCGGTCGTGGCGTAGGAGGACGTGAGCAGCTTGGTGAACTCCTTGGCGAGTTTGTCGTACCGCTGGTCTCCGATCCGCACCCCGACGATCTCACACACCCACGCGAAGATCGGCACGCCCAGCACGAACCCCGCAAGAAGGAGGTGCTGCTGCGCGACGATCCAGATCAGATTTCGGCTGCCCATGACGGGGATGTCGCGATACTCCGTCGCCGCCCCCGCCGGGGCGTCCTGGGCCCAGGCCAGGCCCACCGGCAACGCGACCGCGAGCGTCAGCACCAGGAAGAGCGCCGCATAGGCATACACACTCCTATGGTTCCGTATGTGTTCCATGGCGATCTCTCCTTTACTTCCCCTTGGCCGCGGGCTTCTTCTTCTCTTTGGCCTTGTCCTTTTCCAGCGATTCCAGCACGGCTCCGGCCTTGACCAGCGTGCTTTCCGTTTTCTTCAGCAGCTCTTCCGGCTTCACCGGTTTCTTTGGCGCGGCCACCTTGGGCAGCGGATAGTCCTCGTGCGGATGCGGCGTCGTCACCGGCAGCAGAACCCAAAACACGACGGTCAAGAGCACGGCCACCGCGGTGAACGACACCAGCATCAGCATCGAATCGGCCGGCACGCGCCAGTCATCCCACTCCCGCACGCGCTCCTGCAAGCCGGCCGAGCTAGTCTGTCCCGAGGCGACGGCGAAGCGCTTGATACGCCACCCGAAAAGTTTTAGCCAGATCAGTAGGAACACGATGATGACAACCGCGGCCGGCACGCTCCAGATCAGCAACTCGATGGTGATCTGTTCGGCGATCGGGAACGGGGGATACACCTTCTTGATCAGATCGAAAATCGCCGCGGCGATTTTCTGGCTGACCGAGATAGTGGTTCCGACCGCATAATAGGCGGCTCCCAGTACCACGGCGCCCAGAGCGGCGCCCTGCCACCAGAGCACGGCCCCCACCGGCCCACGGACCTCCATCCCCATCCGTTCGAGGAAGAAGGTGCGGGCCGTCAGGCCCAACGCCCAGATGTCGATCGGCACCGACAGCGCGAGCAGCGCGATGAGACCTGCGTCCTCCCAGGGGTGGATCTGCGCGGCGAGCAGGAGCAAGGCGACGATCAGCTTGAAAGGAAATCCCGTCCAGAAGGCCGCCCAGGACACGGCCCAGGCCAGCTTGACGGAGGATATGGCGGTCGCGGGATGGGACATGCCCGGTCTCCCGTCAGTCGAGGAACTCGCGGTTGAGGATCGCGGACACGGTCAGGACTAGAATCCCGATCATGACCACGGCCCAGGACAGCAGCGCGATCGGACGTTTAAAGATATTGCGCTCCGGGCTCCGGTCAATGAACGGCAGCGCGGCCAGCAGCAGCATGAACGCGCCCGGGATGGCCGTTGCGGCCACGAACTGGCCCAACTCGCCCGAGAAGGCCTTCCAGCGGAGCAACTGGAACAGGAACAGGAAATACCACTCCGGTTCCGGATGGTAATCGCCGGGATCGGGCTTGGCCTCTTCCAGCAGGACCACCGGCTCGATGAGCGCCAGGGAGCAGATGGTCAGAAAAACCGCCGCCATGGCCACGATGTCTTTCCACACCTGGCGTGGGAAGAAGAAATCGGTCTTGGCCTTCAATTCCTCTGGGGTCCCGCGGAACGGTCCCGCCGGTCCGGCCGACTTGAAGAGGAAGAGATGCAGCCCCGCGAGTCCCATCAAGGCGCCCGGCAGAATCATGACGTGGATGACGAAGAAGCGGCTCAAGGTCATCTGCCCGGGCGTGGGGCCGCCTTTCAGGAA
>CAZMPH010000165.1:0-3613 GCA_964568195.1 uncultured Nitrospirales bacterium | reverse complement strand
CGCCCCAAACAGGCCATTGCGCGGATTCTCGATGACGTTCCCCCAGTCTTGAATCAACGCCGCGAGCTCGCCGTACTCCGGATGCGCATAATAGGTGTATGTGCGGCTCTGGCCCGGGCTGACGGTCTGGTTGCCCGGATTATTCCCCACGTTGGCGCCGAATGAATCCCTCGGATCGAACGCCATCATGTCCACATGGAACCCGGCCCGTTCCTTGGCCATCTCGTTCTTCAGGTTGATCTTGACGCAGTCCCCGACGTTGACGTGGAGCGTAAGCGGGCTGGGCTTCAGCTCACCGGCCTTCACCCGTCCCTTCTCGCCCTCGAGCACATACATCTTCCCTTGCTCGTTCCCGAACACCATCTTGCGCTCAAGGTCCACTTCCATCACACCAGGCGCGCCGTCATGGAAACGGAGTTTCTGATCAATCGCCGATACATTGAACGTCTTCACCGGAGCGTCCGCCGGACAGACCGACGGCGCGGACTTCTGGATCCGTTCACGGCTCGGCAACGGCTTCAGGTCCTTTTGGAGCTCATCATAGACGCGGATGATCCCCCAACTGCCCTCCGAAAAGTGCGATGCGCGGCCGCTGTAATACAGGTAATCACCGGCCATCTTCTGAGGACCGCCGGCGGCGGGGATCGCCGGGTCATACCGCTCGCCGATCGCCAGATGGATCGTGCTGCGCGGCATGGCCTTCGTCCCGTACCGCTCCAACGGGAACCAGTGTCCCGTCACGTGCCAGGTATGTACCTCATTGGCCGAGCCTACGAGGGCCCGCACCAAGATGGGGTCGCCCAAATAGGCCCTCAGCAGCGGCGTGCCGGGATCACCGTGAATCCCGGACACGAAGAGATTGGAGGGATCAGCATCATTGGCCAGGCGCACGCTCAAGGGCTCCACCCTCATGCTGAACCCGCTCCCGGTCGTCGCCTCGCCGCCGTTCAGGAACCACATCGGAGACTTGTTGATGCGATCCGGGAACTTATGCGACGGCGGGCCGTCCACCGACACCGGATTCATCTTCGCCTGCGGATTGTCCGCCGTGATCAGCTCCGCGGTCCGCGCATTGCTGTCCATGATGTGCATCATGACTTCGCGGAAGCTGCCCCGGATGTGGGCCGAAACCGGCTCCAGCGTGTGGATGTCGGCGATCGGCCCGCTCCGGATTTCCTTGCCGGTCACCGGATCGTGATAGGTCGAGCGCGGCGGCTCGGCGATAAAGGCCGAGAACAGCCCGTGGCCCCACGTATCCGTGCCGAACACGTGATCGTGCCAGTACACCGTGCCGAAATCGGCGTCCACGTACCAGCGCTCGCGAATGAACTCCACACTGGCGATGTCATTCTTCTTGTGCGCGTTTTTGAGCGGCCTGTCGAAGTGGATCGTCTGGCCCTCGATCTTCTTAATGCGCGCCACCTCGAAATACTTCGGATCGTCCATGCCCACGCCCAGCTCAGTGTTGACGTGGAACTTGGACGGATTGGCGACCGTGATGCTGCTCCCGCCCGCCTTGGAATCCGCCGTCAGGACCGTATTGGCCGGCAGCGGCATGCCCTTATCGGGCGCAGGGTCCTTCAGCATCGTAAAGGCGCGCAACGACATGTCGTACGAGAACCCGATCGTGGGCCCGTCTGACGCGCTGGTGTCGAACTGGAAGAAATGCGGGTGCAGGTTGACCTTGTTGGCCCAACCCGTCCGCTCGTCGTCCGGAATTTCGTTCTTGTAAATGATGTCGATGCAGTCATACACGTTCCCGCGGATCACCAGCGGGACCTGCTTGGCCGGCGTCTTCCGGACCTCTGTCTCCTCCTCATGCAGGACGAAGATCATCCCGTTAGGATCGACGATCGCCGGCGTTTTGGGCGTCGCCGTCTTCAGGGTAATCGGTAACGTGATCGAGTGAATCGTGAAGAACTTGCGCGGAGAGTGTTCCGGACAGAGGCTCCACGGCCCCTGCTCGCCGGGCTTGGCCTGTTCGGTGCTCTTGGTGCCGTCCTCTCTGACATGGAACGGATCAAGCCAGGGCGCGCCGCCATGATTCGGCGCGAACGGCGGACGCTTCCCGAGATGCGGCCGCAGCCACGGGAACGCCAGTTTGCCCGTGTCAGGATCGAACGTGATCGGCGGGCGCTTTAGCGGCATCGGTGACTGGTAATCCGCCCACCGATGGGGTGTTTCCGGCTCGTTCAACGCCCGTGCCCCCTCCCACTTCCAGTTGAGCACCGTCGCATCGTGGGCCTGCGCTTGCTTGGTCTGATCCTCGGTCTTTCCGGGGAGGCCTTGCGGCGGCACCATGTATTCGACCCAGTCCTTGATCGAAACCTTGACCGGGTCGGCTTTCCAGTCGGTCTTGTCCTTGGTAATCTCGTACTTCTTCCCGCCGAACCAATCGACGGTTGTGCCGACGAGCTTGTCCGAACTCACCGCCTGCTTGAACAACCCTTTGCGGTCCGGCAGCTCCACCAACGGACGCATGATGTCGGTCTGGGATCCTTCGACCTGGAGCGTGTTGTACACACGCCAGAACCCCCACATGCCGGTCACGTAATGCTGGGGAATGTGGCAGTGAAAGACGAACTCTCCGGCCAGACGCTGCAGGCCGCCGGACCCACCTTCGTTCACCTCATCAAAGACTTCGGACGGTCCGATGGCTTGCACGTCGAGACGATCTGAAGGATCGCTGATCGGCGGGAATTTGACCGGACCGTTCTTGCTGATTGTCCAATCAAGCTGGCTGGTCTCCGGCTGGCGCGCCCACCGAATCGAGCCGCCATGGAGATGGTGCGAATGGACGATCTCGGACCCGCCGACCAACCGGAACTTGGAGGGGTCTCCCAGGTAGGACCGTGGCACCGTCGTGGCCGGATCGCCAAAGGTATAGGAACCATAGCCTTGGGATTCATCGGAGAACCCGATCAGATGGTGCTGCAACTCCAAACGGGTCCCGTGCGGCTCGCTCCGCATGTTGAGCAACCGCGCGGCAGGACGATACGTATCGGTATGGGCATCCCGCTGAGGCAGCATCTCGCCCTTGCGGTTCAGCAGCCGGAAGGTCTCATCCCCGGCCTCATGGTAGAAAATCACGAACTCGCGGAAGTCTGAACTGTTCGCTACATCAATCATCGCTTCCCAACCACTCTTCATCTCTTCGCCGTTGAAAGGGCTGAGGTGGCGGGACCCGCGCGGCTCCACGATCACGGCGCCGAGCATGCCCAAGGAATACTGGTCGCGGCTCGCGTGGCTGTGGAAGGCGCGCCCCCCTTCCTGGAGGTCGGGCCGGATGTACCATTCAAACTCCTGGGACTTCCCCGGCTGGACGAGCGCATCGGGATTGTTCGCCGTCGCCGGCTTCCCCGTGCTACGCACCAGCAGCTGGGAGCCGTTGATGATCATGTTGGTCGGCTCGCCGTCGATGTTGTTGCGAAGCGTGATCCGCAGGCAGTCACCCTGGTTGGCCCGGATCACCAGCGGCTGGATGAGGTCGCCCTGCAGACCCGTCGAAACGGCGGACTTGAAGGCGGCGTCGGCGTCGTTTTCGATTTCACGGGCGGCTTTGTTCTTCTCCTCTTCCGCCTTGACCCCCTCCAGGTTCTCGGTGAGCACGTAG
>CAZMPH010000164.1:1362-3658 GCA_964568195.1 uncultured Nitrospirales bacterium | reverse complement strand
CCCCACAAGGCCCACGATTACCGCCACCAATAACGGAAGCCAGTATCCCCGCCTCTTCATCGCGATCTCCTTAGAAAAATGAGCCTGCTCCCCTTTTCTTGCCTCGCCGCACTGAGGGCGAGCTTGATCTGTTCGTCTTGCGACATGGCTTTCACATCCTTCCCGGCTTTCCCCTGTTTCTCTCCGGCTGTGGCAAGGTTGGCCAGGCCGAGGCACAAGACGCCGCCAAAAGCCACGCGAATGATTGACTGCATCAGGGTGGTCCCTCCATAGAAATGTGAAATCAGAATTCTTTGGACCAGGCGATAAACATGCCGTGCCCTCCTCGTTGCGGTCCGCTGTCCGAACTCCGGAAGACTCCGAAATTGTAGCTGTAGCTAAGTTCGATTTGCGAGTGCCACGGCGCGGCGCTGACCACCCCTCCGCCCACCGCGGGCAGCGCATCCGTCCGCATGACGACCGCGCCCCCGTCCGTAAAGCGTGCACGCTCGACCAGTGCATACGTGCCGCGGAGATAGGGATACAGAACAAACAGGGCCTCATAGCGGTACGTCAAATCCGTGATCGCATAGCGTCGCGAGAACAGTTCGGTGAATGCGACGCCCGGCAGCATGGGACGCGAGAGCGCTTCCCATTCATAACCGATCGGTCGTCCGGGTAAGCGAAATGCGGAAAAGCGGTCCAGGTCCTTGCCGATCCCGCCGTACACGGACGCGACAAGCCGGTGCAGGTCGCTGTCCACGAACGGCACCCTGCCGGCGGCCACGGCATACACGCTCGCCGCAAGATAATCTTTTTCCTGGGGCGTATCAAAGACCACGCCGCCCCACGGCTGCCAGTGCGCCCGGCGCCCGTACAACACATCGCCTCCCAATGAGAACCCCTGGTGGGGCAGTTCCATCAGGTTGCGTTCGAGCGCGTCAGCACGCAGCCGGAAATGCACGCGCCCCTCATAGGTGTCGCTGGGGACGATGAACCCTGGCGCCGTATGTTTGCTGCGGGCGAACCAGAGATAGCCCGGTTCATACGTCAGTGTGATTTCGAGGGCGTTGTCCTGATGTCCCGGCTGCAGCGGCTTTCGATACCCGATCCCAAGTCCGGCAAAAACATAGTTCCATTGAATCTCGACGTCTCGGATGCGCTGGCCTTCGATGTCTTCCGAGCGGCCGGACGGCAGGATGAAATTGGAGAAGGTGAACACCGCCTCCCAGCCGTTCCACCGCGGCGACCCGACGTTGTACTGGACTTCGTTGAAGACGCCCGAAAAGGTGACGCGCAGGCGTCGCGACTCATCGTTCCGCCAGACGAACAGCGCGCCAACGGGAAGCACCTCGAGCTGGTTGGGCCCCTTCGGAACCCATTGCACGCCGACATTGACGGCCGTCACGGAGCGGCGATCGCGCGCGGGCACATCGACCGGTTGCCCGAACAGTTCGGTATGAAACGCTTCGCCGGCCAGCGGCGTGCGGTAGTCCTCGGCGTACGCGCGTGGGAGGACTAACAGGCTGCCGGCGAGGCACGCGCGCAGCGCAATGCGGACAGTGTTCTTCAAGACTACTGCGCCGCGTCCTTGACCTGGTCGGCCGTCTTCCCCGCGGCCTTCTCCAGCGTGCCCTCGACCGCACGGGACTTGTCCAAGGGTGTTTGTATGCTATCGACGATGGCCTGCCCCGCCGATTCCGCCGCCGGCTTGCTCGTGGTTTCAGTCTTCGGCGCCTCCTGCCCGCACCCAACAACCCCCACCATCACTGCCCCGACCATCATCGCAAGCCAGTAGCCCCGCCTCTTCATCGCGCTCTCCCTAGAAACAACAGCCCACCCCCTTTTCCTGAACCAAATCCTACATCCCAATGTGTTTCTTCAGAATCGCCGAATCCTTAATCGCCGGGGTTGTTGGGGCCAGTTCGGCCGCCTTCTTGAATTCAGTCGTCGCCTCTTCATGCTTGCCCATCTTGTCGAGCGTCAGACCAAGATTGTAGTGGGCCTCAGCCAGGTTGGGATCGGCCTTGATGGCCTTGCGGAAGTGGCCTTCGGACACATCCCAGTGGCCTTGCTTATAGTGTCCAACGCCTTCATCGTTATCCATCCGGCCGGCCGAACTGGCAGGGGACATGAGCGCTGAATCTGCTGTCGGCGTTCCACCACCGGACTTACCGTAGTCGCAAGCCACTGCAAGAATGAGGAGCCCGAGGACGAGCCCAACAGAGAGAAATACCTGTTTCATGACAACCTCCTTCCAAGACGTTCATTGATATGAATAGATTAGTCTACTCCTCTCACTTTCCCCCGGACAACT
>CAZMPH010000163.1:0-3662 GCA_964568195.1 uncultured Nitrospirales bacterium | reverse complement strand
TGACATCCTGCCCTTCCTTGATGGACTCAATCCGCCGGATGTCGAGCCGGACCGACGCATAGAACTTGAGCGCGTTGCCGCCGGTGGTCGTTTCCGGGTTACCGAACATGACGCCGATCTTCATCCGGATCTGGTTGATGAACGCCACCGTGGTCTGCGAGCGCGAGATCGAGGAGGTCAGCTTCCGGAGGGCCTGCGACATCAGTCTCGCCTGCAGTCCCATATGGGCGTCGCCCATCTCGCCTTCCAGTTCGGCGCGGGGCACGAGTGCCGCGACCGAGTCCACGACGATAATGTCCACGGCGCCGCTGCGGACGAGGGTTTCGGTGATCTCCAGGGCCTGCTCCCCGGTGTCCGGCTGGGACACCAGCAGCTCGGCAGTGTTCACGCCCAGCTTCTCCGCGTACCCCAGGTCGAGGGCATGTTCGGCATCGATGAACGCGGCCGCCCCGCCGGTCTTCTGGGCCTCCGCGATCGTGTGCAGCATGAGCGTGGTCTTGCCGGAGGATTCCGGACCGTAAATCTCGATGACCCGGCCGCGCGGCACCCCGCCGATGCCCAGCGCCAGGTCCAACCCCAGCGATCCCGTCGGAATGACGGACACGTCGGTCGGAATCTCCGCCGTCCCCAGCTTCATGATCGAGCCCTTGCCGAACTGCTTTTCGATCTGGGCGATCGCCAGCTCCATGGCTCGCTTCTTCTCGTCCCGCTCGGCCATTACGTTCTCCTTTACTGTCGTGTCGGTTCAAAAGCAACCGGATTATACTCCACCGCCGAAGGGCACTTCCACCAAGGTCGTATAGACCGCCCCCGTCGGACGGAGCTCGCTCTTGATGAGCCTGACCGACGTCGCAATGAATGATCCCACTGCGCGGTCCTGGTTGGCTTCAAGCACCTTTGCCAGCGCCGCTCCCGATTTACGATCGCGCACCCTCGCCAGGGTCAGGTGCGCCGTGAACTTGCGGGGCTCTCGGGAAAAACCAAGGCCCACCACGCCGTCTTCGACCCTCGCGTGCATCCGACGGAGCGATTCCATGGGTTCGGGCGCCCCATACAGTCCCAGCCAGATCACGCGCGGCGCCCGTGGATTGGGAAAGACGCCGATCCCCCGCGCTTCCAGAGCGAACGGCTTCATCCCGGCGGCGACATCCCGAAGCAGGGCTCCCAACGTCTCAACCTGCTCCTCCGCGATGTCTCCCAGGAATCTCAGCGTGAGATGAATGCCCTCCGGCCGGACCCAGCCGAGGCCGTCCAGGCCAAAGGCCCTGCGCTTCAATTCCGCCTGCACCTCACCTATCTGACCCTTCAATTCATCGGAAAGTTTAATGGCGATAAAGGCCCGGAGCATATTTTTAGTTCAGGGGGGACTGGCTCCCTTCTGCCGGAGCCTGTCCCCCTTCTTTAGGCAGGGCGAGTGCCCCAAACAAAGTAGCCTGGCCCCTTTTTCTGCTCTTTTTCTGCTCCCGGAGTCATAAGCTCGCTTGGGAGATTGTGATCTTGGAAGGTCGGCCCGGCTTGTTCGAGATCTGCTCGAAATGTTCCTGTATCCCGACTTCTTTGAACATGCGCTGGTTGACGGCTTCTTCTTTCAGACGCATCACAAGCAACCGCATCGCATGATCCGTGGCGGAGGTAATCGGCGCCTTGCCGTTTTCCCAGCGGGAAATGGAAATCCTGGTTTTGATTCCCAGCGCAGACGCCAGCCTTTTAGCCGTCAGCCCTACCCACTGCCTGAGAAAACGAAATTCCGGCCCTGTGAGCAGTGCGTGCTTCCTTAAGAGACGATAGGCAATGGCGTCATGGAGCGGCTGAATGGCGTGAATCTGAATCAGTTTCCCCCCGCACTCACACTTGTGCACGCCAACGTCCCGCAAGTAGACGTTATCCAGCCCCGATTCCCGGTAATGATAGAGCCTTACCGTCGAACGACGCATCTTTTTTCCGCACTGAGGGCACGTCATCGCTTCGTTTTTCCTCGTGAAAACCTGAATCCGGTGATCGCAACGACTTCCGCGTCGGGATCTTTGACCGAGAGCACGACCGCCATCCACTTGCCGTCGCTGTTTGGTCCTTCAATTCGATAACGCCATGCCCCTCCCGCCCACCGCACGCTTCGAATCAACTCCCAATGCTCACAGACATGGAGCAGGTCAACCATCGTGACGCTATGGGATGCAAGTTTTGCCAGGAGCGTACTGCCATAGACGAACTCTCCTTGGTGGAGTGTCCTTCCGATAGCCTTGCGAAGCTCTGCCTCGGAAAGCGGAGATGGCCTAGGTAACAAAATGTTACATCCTGGAGGTCAAGACTGTCAATGGCATCATGCACGTTAGACACCGGCTGCCGGGGATTCGTTGAATGGAAAAAGCACAATCCTTGTATCTGGAGGAGAGGGTTAGGGTGAGGGGGCGAGGTTCCTCACTTTCGTCCCCCTTCTTTCAGTTCAGGCGTTCAGGGAGAACCGTGCCCCAAACAAAGTAGCCTGGTACATTTTTCTACGGGGTGTCCTCGACCCAGACCAGATTTTCTGCAAAGGGGCTGGTCTTGAGCCGGTTGTAGAGCTTGAGATCGGCTGTCACCAATGGACATTCCGCGCTGGCGGCCAGAGCCAGGTATAAGCTGTCGTAGAAGCTTCGGCTGTAGCGTTCCGCCAGATCCCATGCGGCGGACATCAACGCCCTGGACGCAAATGTCTGCACGGGGTAACGGCGAAAATCCTGCAAGAGGTCACCGGCCGTATGACCCGGCACCTCGCCACGGCGCCACTTTTTCCATATGACGTTGCCGACTTCGGCCCAAATGAGGTCGGGAGCCAGCAGTTCATGGTTCGGACTCAGTATTCGGCGGGCCGCGTCGGCATGGCTTTCCGGTACGAGCCATTTCACCGCCACGCTGGCATCCACGACAAGGCGGGTCACCGCTCGCGGTCCTCCCGGATCAATTTCGCGCTATCGCTGAACTTACGGCCCTTGAAGTATTTCTGCCATTTCTCAGACACGGCCCTCGCCTCGCTCATGGTCATGGGCGTGGCTTCTTCCAGGATGGCTTTGACCTCCCCCTGCAAGGATCGCCCGTGCTGCTTGGCGCGGGACTTGAGCCGTTCCACGATGTCTGAGTCCAAGTCTCTGACAAGTATGTGGGGCATGGCTTTCTTTTCTCTGTTACACGATGCTATCAAAATGATAGCATTCTTCAAATCTTCAGGCAAGCCCCTATTACCCAGGTTGGACACCGCGTGGAGGGAAAAGATAAAACCCGTCGAGGAAAATTACATGCAGCTATTCTATGGCCTTTCCGGAGATGTGCCGGCGGAGCAGGTCAAGGGCCGCCTGGGAGGCGCGAAAGCGGATGCCCTCCCGGTCCCCGCTGAACAGGTGCTGCTGGCTCACCGAGACTTTCTTGTCGGCCACGGCGAGAAAAACCAATCCCACCGGCTTCTCCTTCGTTCCGCCGGACGGACCTGCAATGCCGGTGACGGCGAGACCCAGGTCGGTCCCGCTCTGTTCCCGGACGCCTTCCGCCATGGCCTGGGCCACTTCGCCGCTGACGGCTCCCTTCTGGCGAATGAGCGCCTCCGGCACCTTCAGCAAATCCACCTTCGCCCGATCGCTGTAAGTGACGACGCCCCGCTCGAAATACGCCGAACTTCCGGGGAGCGACGT
>CAZMPH010000162.1:0-3666 GCA_964568195.1 uncultured Nitrospirales bacterium | reverse complement strand
GGAAGTGGGCGCTGGTCGGCTCGTTCGGCGTCGCGGCGATCCTGACGCCGACGCCCGACCCGTTCAACCAGTCCATCATGGCGGCGCCCATGTACGTCTTCTACGAGATGGGGATCGTCGGCGCCAGGCTGTTCGGGAAGAAAAAGCCGGCCCCCGGCGTCGCGCCGGCGGCCTCCACGGCCGCCGCCGCCGCCGGCAATCGGTGATCCGAGTCGCGATCCTGGTGGTCAGCAGCAAGATCGCCGGGGGACAGGAAGAAGACAAGGGGAAGGCCGCGCTGGTGCAGGTGGTTGAAGCCATTCCTGCCACCATGGCGTCCTATGAAGTAGCGCCGGATGAGCGGCGGGCGATCCGCGATCGATTGACGGCGTTGTGCGACAGCGGGGCGGTTGATGTGGTCCTGACGGTCGGCGGCACCGGCGTCCGCCCCACGGACATGGTGCCGGACGTGACCCGCGAGATCGCGGACAAGGAGATTCCCGGAATCGGGGAGGCGATGCGGCTGGAGAGCCTGAAGAAAGTGCAGACGGCCGTGCTGGCGAGAGGGACGGCCGCCGTCCGCGGCCGGACGCTGATCGTCAATTTGCCCGGGAGCCCCCGTGGCGCGCGCGAAAATCTGAGCGTCGTGCTGCCGGTGCTCGAGCATACCATCGACAAGATCCAAGGGAGATAGCATCCACATGCCCGGAGAAATTCCCATCATCCAGCACGCGGCGTCGCAGCCCTGCACGTACCTGTGGGCCTGCGCGCTGTGCGACGAGAACGAGACCTGCCAGAAGGACAAGGAGGGCCACAGCCGCTGGCTCGTGAACAAGCGGATGGCGGTCATCCGCAACAAGGTCCTGGTCATGAGCAACAAGGGCGGGGTCGGCAAGAGCACCGTGACGACGAACCTGGCCGTGAGTCTGGCGCTCCTGGGCAAGGAGGTGGGCGTCGTGGACATGGACATCCACGGGCCCAACATCCCCAAGATGGTCGGCGGCGAGGGCCAGAAGCTCAAGATCAGCGCGAGCGGCGGCATCATTCCCTTCCAGGCCTACAACATCAAGGTGGCCTCGATGGCCTTCCTGCTCCAGAACTCGGACGACCCGATCGTCTGGCGCGACGCCTACAAATACGAGTTCATCAACCAGCTCATCGGCGGCGTGGAGTGGCAGGAGCTGGACTATCTCCTGGTGGACCTCCCGCCGGGGACGGGCAACGAGTCGGTGACCACCATGGACCTGATCGGCGACGTGACGGGCTGTATCATCGTCACGACGCCCCAGGAAGTAGCGCTGCTGGACTCGCGCAAGTCGGTCAATTTCGTCAAGGACAGCGAGCTGCCGATCATCGGCATCGTCGAGAACATGAGCGGCTTGAGCTGCCCGCACTGCCACAAGGAGATCAATGTCTTCAAGAAGGGCGGCGGCGAGGCGGCGGCCAAGGAGATGGGCGTGCCGTTCCTGGGCTGCATCCCGCTCGATCCGGAGGTCGTTGTGCACTGCGACGCCGGCGAGCCGTTCGCGATGTTCTGCTCCGACACCGAGACGGCCCAGGCGTTTCACGACATCGCCAACCGGGTGGAAGATTTCGTCCGCAAGCGGGCGGGCGGCCAGATGGCGGCTCCCAAGAACAAGCCGGGCTTCTCGCCGATCAAGCAATGACGAACGATCTCACCAGGCTGGAAGACGCGCTGAAGACCGTCCTGGCGGCGGTCCCCGTGCTGGGGGTGGAGAAGGTCAGCCTGCTCGACACGCTGGAGCGCGTCCTGGGCGAGGACATCGTCGCCCTGCGGGACAATCCTCCCTGGGACAACTCCGCGATGGACGGCTTCGCCGTCCGCTACGAGGACATCAAGCAGGCCCACGCCGTCACAACGCCGACGATGCTGACGGTTATCGAAGACGTCCCCGCCGGCAAGTTCCCCGCGAAGGCGGTCGGCAAGGGCGAGGCCATCCGGATCATGACCGGCGCGCCAGTCCCGAAGGGCGCCGACACCGTGCTGAAGGTGGAGGACACCGAGAACCAGCCGACGTGGGTCAAGGTTTTTAAGGAAGAGAAGAAGGGCGCCAACATCCGGCTCCAGGGCGAGGACGTCCGCAAGGGCGACTGCATCATTCCCAGGGGCAAGATCATCCGCCCAGCCGAAGCCGGCATGCTGGCCATCCTGGCCAAGTCCTTCGTGTTTGTTTATCAGCGGCCGCGGGTGGCGATCCTTTCGACGGGCGACGAGCTGGCCGACCTCGACGAGCGGTTCAGCGAGGAGAAGATCGTCAACTCGAACAGCTACGGCATCGCCGCGCAGGCCAAGGAAGCGGGAGGGCTGCCGATGCTGCTGGGGATCGCCAAGGACAGCCCCGAAGACCTGAAGGCGAAGATCCGGCAAGGACTGAACGCCGATTTCCTGGTGCTCTCCGGCGGCGTCTCGATGGGCGATTACGATTTCACGAAACCGGTCTTTCAGGAGCTCGGCGGCGAGATGAACTTCTGGAAGCTGGCGATCCGGCCCGGCCAGCCCGTGGCCTTCGGCAAGATCGGCAAGACCCTCGCCTTCGGCCTGCCGGGCAATCCCGTCTCCTCGATGATCACCTTCGAGCAA
Source organism: uncultured Nitrospirales bacterium (assembly GCA_964568195.1). Lineage (GTDB taxonomy): Bacteria > Nitrospirota > Nitrospiria > Nitrospirales > NS-4 > SCTG01. The sequence goes on along the minus strand of CAZMPH010000162.1, from coordinate 1,085 downwards.
CTGGTGCGCCCGGCCATCCTGAAGATGTGCGGCAGCCAGACGCTGGCGCGCCCGGTCGTCCAGGCGATTTTCCAGGAGAAGTTTTCCAAGCGGCCCGACCGGCGGCATTTCCTCCGCGGCATCCTCTGGATGGAAAACGGCATGTTGATGGTGCGGACGACCGGCAGCCAGGGGTCCGGCATCCTGACCTCGATGGTCAAGGCCAACGGCCTGATCGATATCCCGGTCGAAGTGGAAAAGCTCAAGCCCGGCGACGTCGTGAACGTCCAGGTCCTGGGCGGCGGGTTCTGAGCGATGGCGCCGTCCCTGCCGCCCATCCTCTGCTTCGTCGGCCGCTCCAACAGCGGCAAGACTACCCTGATCGAGCGGCTCATCGCGGCGCTGGTCCAGGACGGCTATCGCATCGCCACGATCAAACACGCGGGCCACGGCTTCAATCTCGACACCGAGAGCAAGGATTCCTGGCGCCACAAGCGGGCCGGCGCCAGCACCGTCATCGTCACCACCAAGGGCAGCCTCGCGATGTTCACCGACGTGGACGAGGAAGTCCGCGTCGAGGAACTGCGCGCCCGCTACGTGGGCCAGGGGATCGACCTGATCATCGCCGAGGGGTGGAAGAGCGAAGGGTATCCCAAGATCGTCGTGGTGCGCGATCATGTGGGCGAGGTGGACGTCTCGCCCGAGGGCCTGCTGGCGATGGTGTCCAACAAGGCGCTCGACCGCGTCCCTGCGGGCGTGCCCGTGTTGGATCCGGACGACGTCGCCGGCGTGGCCGCCGTGATCACCAGGCGATTCCCGCGCAGGAGCGGCCAACGAGTGTAATGCAATTCAGGGTTCCCAAGGTCGTCCTGATCGTGATCGCGCTGGCGGTCCTCGGGGCGGTCGCGGGCGCCGTCGCGATTCCCCTGACCAACGCGCCGGCCTTCTGCGCCACCTGTCACACCATCAAGCCCTCGTATGACTCCTGGGTGAAGTCCTCGCACAAGGACGTGACCTGCGTGGCCTGCCACGTCCGGCCGACGCTCGAGGGGTTCATCGAGGACAAGGCCATCAAAGGCACCTACGACGTCATGGTGACCTTCTTC
>CAZMPH010000161.1:0-3737 GCA_964568195.1 uncultured Nitrospirales bacterium | reverse complement strand
TCGTGCCTTCCACGATCTCCTCATCGGTGACGGGCTCCATGGCCCCGCCGCTCTCGGCCGTGGCCTTGAGCGCGTAATAGCCGTCGGCGGGATTGCCGATCGCCAGCGACTTGGCGATGGTATTGGGCTTCACCGGTTTGAAGAAGTCGCGGCCTTGCTTGTAGGCCGTGGAGATAGGCGAGCAGCCTTCCGCCTGCGCCCCATGGACCTTGGTGGTCACGCGGTCGATCAGGCCCAGCTTGTAGAATTCGGTGAGTCCCTTCCAGATCTTCGTGAGCAAGGAGCCGGAGGCCATCGGAATGACGATCTGGTCGGGGGCGACCCACCCGAGCTGCTCGACGACCTCGTACGCCAGCGTCTTGGACCCTTCGGCGTAGTAGGGGCGAATGTTGACGTTGACGAAGGCCCACTTGTGCTCGCCGGCGATCTCGCTGCACAGCCGGTTCACGTCGTCGTAGTTCCCTTCGACCTCGACGACGTTCGGACGGTACACGAGGTTGCCGAGCACCTTGGAGGCTTCCAGGTCGTGCGGAATGAACACGTAGCACTGCATCTTGGCCGCTGCAGCGTGGGCCGCGACCGAGTTCGCCAGGTTCCCGGTGGAAGCGCAGGCCACGGTGTCATAGCCCAGCTCGAGGGCGCGGGTCAGTGCCACCGAGACGACGCGATCCTTGAACGACAAGGTCGGGTGGTTCACGGTGTCGTTCTTGATGTAGAGCTTGTCCAGGCCGAGTTCGTCGCCGAGATTTTTAGCCCGGATCAGCGGGGTGAAGCCGGCGTAGAGCCCTACCGTGGGCTCACCCTGGATCGGCAGCAGGTCGACGTACCGCCAGAGGCTTTTGGGACCTGCCTCGATCGTTTTGCGGGAGATCGACGACTTGATCGCCTTGTAGTTGTATTGGACCTCCAGGGGGCCGAAGCACATGTCGCAGACATGCAGGGAGACCGGCGGGTATTCCTTCCCGCATTCGCGGCAGACCAGCCCTTTGATCTTGTCTGTGGTCGTGGTGGCTGCCATGGGTGCGCTCATGCGGACTTGACCGCGCAGACCTCCGGCTCGTGTTCGAAGAGTTGGGTGATGTCGGGGCGATCCCCGCACAACGGGCATTTCGGGTTCCTGGAAATTTTGATTTCGCGGAAGCGCGTCAGGCGCGCGTCGTAATCCAGGAGCCGGTTGGTGAGGAGGCGGCCGCGGTCTAGGATGAGCTTGAGGACTTCGGTTGCCTGGATGGTTCCAATGACGCCGACCAGCGCGCCGATCACGCCGGCTTCCTGGCAGCTGGCCACCGATCCCGGCGGCGGCGGCTGCTTGAAGACGCAACGGTAGCACGCGCTTTTCCCCGGCAGAATGGTGAACACCCGCCCGTCGAATCGCAGAATCCCGCCGTGCACCAGCGGCTTTCGCGCGAAGAAGCAGGCGTCATTGATCAGGAACTTGGCCGGGAAATTGTCCACGCCGTCCACGACGATGTCATACCGGCCGATGATGTCCAGCGCATTCTCGGCGGTGAGGCGCGTGTAGTGGGTCTCGACTGCGACGCTGGGGTTGAGAGCGAGCATCTTGGCCCTGGCGGACTCCACCTTGGGGCGCCCGATATCGGCGGTCTGATGGATCACCTGGCGGTGGAGATTGGAAAGATCCACCACATCGCCGTCGATCAGGCCGATCGTTCCGACGCCGGCCGCAGCCAGGTACAACGCGGCGGGGGAACCCAAACCGCCGGCGCCTACAATGAGGACCTTGGCCTGGCCGATCTTTTTCTGGCCTTTGCCGCCGACTTCCGGCAGCAGAATGTGCCGGCTGTAGCGGGTGACCTGTTCTTCGGAGTCCGGGATGAACGGCATGGGCTTCCTGTTGTCCGGGGACGGTTTGCTAAATGTTAAAGTATTTCTCGATGCTGATGTAGCGCTCGCCTGTGTCGCACAGAATGGTGACCACGTTTTTGCCGGGCCCCAGCTCGGCCGCGACTTTCTGCGCCGCGGCGACGTTGGCGCCTGAGGAGATGCCGACCAGGAGGCCTTCCTTTTTGGCCAGCAGCTTCGCGGTCTGGTAGGCCTCGTCGTCCGTCACCGTGAGCACACCGTCCAGGATCGAGCGGTTCAGGACCTTGGGGACAAACCCCGCGCCGATCCCCTGAATTCGATGCGGACCCGGCTCGCCGCCCGAGAGGACAGGGGAGCCGGCCGGTTCCACCGCGATGACCTTTATCTTCGGGTTCCGTTCCTTGAAGACCTCGCCGCATCCCGTGATCGTGCCTCCGGTGCCGACTGCGGTGACGAAGGCGTCGATGCGTCCGTCCAGCGCTTCCCAGATTTCAAGGGCCGTGGTCTTCCGGTGCATGGCCGGGTTCGCTGGATTCGAGAACTGATCCGGCATGAAGTAATCCGGGTTCGCCTCGACCAGGCTCTCGGCCTCCTTGATGGCTCCCTTCATGCCCTCCCAGGCCGCCGTAAGGACGAGTTGCGCGCCGTAAGATGACAGCAGGCTGGCCCGCTCCATGCTCATGCTTTCCGGCATCACGAGGATCAGCTTGTAGCCGCGTACGGCGCTGATCAGGGCCAGGCCGATGCCTGTGTTCCCGCTCGTCGGTTCGATGATCGTGGCGCCGGGCTTGAGCTTGCCCTGCCGTTCCGCCTCGTCGATCATATTGAGGCAGATGCGGTCCTTGACCGACCCGCCCGGATTGAAATACTCCACCTTGGCGTAAATCGTGGCGGCGCCTTCCGGGGTCAAGCGGTTGAGGCGGACCAGGGGCGTGCGGCCGATGAGTTCGGTAATGGTGGACGAGGCGCGGAACACTTACCGTCCTCCGCCCATGTAGAAGAGCAGTTCGATGGCGTCGCCGTCTTTGACCGCGGTGCTGGCCAATTCGTCCCGTTCCAGGATCTTCGAGTTGAGCTCGACAGCCACCATCTGGGGGCTGACATCCTTGGCCTTGAGAATCTCCAGGATGGTTCCCCCAGGGATATGCTCAGATTTTCCGTTGATCGTGACCTGCATACTAATGCACACCCTTAGGGCTGAAAAATCATCTAGAAAGCACACTTTATCGAAGACTTACGGCGAATGTCAAGGAATCGGGATCGGTATCCTCGCGGTTGACCTGGCATGAACGTTTCCCTGGAATTCATACCTGCTGTCTGCTAGGCTTCGTTTCCAAGAGTCCATGAATCTTCCCAATTCTCTGACGGTGCTCCGCATCCTTCTTATCCCGTTTTTTATAGGGTTCCTCACCTATGGACATTACCAGTGGGCGCTCTGGACGCTGTTGGGCGCGGGGGTGACGGACATTCTGGACGGGGTCATCGCCAGGATGGCGAACCAGCGCACGAAACTCGGTGCCTACCTGGACCCCCTGGCCGACAAGCTGCTCTTGACTTCGGCCTTCGTGACGCTGTCGGTCCTTCATCTCGTGCCGGGATGGGTCGCGATCGTGGTCGTCAGCCGGGATCTTATCATTGTGGCGGGGACCCTGCTCTTGCATGTGACGCAGACCCCGATCGAAGTGGTGCCGACCGCGCTCGGCAAGGGAACCACGCTGGTTCAGCTGTCGTACCTCGTCCTGGCGCTGGTGCTGATCGCGCTCCAGAAGGATGTCCGCCAGTTGATGCCACTGCTGGTACTCATGTTGACGCTGACCATCGTTTCAGGCCTCCAATACGTCTATCGCGGGATCCGTGCCTATCATCCGGACCTGGTCTGACGGCGCCGGTTCGTGATGGCGTGAATCGTCGTC
>CAZMPH010000160.1:0-3800 GCA_964568195.1 uncultured Nitrospirales bacterium | reverse complement strand
GGCCTGTCCCGTGATGAAGACCGGGTCCTTTCGGTAAATGGCGTAGGCGAGCGTGATCAGGCCGCCGATCAGGCTGAGGTACCAGAAGGAGACCGGGATCGTGCTCTCCCGCTCCCGTTCGGACCGGAACCACTGGACGATCCAGCGGGCGAAGAACAGCCCCTGGCCGCCGAAGCCGATGATGAGCCAGATGGTCTCGATGCTCATGGGGACGTTAATCGTTAATCGTTATACGTTATTCGTTAAACGTTGCATGACTTTTCTTGCCTGGCCTCTTCACGATTAACGATTAACGCTTAACGTTTAACGTTGAGTCGCGGTAGCGATACAGGAGGCACCGCCGTTGCATCCATCGGACGGCGATCAGGTCGCGCAGGCTCTTGAAGATCCGGTTGCCGATGCCGTATTTCGACCGGCCGTGGGCCCGGGGAAAGTGCGCGACCGGCGCTTCCGTCACCGTGAACCCGTGCATGCGGGCGAGCGCGGGAAAGAAGCGGTGCATCCCTTCGAAGAGAGGAATCCGCTCCACGACCCGGCGGGGGAAGATTTTCAGCGAGCAGCCGGTGTCGTGCACGCCGTCCTGCGTGACCGAGATGCGGACGGCGTTGGCGATCCGGGAGGACAGCCGCTTGACGAGATTGTCGTGGCGGTCCCGGCGCCACCCGCAGACGAGGTCATACTGTTGTGCCAGGGGCAGCAGCTTCAGGATGTCGTGCGCGTCGTACTGGAGATCGCCGTCCAGCGTGACGATCAGCTCGCCGGCGGCCCGGCGGAAGCCGGCGTCGAAGGCCGCGGTCTGTCCGTAGTTGCGGTCGAAGTGGAAGGCGCGGACTTCCGGGTAGTCGCGGGCAAGCTGGTCGAGGAGCGGGCCGCTCCCGTCCGTGCTCCCGTCGTCCACGTACACGATCTCGAACGACGGCACCTGTCCGGCCAGGGCCTTGAGAATCTGGCCGGTCAGGGGCGAGAGGTTGTCCCGTTCGTTGCAGATCGGAATGACGACCGATAGATAGGGGCTGGCAGACGCGGGCATGGAATCGAGTGGTCTCCGTGGGTGTGGGAGGGGCACTCTGGTGGAGCCCCCTTCCACTCTATACGGCGTATCTAATCAAACCGGCTTGCTATGCGTCAAGGCCCTTCGCTAGAATCCGCGCAGTCATGAGCATTCTTCCCGCGGTTGTCGCCAACGAGGATACGCCCCCCCAGCTCATCGGCGAGTTCAGGCCGGTGGACGACTGGCAGGTCCACCTCAACGCGCTGTTCTACGGGCTCAGAGGAAAGAAGGTTCGGGATTACTACCCGACACTGGCGAGCGCCGACTACCGGCTGGCGCATGCCCTGGCCGCCGATTATTACGATCACGCCGTTCGGCGCGATCGGGCAACCTCTAGCCTCGCGCCTCGTACCTCTAGCCTGGTTATTCATGAATGGGGCTGCGGCAACGGCAACCTCGCGGCCTGTTTCCTCTCGCATCTCAAGCAGCTGGACGCTTCCGGCGACCTCTACCCTAAGATTCACTATGTGCTGGTGGACGAACAGCGGGACACCCTCCAGGCCGCGCTGGCGCATCCCGATCTCCGGCCGCACCGCGAGCGGGTCTCCACCCTCCAGGCGGACGCCCAGGACCTGGGCGGCGTCAAGGACGGCAGCGTGCACTGGATTCTTTGCAACGAGCTGTGGAGCGAGCTCCGCACCAAGATCCTGCTCCGTAAGGACGGGGAGATCATCGAGGAGCGGCTCCAGCCGAACCTCAGCGAGGCCAAGTACAAGGAGTTCGGCGACTGGTCCGCGTTCGTGCGGGCCTTCGCGGCGCGGGATGTGGCCGCGCTCAGGAACGGGCCCTCCTTCCTGGACGAGATCATCTGGGAGAAGGACTACCAGCCCGTTGACTGGAAACGCGTGCCCTACCGAAAGACCATCACCGATTTCATGAAGCCGATCGACGATCTGATCATCATGCCCGCGAACTTCGGCGCCTTCGCGACGATCAAGGAAGCCCGGCGCCTGCTGGCCTCCGGGGGAGGCTTCACCAGCCTCGACGCGGGCACGCCCGCCATGGACGTGCTGACGGACCCGGACAAGCCCTGCTACGGGCTCCACGGCGGGCAGTACACCTTCATCGTGAACTTCGCGCTCTGCGAGGTTGTCGCGAAGCAATTGGGCGTCAAGGCGGTGACCGTCGAGCCGCAGCGGGAGTTCGTCTCCCGGATGCTGGGCGTGAATCTGCTCACCGTCGTGGACCTACTGGAGACCTATCCCTCCCCCCGGAAGCTCAAGCCCTGGGAGCAGGACCGGCTGACCCTGAAGACCCTCAAGGCGCTGGACGGGGCGTATCGGTCTCCCTACAGCCGGACCCTCGACTACCCGATCCGGCCGGACGCCCCCGAGCCTGAGCGGGCTGAACTGGAGACGCTCCTCAAGGGATTCCCCGCGACGGGGGTCCCGGACACGATTGCCTACCTGAGCGAGGAGGAGGTGCTGGGGGCCGTCACGGACCTGGAGGCGCTGGGCTTTGAGCGGGCCAGGATTCAGGAGCTTCTGGCGGCCGGCGTCCGGCGGGAGATCGAGTACTATCGGTTCGCGTTCTTAAATCCCTAGAAAATCGGCCTAAATTCATGGGAATGGGGGAATCCCCTCTAAGAAATTATTTTCTTGATATTGGCAAAATCCTTGTGCTAGCATCCCCGGCGATTTCATAAAGGCGTGGAAAACCACGCTTCAAGAGGAGGGGTGTCGCCTGTGTTTGGTTTCGGTTGGATGGAGTTGCTGCTGGTTCTGGCGATCGTCCTCGTGGTGTTCGGGGCCGGCAAGCTCCCTCAATTGGGCGAAGGCCTTGGCAAGGCCATTAAAGGGTTCAAGAAGTCCGTGCATGAGCCCGAGCCTCAACTGGAGGCCCAGGCCGATTCCATGCAGGCCCTCCCGGCGACGGCATCGGCCGCCTCGATGGCTGTGCCCTCCCAGCAGGAAGCGGGCAAGGCTCCGAGCCACACGTAAAAGAAAGTTTCACGGCCATGTTTGGCCTGGGTGTTACAGAGGTTCTCGTTATCCTGGTGGTGGCCTTCCTGCTCTTCGGGCCGCAGCAGTTGCCCGAAGTAGGCCGGCAGGTCGGCAAAGCGGTCAAGGGGCTGAAGGAGGCCACGGAGGACGTCAGAAAGTCGGTTGAGCCGGAATTGAACCTGATGCAGGCGGAAATGAAATCGGTCGAGCAGGACCTGGAATCGTCCATGAAGGAAGCGGAGGAATCGATCAAGAGCCAGGCCGAGAATACCGAAGAAGTGAAAAAGGGCTAGAGGAAAGCAGCATGGTTCATCGAGTGAACGGGGCACAGGGCACAACCAACAGGAGGGTCCGCTATGTTTAATGGGAAAAGGCTTTCAGGGTGGATGGCCCTGGCCGTCTTCGCAACGGTCGGGGGGGCGATGGTCGCCACCGACCCCGCGTTCGCCAAAACGGACGTGGACAAATTGACCATCGGAGGGGAAATCCGGGTCCGGTACGAGATACGTGAGGGCGCAAGCTTTCTTTCTCTACCGAACACGAAGTCCAATGAGAGTGCGGCCAGCCATAGGGTCCGGCTAAACGTCGGCTACGATCTGACGCCGGATGTCTCGTTCTTCGCGCAGATCCAGGATGCGCGGATCTGGGGAAGTGAACAGACGGGCAATAGTGGTGGCATCAGCGCCGTATCGTCCGCGAATAACAACACGACTGGCGTGGACCTGCACCAGGGCTACATCCTGGTCAAGAATCTCTTCGTTTCTGGTCTCAGCCTGAAGGCGGGCCGCCAGGAGATCATCTACGGC
>CAZMPH010000159.1:0-3808 GCA_964568195.1 uncultured Nitrospirales bacterium | reverse complement strand
GCCTCGCGGTCTTGCGGCTTCAGCGGCAGGTGCTCCCCCAAAAGTGAGGAGTAGAAGCACACGCGTTCCGAGTGGCGGACCAGGTCCGGATCCTTGGCTTCGAGCGACCGCGCGAGATTCTTCCATGCCGTCTCGGCATCGACGTCGGTGTCGCACACGTTCCCGAACGTTCTCAGGATTTCGCGCAGGCCGTCGAGGCGGCGTTTCTTCTCCAACGCATGCGTGACGACGTCGATCAACTCCATGACGTCGAACGGCTTTAATAGGTATCCCGCCGCTCCGTACCGAATCCCGTCCATGGCGGACTTCAGGCTGCCGTAGCCGGTGATGATGATGACTTCCACGTCCTCCTGGTCCCGCTTGATCTCCTGCAGGAGGTCCGTCCCATTCCTGTCCGCGAGCTTAAGATCCAGGGTCACGACGTCGATCTTGTGCTCTTTGAGGACCTGTTGAGCCGCCGCGGCGCTCTCCACCGCATGGAGATTGAAGAACGGGCGGAGGATCATCTTCAGGGCTTCGCGGGGGCCGGCCTCGTCCTCCACGATGAGGACGGACGGTTTGGAAGAGGCCCCGGGTGTCAGGGACTCTTTCCGTTCGTCGGGGACGCTGATCTGGGGAGTCTTGACTTCCATAATCCGAATGCCTAAGGGTTCTCTTAACTCTCCGTGGTGCCGGTTCTTGACTATGCAACTTCTTGACTATGCAACACCCATACCTTCAGGCGAAGGACTCGTGGCCCGTGGCCGCGTCTTTGCTGCTACACAAAATCTAGACATGGGATCACCAACACCCCCAATTAAACCATAAACCGCCCCTAAATCATAGCCTGTATCTGGAGACAGAGAGTGGCCTTTTCTCCACGGCATGGTCAAAATGAACGGCGCTGTACAACCCCTTGTCTCGCATAGAGATTTTATCATATTAGCTATGCTTAGCGCGCCGCATGGTGCACAAAAAAGGACAGAGCGGCTGATGCTCATGGGGAATCTTTGGGAGCGGTGGAAGGTTGGGCGTCAGGGCTGTTGATGCCCAGCAAGTCCATCCGATATTTGAGCATCCGTCTGGTGATGCCCAGCATGGCTGCGGCGTGGGTCTGCACGTAGCCGGTCCGCGTCAGCGCTTCCTGGAGCAGCTCCCGCTCGAATTCCTGGACCGCTTTTTCGAGTGAAAGCTGCCCGCCGAGCGCGTGCTCCCGCAATGAGGCGGAATGCGTGTCCACCCGGAGCGTCGTCGGCAGGTGGTCCGGCGTGATCGTTGTTCCGCGGCACCAGATGAGCGCCTGCTCGAGCACGTTTTCGAGCTCGCGGACGTTTCCCGGCCAGTGGTATTTCGCCAGGACTTCCATCGCCTCTTTCGAGATCTCCAGAGGGGCGCGGCCATCCGCTTCCAGACGCTTGGTCAGGACATGCTTGGCCAGGTGCGGGATGTCTTCCCGGCGGTCGCGCAGGGGCGGGAGGTAGAGCGAGACCACGTTAACCCGATAGTAGAGGTCCTCCCGGAATTCCTGGCGCCGGATCAGCTCTTCCAGGACCTTGTTGGTCGCGGCGACGATCCGCACGTCTACTTTGATGGTCTGCGAGCCGCCGACCCGGGTGAATTCCCGTTCCTGCAGGAAGCGGAGCAGTTTGGCCTGAGTGGGAAGGCCGAGATCGCCGACTTCGTCGAGGAAGAGAGTCCCGCCGTGCGCCATCTCGACCTTGCCGATGCGGCGGGCCAGGGCGCCCGTGAAAGATCCCTTCTCGTGCCCGAACAGTTCGCTTTCGATGAGCGTGTCCGGGATGGAGGCGCAGTTGAGGGCGATGAACGGACTCTCTCGGCGGGCGCTGTTGAAATGGAGGGCTCGCGCGACCAGTTCCTTGCCGGTTCCGCTCTCGCCGGTAATGAGCACGGTCGAACGGGTGTCGGCGACCTGCTCGATCTTCGCGTAGATCTCCCGCATGGCCGGGCTCTTTCCGACGAGGTTGTGGAAGCCGTAGGAATTCACGACCTGCGCGCGAAGATACCGGACCTCCTGCTCGAGCTCCTGCGTGGCCAGGGTCTTGGCCACGATCAGGCGCAGCTCTTCGACGTCGAAGGGTTTGGTGAGGTAATCAGCCGCGCCGATCTTCATGGCGTCCACGGCGGTTTTCACCGTTTTGATGGCGGTCAGCATGATCACCGGCACGCCGGGGTCCTCCGACCGCATTGCCTGGAGCAGCGCGATCCCGTCGGCGCCGGGCAGGATCACGTCCAGGAGTACGAGGTTCGGAAGCTCCTGCCGGAATCGCGCCAGGCCTTCCTCGGCGTTCGACGTGCACACGACCTCGTACGTCGGTTCCAGCGTCATCTGTAGGGAGGCGCGTATCCCCTGTTCATCGTCAACGACGAGGATCCGCTTCTTCATACCCGGGCATGTCCCATCGTGGAGTGTGCGGCGACGGGGTTGATGGGCAGGTTCACCAGGAAGGTCGTGCCCCGGCTCACCTTGCTGTCCACGGTGATATGCCCGCCGTGCTCCTGGACGATTTGATGGACGATGGTCAGGCCGAGCCCCGTGCCCTCCCGTTCGTCGCTTGCATGCTTGGTCGTGTAGAACGGGTCGAAGATATGGTCCAGATCGCCGGGAGCGATGCCGCACCCGGTGTCCGTCACTTCAACCTGGGCCCATGAGTCGCCGCCCGATTTGGTCAGCCGATGGGTTTTCACGATCAACCGGCCGCCGGCCGGCCCCATCGCCTCGATGGCGTTCAGCAGCAAGTTGAGGAGGACCTGCTTGATTTGCTGGCGGTCGAGCGTCACCGGCGGCAGGTTCCGCGCCAGATCCTTCTGGAGCGACACGGACTGGGTTTCCGCCTTGATCCGCACGAAATAAAGGCAGGACTCCACGACGTCGTTGATGTCCTCTTCCATGAACTTGGGTTCCATGTACCGGGCGTAATCCAGAATCTCCTGGATCAGCCGTTCGATCCGGGCCACGTCCTCGGCGACCACGGTGCCGAAGTGGCCGATGAACTCCGGATCGTCTTTTCGTTCCGGCGCGAGCTGGATGAACGTCTTGATGGAGGTCAAGGGGTTCCGGACCTCGTGCGCGAAGCCGCCGGCGATCGTCTCCAGGGAACGGAGACGGTCCGCCCGCCGGACCAGGGTCTGGGACCGTTTCAATTCCTCGTACAGGACCGCGTTGTCCAGCGCGATGGCTGCGGCCTGCGCGAGAGTCATCAAGAGACCGAGGTCCTGGTCGGAATACATCTGGTCCGTGGTCCTGGGGCCCAGGACGCAGAACCCCACCAGGGAGTTTTTATTGATGAACGGGATGCAGACGTCGGCGTTCAGGGCGCGCAGGCTCTCAATGACCGGAGAGAGCTGCTCGTTCCAGGGGGCATGCTCCAGCTCTTCCCTGACGATGAGGGCCTGGATCTTGGACACGTGGCGGGGTAAGGGGTCCGCCACCGTAACGCGGTGGGTCAGCACGTCCTCCCACTCGAGGCCGTAGGACGACGCCGGCACATACAAGCCCTTTTCCTTGTCGAGGAGATACAGCGCCATCGCCTTGATGCCCATGGCGTTTACCAACGTCCGGACGATTTCCTCCGTGAGCGTCTTCAGGTCGAGGATCGACACCAGGGCTTTCGAGAAGGTCGAGAGCGTTTCGTACATATCGTACCGGCTTTTGAACAGGATGCGGGCCACGGCCGCTTGCGCCCGGTGCTTCATCTTGTAGCCCGCCAGCACGATGTCGTCGCCCAGCTGACGATGCAAGACGTACGTCATCGAGTTGGCGTCTGCGATGACGGGAATTCCGCCGCCGGGCTCCTGTCGCCGCAGCAAC
>CAZMPH010000158.1:0-3854 GCA_964568195.1 uncultured Nitrospirales bacterium | reverse complement strand
GCGGAAGAGCGTACAGCGCGAGTCTGCGGGGCTGCGACGCCGAAACGCTCTGAGCACGTCAGGGCTGTTCGGCGACAGGACCCCCGCAAAGAGCAACGGGTTCCCCGGCTGCGCTGGGCTATGCGGGGGCAGGACCCGCTTACTTATAGAATTCCGGTCGGCGGCCAGCGAGGAGGTCGTTGTAGGGCGTGAGCTTCTTGTCGCGGGCTTCGAGCGGATCAATGTCGACGATCGCGAGCTCTTCCTGGTCGGGCTTTGCGCGCTTGATGATCTCGCCTTTCGGCGTGACGACTTCGCTGTTGCCGATATAGGTCAGCTTCTTCTTCCCGCCGCGCTCCTCCGAGCCGATCCGGTTGCACGTCACCGCGAAGACGCGGTTCTCCAGGCAGCGCGTGACCATCGAGTCGGGACAGTTCGGCAGGACGAGATTCGAGGGATGGGCAATGACGTCCGCCCCCTTCAAGGCCAGCGTGCGCGCGGACTCCGGGTAATACCAGTCGAAGCACACCATCAGCCCGACCCGCGCCGGACCGATGTCAAAGACGGGAAAGCCCGTGTCTCCCGGCGCAAAGAACAGCGTCTCCTCGAAGAAGAGATGCGTCTTGCGATAGACGCCGACCAACCCCTTCGGATCCACCAGCACGGCCGAGTTATAGAGCTTCTCCCCCGCCCGCTCGGCCAGACCGGCGACGAGATACATCCGCCGGTCGGCGGCAATCTGCATCAACCGTGAGGTCGTGGGCCCGCCTGGAATTTCCTCAGCCAGGGCCTTGGCCTCATCAACCGACACGAACTGATAGCCGGTATTGAACAACTCCGGTAGGACCAGAAGGTCGCACGCCGCCTTGGACAAGCGCTCACTGACATAGTCCAGGTTGCGTTTGACCTGACCGAAGACTGGATCGAACTGGAAATAGCCGACTTTCATGGTTTCAAAAAACAACGGGCAGGGAACGATGCTCCCTGCCCGTCAATGATTGCCTCACGGATGAAAAGCGGGTATCGCTTACTTCACCTCTTTGATGTGCATCAGCGCGCCGGAGGCCGCCTTGGTCGCCACGTCAGCGTGCCCCTGCTTGCCGTGATCGATCGCGTCCTTCAAGCCCTTGATCCCCTCTTCCATATGAGGATTGGCCTTTTCCTTCTGGGCCGATTCGGCATGCTTGAGGGCCGTCTCGGCGTGCTTCACCAGGACATCCGCATGTCCCTGCTTGCCGTGCGAGATAGCTTCTTCGGTGTGCTCGACCGCCTCGGCCGCATGCGATTTCGCGGCCCAGGAAATTCCACTCACGACGAACGTCAGGGCGCCCAGGATCAGCGCCGCCACTGCAAGTTTACGCATCATGACAGATACCTCCTTGCTTGAACGTTAACAGCCTTCACCACCGACTACCCTTTGCCGTTCCGTCGTTCCAAGTGCTTGATTGGCAGACAGGAACCCACCCTAGCACGGGGGTTTTTCCGGTGTCAAGAACGCCCGGGAACGGCTCTGAGTTGTATTACGTGACGACCCCGCGGACGGATTCATTCCAGCTTGACCCGCTTCTGTAACTCATACAATCCAATGATGTCGCTAACCGTATTGGCGTCATCGGGACGCTTGTCCTCGCGAAGAAAGCCCTGGACGCGCGGGAATCGCAACGCGTAGCCGATGCCCTCAGTGTCGGCCCCGCAGGTGTGCATCGGGCTGCGGGTGATCTCGTCCGCCGCCACGGTGATCACGAAGGTCGGCTGAACCCACACGTCCGGTTCCATCTTGGAGTCCACGCGCGCCGGCCGATGTGCAACCGCGACGCGGTCGAGCCGCTCCCGCAGCTGCACCCATTCCTCGTCGGAGAAGCCCGTCCCGACCTTCGAGACCGTCTTGAAGGTGTCGGTGGCGGGATCATAGACGGCGGCCAGCACGGTGCCGATGCCGAAGCTCGCCCGCTTGCCGCCGCCGCGAAAGTAGCCGACCACGCAGAGGTCCACCGTGTCCGACAGTTCACCCTTATAATTGCGCTTGAGTTTGATCCAGTCGAAGTTTCTGGCGCCCGCCGTATAGGTGGAATCCAGCCGCTTGGCCACGATGCCCTCAAGTCCGCGCGCGACGGCCGATTCAAAAATCTGGCGCACGCGCGCCGGGTCCTGCGTTTCTTCGGCCTCGGCCGGCTCGACAATACTCCCGGGCGCAATGCGCCTCAGCAGCTCCGCGCGCCGTTCGCTGTACGGCCTCGGCGTGTAATCCTCCCCGTCGACATACAGCAGATCGAACACGTACAGCTTGAGCGGAAACTCTTTGGCATAGTCGGCGACCTCGTGCTTGCGCTTGCGCTGGATGGTGGTCTGAAACGGCAGCAGTTCGCCGGTGCCCTCGTCGAACGCCAGCGCTTCGCCTTCGAAGATCATGTCGCGGGCCCGCACCTGCCGCTTGACCGCCTCGACGATGTCGGGAAACATCGGCGTCGTGCGCTCCAGGTTCCGGGAGAAAATGTCGACCCGCTCGCCGTCCTTGTGAATCTGACATCGAATCCCGTCCAGCTTCGGTTCGATCGCGCAAGGCCTGATCGTCTCTATCTTTTGCTGTTTCGAGCCTTTGGCTTTCACTCTTTCCACCAGCTTCATCTTGTCAACGATCTGCTCGGGTTCCGCGACGCGTTCACACAAGGCCATGCGGATCGGATAGCCGACCTGCACCGCAATCTTTGCGACATCCTCGATCCCGCCCTTGCTCGCGAGCTCACCGATGCGGCCGAGGTCCGAGCAGAGGTTGTACGCGCGCTCGAGCTCGGGCTTGAACTCGCGCCCACCCAGCTTGGCGAGCGCCAGGGCCTCCAGCACCGTCGCGTCTCCAACGCCGAGGCGCAACCGGCCCATCACGAAGCGGGCGATATACTTGGCCTCGATTGGTGAAGACGCTGACAGCAGGTCAGTCAGGTTGCAGAGCTTTTTCTCAACAGATCCTTCCCCGGCGGTGTTGGCAATGCTATGAAACTCTTTGTAGACCTTCGCTACCGTCAACCCCTCGCCAGTATGGCCCGCCAGGAGCGCCTCGGCCGTCGTGCCCAGATCGCCGCTCTTCTTGAAATGGGCCAGCACCGCTTCCGGCGACTTCCGGGACGCCTCGGCGAGCGCGCGCGTCAGGAGCTTGTCGGACATGCCGATCTCGAGTCCGTGGAACGCCGGCAGAAGCCGGCCCTGACTCATATAGATGATGGGTGCGATGTCGTCGGGAGCGGTCTGCCGAAAGAGGTCGGCCAGGATGTCGAACATCTCCAGCCGCTTGGACGTGGCCTCGAGACGCTCGAAAAAGGTCGCGAGGTCCTGGAACCTCATCGGCCGCGGGTGGGAAGGCGCGCTCAATGCGTCGGCGGCGGCTTGTTGGGGGTAATCCGCTGGACCGGCGGACGCGCCTGTTCCTTGAGGTTGGTGATCGGCAGGGTGTAGTCGTTCCCCCATTCCCACCAGGAGCCCGGATAGTTCTTCACCGTCTCGTATCCGGCCAGTTTCAGGATGAAGTACAGCCAGGCCGAGCGGACCCCGCCCGTGCAGTAGCAGACGACCCCTTGTCCGGCGCCGATGCCTTCCTTCTCCAGCAACGCGCGGATCGCCTCCACCAGGTCCGGCAGCGGGTGCGCGTCCTCGAGCGGCATGAGCTGCCGGCGCTTCTCGCGGATGGCCGAGGTGATCGAGAAGAAGAGCGGGAAGGGGTGCCCCTCCCGCACGTACCGGCGGATGGCGGGCACGATCCCCGCGGTGGAGATGACGATCTTGCGGGGCGAGATCTGCGCCCCTCGCTGCGCGGTGAGGGAGTAGGCGGCCTCCAGGACCGCGTCGTAGTTGAGGAAGGGCTCCCCCATCCCCATGAAGACGAC
>CAZMPH010000157.1:231-3886 GCA_964568195.1 uncultured Nitrospirales bacterium | reverse complement strand
CACTGCTCGAGCTCCTTCTGGACCACCACGGCATCGCAGCGCCAGCAGCGGCCTTCCTCCACCTGCTCGTTGGCCAGCACGGTCTCGCAGCTCGGGCACCAGTTCACGGCGGAGCGTTTCTTATACGCCAGGCCCTTTTCGTAGAACTTCAAAAACAGCCACTGGTTCCAGCGGTAATAATCGGGCTCGCAGGTAGTGATTTCGCGGTTCCAATCGTAGGAGAGCCCCATGCGCTTGAGCTGGGTGCGCATGTAGGCGATGTTCTCCCGGGTCCAGATTTGCGGATGTACCCCTTGCTCGATCGCCGCGTTCTCGGCGGGCAAACCGAAGGCGTCCCAGCCCATGGGGTGCAGGACGTTGAAGCCCCGCATCATCTTATAGCGCGCGATCACGTCGCCGATGGCGTAGTTGCGCACGTGGCCCATGTGGATGCGGCCGGAGGGGTAGGGGAACATCTCGAGGCAGTAGTACTTGAGGCGGGAGGGGTCCTCGGTGACGCGGAACGGCTCCTGCTCGGCCCACACCCCCTGCCACTTGGCTTCGATCTGCTGATGATCGTAGGCGCGTTCGCTCATCAGCGGCGAATCTAACACACTGCCGGGGGACGGGCAAGAAACCTAGGCGTCGGGCTTGCCTTTGAGTTCCTTGAGATCCTGGAGGGTGAGGAGGCTGGTGAGGGGGACGCCGAGGGCCTCGACGCGCTGGCGGCCGTTGTCTTCCTGCCGGTCTACGATGACGAGCGCCTGCGTCACGTCGAGCCCGGCCGCGCGCGCCTGCGTGATAGCGTCGATCGTCGCCTGCCCTGTGGTGAGCACGTCGTCCAGAATGAGCACGCGGTCGCCTGCCTGGAACGCGCCTTCCACCGCATGCTTCATCCCGTGGTCCTTGGGCTTTTTCCGCACCACGAAGGTCCGCAACTCGCGACCCGTCCGGTCATAGACGTAATCCGAAACGGCGGTGGCGATGGGAATGGCCCCGATCTCCATCCCGCCGACGGCCTGGACGTCCCAGCCCTTGAGGTGCTGGGCGATCAGCTCGGCGAGGATCTTCCGATACTGGGGATGCGCCAGGAGCTGCTTGCAGTTGACGTAGTATTCGCTGACGCGCCCGGAGGCCAGCGTGAACTGCGGCGTCGCTTTCCAGTGGAAGGAGCCGGTCTCGAGAATCGCCTTGGCGAGGTCGAACTTCCCCATAGCTGGCGAGTCCGTACCATCCAGGGCCGGAGCGAGTCAAGGGATAGTTGATTCGGGTATGATGCAAGCTCATGGACGATACGGTCAAACAGCTTGAAGTGGTGATGCGCTATCACCAGGAGACCAAGCATCACTTCAACCGCTATGCCCGCGCGCTTGGCTATCTGGACTGGGCGAACCAGCCGAACCCCTTCCGGCGCTACGAGGGCGCGGAACTCATCCGCCTGCCGATCCTGTGCCTCGACGAGGAGCCGCTCTCGCCGCCTTACGAGCACCTCTATCGTCCCGGCGTTGTACCGAGTGCGCCGGTGACGCTCCGCGCGCTTTCGCGGCTGTTCGAATACGCGCTGGCCCTGTCGGCCTGGAAGCAGGCCGGCGACGCGCGCTGGGCGCTGCGGAGCAATCCCTCCAGCGGCAACCTGCATCCGACCGAGGGCTATCTCCTGCTCGGCGCAGTCCACGGGCTCGCCTCAAGCCCGGGCCTGTACCACTACGCGCCCAAGGAACATGGGCTCGAACGGCGCGCGGACTGCCCCGATGAGCTGTTCGCGGCGCTCATGAGTCGGTTTCCCCGGCAGGCCTTCCTGGTCGGGCTGTCGTCCGTTCATTGGCGGGAGGCCTGGAAGTACGGCGAGCGCGCGTTTCGCTACTGCCAGCACGACGTGGGGCACGCGATCGGCACGGTCCGGATCGCGGCCGCGACGCTGGGATGGAACGCGGTAGCGCTGACCTGTTTATCGGACGAGACCGTCGAGGACCTGCTGGGGCTGAACCGCGTCGAGGACTTCGCAGGGGCCGAGCGCGAACATCCTGATCTGATCATGGTTCTCTTCCCGACTGCTCTTGCGAGGGACGGGCGGGCGGGCGACGAGCCGGTGCTCCCGCTCTGTTTCGATCCGGATCTGGCGCGCGAACTGGCGAAGCAGCGTTGGTACGGGAAGGCAAACCGCCTCAGCCCGGATGATCCCGCGCCCTGGGAGATCATCGACCACGTGGCGGCTGCCTCGCGAAAACTGAGCAGTGAATTGTATGGCCTCGAACTGGCTCCTCCGGCTGAGGCGCCGCGCGCGAGCGGAGTGCCTGCCGACGGCCTCTCAGCCTGGAAGATCATCCATCAGCGACGAAGCCTGCTGGCCTGCGACGGGAAGACCTCGCTCCCGGCCGAGCGCTTCTATAAGATGCTCGCACGGGTCATGCCGCGCGTCGAGTTGGACGTGTTCCGACGCCCCGTGCCCTGGGACGCCGCCCCCTGGGATCCGACCATCCATTTAGGATTGTTCGTCCATCGCGTGGACAGGCTCCCGTCCGGGCTGTACGTGCTGGCCCGCGATCCGGCGAAGGTGGGCAAGCTCAAGCAGGCCATGCACGAGCAGTTCGCGTGGTCCACGCCTCCCGGCTGTCCGGCCGATCTTCCGCTGTACCTATTGGAAGAAGGCAACGCCCAGCGGCTCGCCACCCAGGTGAGCTGCTTTCAGGACATCGCCGGCGACGGCGCCTTCTCGCTGGGCATGATCGCCGAATATAAGGACGCCCTGTTCGTGCACGGGCCATGGTTCTACCGGCGGCTGTTCTGGGAAAGCGGCGTGATCGGGCAGGTGCTGTATCTCGAGGCGGAAGCGGCCGGCGTGCGCGCGACCGGCATCGGCTGTTTCTTCGACGACCCCGTGCACCAGGCCTTCGGCTTTAAAGACCTGGCCTTTCAGTCGCTGTATCACTTCACGGTCGGCGGCCCGGTGGACGACCCCCGCCTCACGACGCTCCCGCCCTACGGCGCGCATGTGGACGGGCAGGAACGCGGCATGGACCTGCCGTGATGGTCATTTCATCAGCGCGTGGAAGGTTTCGATCGAGCGATACTTCATGGACGCCTGGGGCGGGATTACGGAGCTGGACTTCGAGCGGTGAACGAGGTGCCTGATGCCGTGTGACTCGGCCGAGAGCAGGGCGGACTCGTCGTCGTCCACGTAGAGCGTGGTGGCCGGATCGAACCCCAGGATCGCCTCTGATTTCACCCAATAGTCAACTCTGGATTTGAGGCAGCCGACGTCAAAGGCCGTGACCATCCGGTCGAGATGCGCGTCGAGGCCGGTCTTCTCCATTTTGATCGCCAGGGTCTTGGGGTGGGCGTTCGTGACCAGATGCACCGGGATCTTCCGCGCCCGCAGGAAGCCGAGAAAATCGAGACTGTCGGGGTGCGCCGCGATGCGGTGCCGCAGCGCGTCTTTGATGGCCGGCACATCCAGTTCAAGTTTTTTCGTCCAATAGTCGAGATCGGTCCAGTCCAACTCGCCCTCGGCGGCACGGTAGAGCGCGACCAGCCGCGTGCGGGCCTCGGCTACGGTCATCCCGTTGACGGCGGCATAGCGCTCCGGCAGGGCCTCCAAATAGAAATGATCGTCGAAGGCCCGGTCGAGCAGCGTCCCGTCCATGTCCAGCAGTACGGTTTCAATCGCGTCCCAGTT
>CAZMPH010000157.1:0-221 GCA_964568195.1 uncultured Nitrospirales bacterium | reverse complement strand
ATGCGCGAACTTCAAGTCTTGGAGCGGGTCCTGTCGCCGAACAGCCCTGACGTGCTCAGAGCCTTTCGCCGTCGCAGCCCCGCAGACTCGGCTGTAGGCTCTTCCGCTCCGCCCGGGTCCCGCTCGGCGCCACCCGCCTCTCTCAAGCAGCGTTCTTGTCAAGACGGCGGACCGCGTGTTAGCGTGAGCCGCATGTTCACCGTCGCCATCATCGGGCGCCC
>CAZMPH010000156.1:0-4055 GCA_964568195.1 uncultured Nitrospirales bacterium | reverse complement strand
AAGACCATGGCGGTCTTGTTATACCCGATCGCATTGTCGCGCTGATCGGACTTCCGCTTGAACTGCGCGACGGGATAATCCTGATCCGGCGGGACGTAGACGGCGTAGTTCAGCAGCATCATGCGCCGCTCCTCGCGGGCCTTCTGCTGGTCGCCCTTCAACTCGTGCCAGTAGTAGTTCGAGAGGTACGTCGTAAGGCCCTCGACCCAGTTCCCGCCGTTGTCATTGAAGACATGGTTGCCGATCCAGGAATGGACGATCTCATGGCCCAGCGCGTAGGGCTGCGTGTAGCGGCGGCGGATCGAGCCGGCGCCGAGGAGCGTGTAGGACGGCATGCCGAGACCGCTGGCGAAGAAATTCTCCCCGATGGAAAAGCGCGGAAAGGGATACGGGCCCAGGATGGCCGAGTAGGCGTCCAGATACGCGGCGGCCGACGCGAGATAGTCGTCCGCCAGCGCCGCCTCCTCCGGATACAGATACGTGGCGATCTCCGTGGGCCCGCTTTTCCTGGTCGCCACGACGAACTTCCCGGCCGCCAGCGTCAGTC
Organism: uncultured Nitrospirales bacterium; assembly: GCA_964568195.1. Classification (GTDB taxonomy): domain Bacteria; phylum Nitrospirota; class Nitrospiria; order Nitrospirales; family NS-4; genus SCTG01. Next base: position 3,508 of record CAZMPH010000156.1, on the reverse strand, counting down.
CTTCGGTCGGCGCGGACGTGTCCCATATTGTGAGTATTCCATCGCGCCTCACTTCACGGGTAACGAGTCCACCCTGCCCGATCGTTTCCCATCCGGGCGGTGTCGCGGCCGTCACCCGGTAGGCCGCCAATGAATCGGGCGCGTCGGGATACCAGTAGGTCTCCGGCCCGATGTAGATGCCTTCCGCCCCGATGTGCCCGGACGTCTCGCTGGGCGTGACGAACCGGAGATGCCGCGGCTCTTTCGGCGGATCGTTGATCTCGCCCGCATAGTCGAAATCCAGCGCGAACGTCTCGCCCGCCGCGGCCGGCCGATCCAGCCGCACCACGATCTGGTGCGCGCGGCTGGCGTCCAACTCCATGGACGGCGGAAGCGGCCGCGGAGAAAATGGCAGGAGCGTCCCTTCGCGGGAGACCCACGCGACCACGAGCGCCTTATTGAGCGTGACGGCGATCTCCCGCGCTCCCCGGTTGCCCGTCTTGATCGTGACACGGTCAAGCCCCCTCATACGATGCGTCGCCGGATCGATCGTGACGCGGATGTCGTGCCGCAGCAGGCTGAACACGGGAGCGTTGGACTTCGGCGGAACAGGAGAGGAGAGCGCTGCGCAGCCCGGTCCCTGAAGCAGGACGAGGACGGCCAGCGCGCGCAGGACGGTCATGATTCTCCCAGTAAGGCTTCTATGAAGGCGTCGGGATCGAAGGCCTGCAAATCCTCCACGCCTTCTCCGACCCCCACATACCGCACGGGAAGCCCTAGGTCTCCGGCGATGGCGAGCACGATGCCGCCCTTGGCGGTGCCGTCGAGCTTGGTCAGCACCACGCCGGTCACGCCGAGCGCGTCATGAAACTGCCGCGCCTGCGCCAGGCCGTTCTGGCCGACCGTTGCGTCCAGGATCAGGAAGACGTCGTGCGGCGCGCCCGGCATCGCCTTGCCGAGCGTGCGCTTGACTTTGCGAAGTTCCTCCATGAGATTGGATTTCGTGTGCAGGCGACCGGCGGTGTCCACCAGCACCACATCGGCCCTACGCGCCAGGGCCGCGACCACGCCGTCGTAGGCGACGGCCGCCGGATCGCCGCCCGCCTGATGCCTGATCACGTCCGCGCCGACGCGGCGCCCCCAGACCTCCAGCTGCTCGCCGGCGGCGGCGCGAAAGGTATCGCCCGCCACCAGCATCACGCGCTTGCCGCCTCGACTGTACTGCCCCGCGAGCTTGCCGGCCGTGGTGGTCTTGCCGACGCCGTTCACGCCGACCAGTAGAACGACATGAGGAGCAGCCGTGACCGCTCCCGCCCGCGCGCCGGCCCGCAGGCGCTCCGTCATCACCTTTTTCAGGACGGCCCGCACGGAGGACGCGTCCGCTTCCCCCGTCTGCCGGACCAGGTCGCGCACCGCATCCATCAGCACGGACGCGGAGGCGGCGCCCACGTCGGCGGCCAGCAGCGCGGCCTCCAGCTCCTCGCAGAGCTCCGGCGTGATCTTGTGGCTGCCGGGAAGGAGGCGCCGGATGGACCCGAGCAGGCCCTCGCGGGTTTTTGCCAACCCAAGTCCTAACTGACTCAGCACACCCATTCAGTTTCCTTTGCCTTGAATCGCGCGGAGAATCATCTTCTCCTTGCGGGCCATCACGGAGGCGTCGCGCGCGCCTCGCTCGTGATCGTAACCGAGCAGGTGCAGGACGCCATGAACGAGGAGCCGCGCTATTTCAGCGCGCAGGCTGTGCCCCAAGGCCGCCGCTTGCCGCTTCGCGGTGGGCAGCGAGATGACGACATCGCCAAGTACCATTGGAACGCGGCTCGCTGTCTCACCCGCCCGCCCCGGCCGCGCCAAGACACGTCCTCTGCCCGGCGACTTCGCCGCTACGGAAGCCGCAGGCGCAGGCGACCGACGCTTTGGAGATTGGCCTTCGTACATGGGAAACGCCAGCACGTCCGTCGGGCGATCCTTTTTCCGGTAGCGCCGGTTGAGCGCGCGCATGCGCCGGTCGGAAACCAGCAGCAGGCTCAGTTCCGCCGCCCCGGCGCGGGCGGCCGCCAGGACGGCCTCGGCCGTCCGGCCCAGCCAGGCCTGATTGACGGCCACGGCGCGTTGACGGTTCTGCAGGAGAACGGGCACAGAGTTATTCAGAGCGCCGGGGAGCCTTGCGGTGGGCGCGCTTCTCGGTGTGTCGCTGGTAGGCCTTGATGATCTCCTGAACCAGCCGGTGGCGCACCACGTCCTTCTCGGAGAAATAGACGAACGCGATCCCGGGGATCTCTGCGAGGATGTCCCGCACCTCGATCAGGCCGGAGACCCGACCCTGCGGCAGGTCCACCTGCGTGATGTCGCCCGTCACGACCGCCTTCGAGTTGAACCCCAGCCGGGTGAGAAACATCATCATCTGCTCGGAGGTGGCGTTCTGGGCCTCGTCCAGGATCACGAACGAGTCGTTGAGCGTGCGCCCGCGCATGAACGCCAGCGGGGCGATCTCGATCTCGCCGCGCTCGATCAGCCGGTTGGCCCGCTCGAGGTCCAGCATGTCGTAGAGCGCGTCGTAGAGCGGCCGCAGGTAGGGATTGACCTTCGCGATCATGTCGCCCGGCAGGTAGCCGAGCTTCTCGCCGGCCTCCACGGCGGGCCGCGCCAGAATGATCCGGCTGACCTCGCGCCGGCACAGGCTGGCGACCGCCATCGCCATCGCCAGGTACGTCTTGCCGGTGCCGGCCGGCCCGATGCCCAGGACCAGATCGTGCGCGCGGATGGCTTCGAGATAGCGCTTCTGCGTGGGGGACTTGGGAAGGATCACCCGCTTGGCGGTGCTGATCCCGACGTTGCCGCGACCGGTCTCCTTCACCGCGACGGCGTCGTCTCCGCCCTGGAACGTGCGAATGGCGAACTCCACGTCGTCCGGCCGCAGCACGAGGCCCTCGCCCATCATCGTCGTGAGCCCGCCGAGCAGACGCTCCCCGCCCCGCACGGCCTCCGCCGGCCCTTCGAGCAGGACTTCTTCGCCTCGGGCGGACACCCGAATGCCGAAGGCTTCCTCGATCATTTTCAGATGAACGTCCCGGCTGCCGAACAGGCTGGCGGTGTCGATGCCTTCTTGGAGTTTGACCTTGAGGAGGGCTACCTTGGACAAGCGAGGCGAATGACTCCCTTGATGAGGACGTTATACGTTAATCGTTAATGCGCTACGTTTAACGCATAACGTTTAACGAATAACGGTTCATCACATTTTAACAGGCGGGGGCGAGAGAGACAAGGGCGGGTTCTCGGAGTGAGACTTGGTAGAGGCTTGGGTGAGGGTCACTCCCAGGCATTTGCCTATCAGCGTACCCTCACCCGGCCCGCTCCACAAGCCGAATTGTCTACTTACAAATCACGCCACGAGATCAGGCGGCTCCAGAACGGGCCCGCCGATGAGCCGCAGGTCTGGCTCAACACCCCGGTGCTGGCCTGGATGAAGCCGGTGATCCGACCGGCGCACCCTGAACTGCTGGCGCTCCCTGACGTTCCGCTCCCCTGAGCG
>CAZMPH010000155.1:0-4176 GCA_964568195.1 uncultured Nitrospirales bacterium | reverse complement strand
TCGAGCCGACGAACTTGAAGCCCCGTTGCTTCAAGTCCTTGGACAGGGCGTCGGACTCCGGCGAGGTTGCCTTCATGGTTTTCCTGGTCATGCCCTTGGGATGGCGCAAGGTTCGATTGCCCGTGAAGCGCCAGATGTACCGGTCAAAGCTGCCGAACTCTTCTTGTACCTCCAGGAAACATTTCGCGTTGGTGACGGCGCCTTCGATCTTCAGGCGGTTGCGGATGATGCCTGCGTCGTTCATCAAGCGTGCGAGATCGGCCTTGCCGAATCGCGCCACCTTGCGCACGTCGAAGTTCTTGAACGCCTTCCGGAAATTGTCGCGCTTGCGCAGGATGGTAATCCAACTCAGCCCCGCCTGGAACCCCTCCAGAATCAGCATCTCGAAGATCTTCCGATCGTCATGGACCGGTACGCCCCATTCCTGGTCGTGATACTCACAATACAGCGCATCCTCCCCACACCACCAGCACCGCGACTTTACACCGGCCACGATTCTTCGTTCCACGCCATCTCCCAAAACATCCACTCGTACCGCGAGCTGATGATGAACGCCCGCTCCAGCCGCACCTTCTCCACCGCGCTCGCCCGCTTCGCCCACGCATCCACCCGCGCTCGCATCCACCGCCCCACCTCCGCGAACTCCGGCGAGGCGTAGAGCAACAGCCAATCACGATAGGGATGAGCCTTCGCCGGCTTTCCTTTGCGCAGGAGATGCTGCCCCACCACGCAATAGATCCAGGCACAGGGGAGGGCCGCGACCGCGGCGTCGAGGGCCGGCCCGTTCTGGGCGATCTGGAGCATGTGCCGCGTGTAGGCGTAATTCGTCGGAGCCATGGGGACCCGGGACATCTCCCGGCGCGTCAGCTTCCAGCGCTTGCCGTAGGTCTCGTGGAGGGAGCGTTCGACGACCAGCGTTTCCTCGGCCAGCCTGGCGAACCGGCTTGCCGAGCCGACATCCGGCGCTTTCTCCGCGGCGATCGCGAAGACCTGGGCCAGGTCACCGAGAAACAGCGCGTCCTGGAGGATGTAGTATTTGAACTTCCGCTCCGGCAAGGTGCCGTCGCCCAGCCCGACGACGAACGGGTGGGTCAGTTGGGCGGCCCAGATCGGCTCCGCGACCGACCGCAAATGCCGGCTGAATTTCATGTGTGCGCCTCGTAGGTAACCTCACCTTAGCGAAATCATGATAGAGGCGCAAGAGGCGGGGCGGTGCAGTATAATCGGGTTATGCGTTGCAGAACCTTCCTTCTGAGCGGACTTCTCCTGGCCGTGGCGGCCTCGTCGGCCTTAGCCGGCGAACCGAAGAAGCTGCCGTTGCTCCCGTCCCCTGAATTCCGCATCGCCGAAGTCTTCGACAACCGCCTGGAGCTCTGGATCGAGCTGTACGCGACGAAAGACCCGAACGTGGTGGACTACGCGACCGGACGGAAGGTGCTCAGGACGGTCATGAATCCGGACGGGACGCCGGGTTATGATCTGGCACCCCATCCCTTCCTGATCTGGTGGGGGCGGGCGTTATGGAAGGATATTGAGGAAGACGGGATCAACGGCAACGAGGTGATCCAGGAAGACAACGTCATCTTTCACCCGAACCCCTACCTTCGCCTGTATCGCGACCAGTAAAATCCTTCAGCATGGCGATCTCGATCTCGTCGAGTGGAGACGCCCCGCGGTTGCGGACGTGCACGGTCCAGGCGGGATGCCGCCGGAGGTAGTCGAACACCATCTTCACAAGCTCCGGCTTGAGCTGCTGCTCCCACTCCTTCACCCACAGCTGCCCGTCCTCGTCGCCGGCGTACTCGTCGGGGAAGCGGGCTTCCAGGGCGAAGCGCAGGTTGAACGTTTTTTCTTCCTGGAACATGGGAGCCCCCAAGGTTGGTGGGTGATTACGGGCGTGCCAGTCGATTGATGCCGTCGAGCGCCGCCGTGCGGTAGCACTCGGCGAGGGTCGGGTAGTTGAAGACGTTGTGGACGAAGAAGTCCACCTTGCCGCTGTAGGTGAGGACCGCCTGGCCGATGTGGACCAGTTCGGTGGCGCCGTCGCCGATGATGTGGACGCCGAGCAGCTCCATCGTGGTGCGGTGGAAGATGAGCTTCAGCAGCCCTTCGAGGTCGCCCACGATCTGGCCGCGGGCGATCTCTTTGTAAAAGGCCCGGCCGATCTCGTACGGCACCCCTTCCTTGGTGAGCTCTTCCTCGGTCTTGCCCACCGTCGAGATCTCGGGGATCGTGTAGATGCCGTAGGGGAGGACCTGGGGCAGCGTGGACTGCTCCACGTGGAAGGCGTGGCAGGCCGCCAGCCGGCCCTGCTCCATCGAAGTCGAGGCCAGCCCTGGGAACCCGATCACGTCCCCGGTCGCGTAGATGTGCGGGACTTCCGTCTGGTACTGCTCGTTGACTTTCAATTGGCCCATCTTGTCCACGGTGAGGCCGGCGGCCTGCAGATTCAGCAGGTCCGTATTCGCCATCCGGCCCATCGAGTAGAGCAGCGCGTCCGTGACGATGGTCTTGCCGCTCTTCAGGCTGGTCACAACCCGGTCCTTTTCGTCCGTGGCGACCTTGTCGATTTCTTCGCCCAGCCGCATCGTCACCCCGTTGGTCCGCATGTGATAGATCAGGGCCTGGACGATCTCCTGGTCCACGAACCGGAGCAAATCATTGCGCTTGTCGAAGAGGGTGACCTTGATCCCGAAGGCGGCGAACATGGACGCGTATTCGCAGCCGATCACGCCGCCGCCCATGACGATCAGGCTCTTGGGAATGGCTTCCGTGGAGAGGATCGAGTCCGAGTCGCAGATGGTCATGTCGTTGAAGGGGATCTCCCCGGGACGGCGCGGGCGCGAGCCCGTGGCGATCACGATAAACGGCGCGTGCAGCTGGTCCGCGTCGCCGCCCTTGGTGGCGACCGAGATGGTGTGCGGGTCCACGAACGAGGCGGTCCCGTGGATGAGCTCAACGTCGTTGCGCTCGAGTTGGTTGTTGATGACCTCCAATTCGTGCTTGACGACCAGATCCTTCCGGGCCATCAGATCCCGGAGAGTCATGCTTTTTTTCAGGGAACACGAAATACTGGAAAACGAGCGTTGCTTGAACCCGTGCAGGTAGTAGATGGCATCCTTGAGGGTTTTGCTGGGCAGCGTGCCGGTGTTGATGCAGGTGCCGCCGACCACCCGTTCCTTCTCGATGATGGCCACCCGCTTGCGCAGCTTGGCCGCCTGGATGGCGGCCTTCTGGCCGGCCGGGCCGCTCCCGATCACCAGGAGATCGAATTCGTGCATAGTGTCAGTACGTGAACCCGCCCATGGAGCCCAGCGGCGGGAGGGGCTGCGGCAAGCCGGCGACCTTCCGGGCCGCATTGAACGCCGCGTCCATGTCCGGCATCGACGCGAGCTCCGGCACGACCTGCAGGTAGCGGACCACGTTGTCCTTGTCCACGACCATCACGGTCCGTGCCAGCACGTGGATGTCCGGGACCAGCAGGCCGTGGGCCCGCCCGAAGTCTCCTCCGCGGTAGTCCGAGAGGAAGGTGACGTTGAAGATCTTTGCCTCCTCGGCGAAGCGTTTCTGGGCGAAGGGCGTGTCCACGCTCACCGTGACGAGCTGGATGTCGCGGTCGAGGTTGGCATTCTTCTCACTCAGATAGTGCGTCTGCTGCTCGCACACTTTTGTGTCCAGCGACGGGACGATACTGACGATCCTGACCTTGCCATTGCCGTCGGTGAGGCTGACCAGTTTGAGGTCAGGGGGCATGGTCGTTAACTTGGTGTCGCGGAGCTGGTCTCCGACCTTGATGGCGGTGCCGTCGAGCTTGAGGGGAGAGCCTTTGAAGGTGACGGTGTTCCCGGCTCCGGCCGTTCCGCTGGTCTTGGACACCGGCAGGTCCTTGTACATGTAGCCGGTGGCGCAACCGGTCAACAGGAAGCAGGCTCCGGCCAGGGCGATCATCGAAGAATGGAACCGAGTGCGATTCATGGTGAGGCCTCCTAAAGAAAAGAACGAGGAACTCAGGTTTATAGTCTCTACTCCGGCAAAGGTCAAGGAAGGGGGCTCGGCGCGCCCTCGGATCATGGACAAGGGCGGAAAGGGCGCTCCTCTACGGCCGCGTTAGAGGCAGGCCCCGCTCCGGCCTTTTGCGGGTGACGCCGCATGGGCGCCCAGATGCAGCGCAGGGCG
>CAZMPH010000154.1:828-4279 GCA_964568195.1 uncultured Nitrospirales bacterium | reverse complement strand
GTTGAAGGTCGGTAAGAAGCGCTTCGCCGTCATCCGCTTCGAAGGCAAATCGTGACTCTGACGAATTGACTTGTTTCCGCGGCCTGGAGGATAATCCACACACTTCAGGGGCGGGAGTAGCGCAGTGGTAGCGCAGCGGCTTCCCAAGCCGTCGGTCGCGGGTTCAAATCCCGTCTCCCGCTCCAAACCTTTTCAGATTGATCGCTGCGAGGAAGGGCTTAGACTGCCTTCTTGATCTTGCCGCTGCGGATGCAGCGCGTGCAGGCGAGGATGCGGCGTGTCGCGCCGTTGATGAGCGCCCGGATGGTCTGAAGATTCGGGCGAAAGACTCGTTTGGTGCGGTTATTGGCGTGGCTGACGTTGTTGCCGACCGCGCGCGACTTCCCGCAGATTTCACATGCCCTGGCCACGGTAGTTCTCCTCCTGAGCGCTCAAGCCGAGGCGCATGCTACCACAACGAGTCTTGCGCTGACAAGCACCACCTGCCGTTTAGTGCGCCAGAAACTTCTGCAGGGCGATGGTCACGAGAATGCCGACGCAGGCGACCGCGACCATCACTTCGATCAACGGAAAGTCCTTGTCCTCGCCCGCCAGCTTAGTGAGAATCCGGCCCATCGTGGCTCCCTCCTGTTTGATTCTGCGTTTCCCCTTGCCTATGCCGCTCAATTGCAGCTTCTGCTACAGATAAAAGCAACCGCTGTACCAGCCTGTAAATCACGTAAAATATTGAAAAATTGAATGGGTATTGGCATCGCCAAGCCGAACAGGGGGAATGGCCGCAAATTTTTGTCGTCGCGGATGGCGCAAATTTTGGTGTGTTGATCTTTTGGGGTGAGACAGCGAGAATGGCCCCCGAGAGGCTTGGATGTGAATGAGTTGAACGAGATACTGCAGGGGATCGCCCACGCGCTGGAGTCCGCCGCACGGATCGGGCCGAAAGGCCGTTCTGCCATCCACGTCTTCGTCGCCGATCGGGTGGTGCAGGCGCTCAGAGACGCGGTCCGTGCCCCTGCGGTTGAGTCGGATCTGCTGCACCTCAAGCATCTTTTTTCGGATTTTGAATCGCTGGGGGAAGACCGCAAGCGGGAACGTCTGATCGAGGCGCGGGCGCTGGTCGACCGGCTCCGCCGAACGCTGGAGAAGTCCCCTGAACCTCCGGCGCCGGCATATCGGCTCTGGGAGTTTCCCATTCAATACGTGCGGGGCGTGGGGCCCAAGAAGGCCGAGGTGCTGGCGCGAGCGGGAATCCGGACGGTGGAGGATGCCGTCTGGTCGCTCCCGTGGCGCTACGAGGATCGAACGCAGATTCGGCTCATCGAAAATTTAATCCCCGGGCAGGAGGCGGTGGTCGCTGCCGAAGTCCAGGCGGTCAAGCTCGCAGTAACCGCCCACCAGCGCAGAAAGCTGGTCGAAGTGACCGTGGCGGATCGTACCGGAAGCTTGCATCTCGTGTGGTTCAATCAAGCGTATCTGGCGGAGACCTTTCAGGCGGGGCAGCGGCTGATGCTCTACGGCCTGGTCAAGCCGAAGGGCGGGCGATGGACGCAGCTCCAGATGGAGAACCCCGTCTTTGAGATCTTTGAGGGCGGCCCGCAGGACCCGGCGCATGCCGATCTGGTTCACATGGGCCGCATCGTGCCGATCTACCATGGGCGGGAGACGAAGACGCGGACGATGCCGAGCGACCGGGTCCGCGCCATCATGAAGGCGCTGGTTGATCAGTACGCGGACGGCGCCGTGGACGCGCTTCCGCCGGCTCTTGTTCGAGGCCGACGGCTCATGCCGTTCGGGGAGGCGATCAGAGCCGTCCATTTCCCCGCGCCGGGCGCGAGCCTCGACGACTTGAACCGCGGCAAGACTCCGGGGCATCGGCGGTTCGCCTTCGAGGACTTCTTTCTCCTTGAGCTGGCCTTGGGGCAGAAACGCGAGGAGGTCAAGCGGGAGGCGCGCAGCTTCACCTACACTCTGCAAACGCCGCTGTCTCAACGCCTGCTGCAGACCTTACCGTTCCGACTCACTGATGCGCAGATTCGTGTCCTCCGGGACATTCATCAGGACCTGGCGAGCCCCCATCCGATGAACCGGCTGATCCAGGGGGACGTGGGCTGCGGCAAGACCATCGTGGCTGTTGCGGCGATGCTGGTCGCCGTCGGCTCCGGGTTGCAGGCGGCCCTCATGGCGCCCACCGAAATCCTTGCCGAGCAACATTACCTGAATCTGCACCGGCTGCTGGAGCCGCTCGGGGTCTCGTGCGTCCTGCTGGTGGGAGGACGCACCGGAAAAAAGCGCGCCGAAGCCCTGGCCGCCATCGCCGGGGGACCGGCGGGGATCGTGATCGGCACGCACGCCCTGATTCAGCAGGGCGTAGCGTTCCATAAGCTCGGGCTGGCCGTCATCGACGAGCAGCACAAGTTCGGCGTCCTGCAGCGCGCGACGCTCAAAGAAAAAGGCTATGCGCCCGATGTGCTGGTGATGACCGCAACGCCCATCCCGCGGACCCTGGCGCTGACGCTGTACGGAGACCTGGACCTGTCCGTCATCGACGCGATGCCGCCAGGCCGCACGCCGATCCGGTCGCTCTTGTTCGCGGAGAACCAGCGGGCGCGCGCCTATCGCCTGATCGAGGATGAGCTTGCGCAGGACCGGCAGGCCTACGTGGTCTTCCCGTTGGTGGAGGAGTCGGAGAAGGTGGATCTCCAGGCGGCGATCACGGGGGCCGCGCGCCTGCAGCGCGACGTGTTCTCGAAATGGACGGTCGGGCTGATCCACGGGCGGATGAAGAGCGATGCGAAGGACCGCGTCATGACGGACTTCAAGGCCGGCCGCATCCAGGTGCTGGTGGCCACGACGGTTATCGAGGTCGGCATCGACGTCGCCAACGCGACGGTGATGCTGATCGAGCATGCCGATCGGTTCGGGCTGGCGCAGCTTCACCAGCTTCGCGGGCGCGTCGGCCGCGGGGTGCATCAATCCTATTGCCTGCTGATGGGGCCGGGCCGCCTGTCGGAAGAAGCGCGACGCCGCCTGGAGGCGTTGGTCAAGAGTCACGATGGGTTCGTCATCGCCGAGGAAGACATGAGCATCCGCGGTCCGGGGGAGTTCTTTGGAACGCGGCAGTGGGGACCGACCGATTTGAGGGTGGCCAATCTCATCCGCGACGTGAAGATTCTGGAAGAGGCCCGCGAGGAGGCGGCGCTGCTGCTTGAGCGCGATCCAGAGCTGGCCCGGCCCGAACACGCGGAACTCAAAGCGGCGTTGCTCCGCCGATGGCATGCGAAACTTGATCTGGCTGCGGTATCCTGACGGGACTATGATTTCGCGATTACGCCGATTCAAAAACGATCTCCGCACGGGATGGGCCAAGATGCGTCAGGGCAGCGCCGGGGCCGCGGACCGGTCGCTCGAGGCGATGGAGCTCCTGCGCCTGAAGTACCAGCTGTACAAGGTGGAG
>CAZMPH010000154.1:0-818 GCA_964568195.1 uncultured Nitrospirales bacterium | reverse complement strand
GATCAAGGAATACCTGCGGGCGGCCGGCGAGCGGGCCTTCCAGTTGATCGAGCGGAAGGGCAGCGGGGTGCTGGCGGACAAGGAGATCCAGGACCTGTTTGCCAAGGTGGACCAGCTCAAGCAGGAAGAGGCGCGCATCCGGTTCGAGATGGACCAGATCAAGGAGCGAGGGTGAACGACCGATGCCGATCTATGCCGGCATCGATATCGGCACGCTGACACTGCGGTTGCTGATTGCCCGGATTGGAGACGATGGGCGGCTGCACGAGCTCGCCTCGGGGCGCCGCATCATCCGGTTGGGCGAAGGCCTCCAGCCGAGCCGCCGCCTGCAACCGGCCCCGATGGCGCGCGCGCTGGAGACGATCACCGAGTGGTTGCCAGCGATCGAGCAGGCCGGCGCGCGCGAGGTGGTGGCGGTGGCCACGAGCGCCGTCCGCGATGCCGTCAACCGCGACGAATTTTTGTCCGAAGTGAAGCGCAAGAGCGGGTGGGACGTGACGGTCCTGTCGGGCGAGGAGGAAGCGAGGCTGTCGCTTCTGGGCATCCAGTCCGGTCTCCCGCCCGATGTGGAGCGGTGCATCGCGCTCGACATCGGCGGGGGCAGCACCGAGTTCATCAAGGCGACGCGGGATCAGCCGCCTGTGATGGTGTCGATCAACGAAGGGGTCGTTCGCCTAACCGAAGACTGCCTGCGGAACGATCCTCCGAAACCCGATGAAGTGGCGGCGGCCCGCACCCGCATCCGGAACCACCTGAACGCGGTCAAGGACAAGCTCGGAGCGGTGGTCAAGTACCTCGAGACGAACCTTCCGAAATCG
>CAZMPH010000153.1:0-4304 GCA_964568195.1 uncultured Nitrospirales bacterium | reverse complement strand
CGAGCAGTCGCGCCGCGCGATCGAGGAGGCCGACGCGCTCATCTTCCTGATGGACGGGCGGGAGGGCCTCACGCCGGTCGATCGGGCGATCGCCGATCTGCTGCGTAGTGTCAACAAGCCCCTGTTCGCCGCGATCAACAAGATCGACACCCCCAAATCCGATCCGCTGATCGGGGACTTTTACGAACTGGGGATGGAGCCGCTGTTTCCGCTCTCTGCCGAGCACGGCGCCGGCGTCGCGGAACTGCTGGACGCCCTCTATCCTCTGATCCCGGCCGCGAAAGAAGGCGCGGCCTCGACGGAGATTCCCAAGGTCGCCGTCGTGGGGCGGCCCAACGTCGGCAAGTCCACCTTCATCAATACACTCTTGGGCGAGACCCGCCTCGTCGTCAACGACGTGCCCGGCACGACGCGCGACTCCATCGATACGCTCGTCCGCCACAAGAAGGACGAGTACCTCTTCATCGATACGGCGGGGATCCGGCGGCGCGGCAAGATCGATCCGGGTGTGGAGCGCTACAGCGTCGCGCGCGCCATGCGGGCGATCGGCCGGGCCGACCTGGCCGTCCTGATCCTGGACGGCGTCGAAGGGGTCACGGAGCAGGACACCAAGATCGCCGGACTGGCGCTGCGCGGGGGCCGCGCCTGTGTGCTCCTCGTGAACAAGTGGGACCTGCGGGCCGATGACGAGGACGCCAGGGCGAAGTACGAGGCCGAGCTGCACCGGCGCTTCTCGTTCCTCACCTGGGCGCCCGTGCTGTTCGGCTCGGCCCTCCAGTTCAAGACGGTCACGGGCATCTTCACACTCATCAACGAGTCCCTGAAGGCCTTTGCCCACCGCGTGCCTACGGCGCAGCTTAACCGCATCTTCCAGCAGGCGATCGAGGCCAACCCCTTGCCGATCCGCAAGGGCAAGCCGGTGAAGTCCGCCTACATCACCCAGGTGGCCGCCAAGCCTCCCACGTTCGTCCTCTTTTGCCGCCACCACGACGATGTCGGCGCGCCTTACCTGCGGTATCTTGAAAACTACTTCCGCGAGAAGTTCGGCCTCGGCGGCACGCCGATCCGCATCTTCGCAAAAGCCAAATGATGCCGGGACGAACCGCTTTCATCCTTGCGCTGCTGTTCGGTCTGCTCAACCCGTTCGCCGAAGCGGCGGACACCACGCCGGGCGCCGTCGAAATCGTCGCCAGCAAGCGTGCGTTCTCGCCAGAGGTGGTCACACTGAAGCTCGGCAAGCCGGCCACCCTGGTCATCCGGAACGAGGATGAAGACCTGCACGCCTTCGTGCCCCTGCTGCTCTTTCAGGGCACCAACGTCCAGGTGCACGGTAACGGCGCGCCCGAGTTCAACGAGACCGGGTTCGCCCGTGTCCTGATTCCCCCCCATGGCAGAGCGGAGCTCCGGTTCACCCCCAAAACTTCCGGCACGTTTTCCTATATTTGTGATCTTCCGGGCCACAACATGCGCGCGAAGATCATCGTCCAATAGGCGCCGTTTCCGCCGTTGACAGATTCCGTCCATGCGACTACTATACAACCCCTGCGGGAGTTCGAATATGCATGTAGTCCCCTTTTACAGCGAAGCATATGGGACGGCTCCTACCACTTTTGAATTAATCCAAAGGGACAGTACTAAGGAGGTCGCCACAATGATAGACAGACGCCGTATCTCGATATGGATTCTTCCCTTCCTGGTTCTCTTCCTCGGAATCGGAACAGGCCCGGCTCTGGCCCAGCAAGCCGCCACGCCTCCTCCGGCCTACGAGGTCTGGGCGATCGATCAGGCCGACGGCTCAAAAGACGGAGGCGGCACCCTGTACATCTATGACGGCGCCAGCTTGACGGCAGATCCGAAATCCGCCAAGACCGAAACAGTGGACCTGGGCGACAAGTTCAATGAGGCCTGCAAGGACGCGGGCGGCGGCTATCCCAAGCGGCCTCACATGCTCTTCTTTACCAAGGACGGGAAATACGCGCTGCTCTCCTATGTGGCCAGCGGCCACGTCGTGTTCCTGGATGCGGCCTCCCGCGCGCCGATCGGGTGCGTGAGCCTGGGCAAGAACGCCCACGCGGCCTGGCCGACGGCCAATATGAAGATGGCGATCGGCGCGAACATCGCCGAGAAGAAGCTCGTCCGCATCTGGACCGACTACGCCAACAAGAAGTTTACGATCAACAAAGACACTGACATCGTGGCCCTGGCACCCTTGGAATCAGGTGCGACGCTTCCCGACATGGCACCGATCTGTCCGATCACCGAGAACAAGAGCCAGTTCGTGTTCGTCACCCCACGCGGCGGCGGCCTGGCGGTCTATGACGTCACCGCGACCCCGATGCTCCTCGCCGGAACGGTTCCGGCCGCGGCGGTGAAACCGGCCGGGTGCGGCGGCGTGCAGATCGGCGCCACCATGTACCTCAACTCCGGCGGCGGGTGGCCAAAAACGCCCTTGAACCACGACGTGTACGCGTTCGGCGTCGGCGCGCTGCCGGACATGACCGTGCCCACGTGGATCGGCGGACGCGACGGCGGCGATTCGCACGGCATGGTCGGGATCGGCGGCAAGTACCTCTGGTCGGGCGACCGGCACCTCAACCTGATCGACGCCTACGATACGAGCAATGCGAACATCAAGGTCGGGACGATTATGTTGGCCGGAGACGTCAGCAAGGATCCCGCGCCTGATCTGATGGACGCGGCTCCTGACGGCAGCTACGTCTTTACCGCGCTGCGCGGCCCGAGCCCGCTCACCGGCAACCATAAAGACGCCAACAACGCGGTCGGCAGCACGCCGGGCGTGGGCGTCATCAAGGTCGAGGGCGGTGGGAAGAGCGGCACGTTCGTGGGCATCGCCCCGATCAGCAAAAAGGTGCAAGAGAAGGACAAAGAGGGCAAGGATGTGACGGCCGAAAAGGCCGACCCGCACGGAATCCAGGTGCGGAAGAAGTAACGCGCACCTGCTTCATCGAAAGGGGAGGACTCCGCGAAGGGGTCCTCCCCTTCTCATTCCATGTCCAGCGGTTGGCTCTCACGACAGGACTTTGAAACACTCGTCGCCGAGGCGGTCAAGAGCCTGCCCAAGGAGTTCCGGCGCCACCTCGCCAATGTCGAGATCGAGGTCCAGGAAGAGCCGAGCGAGGAGGCCCTCGAAGCGGTCGGCCTCGAGCCGGAAGAGTCGGATGAACTGCTCGGGCTCTACTGGGGCCGCTCCATACAGGGCGACTCTTTCTTCGATGCCGGAGGGCAACTGCCGGACCGGGTGTACATCTACCGGGGGCCGATCTTGCGCCTGTGCGAGACGGAGGAAGATGTGGTGCGCGAGGTGCAGGAAACCGTGGTGCATGAGATCGGCCATCATTTCGGGCTGTCCGATGACGACATGCCGTTTT
This sequence comes from uncultured Nitrospirales bacterium, assembly GCA_964568195.1. Lineage (GTDB taxonomy): Bacteria > Nitrospirota > Nitrospiria > Nitrospirales > NS-4 > SCTG01. Next base: position 915 of record CAZMPH010000153.1, on the reverse strand, counting down.
GAGATATGCTACGCTGATGGAACGGCTCTTCTTCAACCGGAAAGGAGTCCTGCCATGAACAGCACCGTGTTTCGCAGCATCTTGTCGGTCGCCGGCCTCGCCGTCCTTGTGACGAGCTGTGCCGTCATTCCGGAAGCCTACCCGCCGCCCGCGAATCCGTTTCTATCCGGCGCGCCTTCACTCGAAGGAGCCAAAAACATTCAGCCGACGAAAGTGGGGCTCATCTGGCTGAAGCCGTTGAATGCAGCCGCGCCTCCCGAAGCCGCTCAGCGTGCCCTGACCGACAAAATCAAGGCGCAGTTCGCGGCAGGCAAGCGTCTCGAAATCGTCGGCTCCGCGACGGTCGCCGCCGCGGACGGAGACACCCTGGCGGGCATCCGCAAGGCCAGCGCGCCTTTCCAGGTTCAACAGGTCCTGGTCGTCATGCCCCAAGGAATCGAGGTCGTGAGCCCCGCGTGGCTTCAGTACGGCCGCGACGGGAGAGCCGTCGGCACCCGGACGGACAGCTATTTCACCGTCAGTCTCGTCGCCCTCGATCTGGCCAGCGGCAAGAGTCTGTTCTCGGCCGTGGCCAACGGCGAAGCCCGGCTCCTGGCGCCCGATTACGAAGACGCGCGGCCCTGGTATCCCCGCATCTCGCCAGGACGCAGCAGCGCCTTTATTTATCCCGACAAAGCCGCGTTCCAGACGGGAGAAGTCCGCGCCGTCGCGCTCGAGGACGCGGTGAACGGCCTCATCTACAAGCTGGATCAGGCGCTCGGGAGTTGAGTCCTATGACGTTCGAGGTTCGGGGGTGACTGCTTTCGACGGGCTGGTCACCCCCGACTTACTCCGCTTCCTCTTCGTCCTGTCCGTCGTCAGCTTCGCGGCCAGCGTGATCACCATCCCAATGATCCTGATCCGCGTCCCCGAGGA
>CAZMPH010000152.1:0-4322 GCA_964568195.1 uncultured Nitrospirales bacterium | reverse complement strand
GAGAGCAACGGGTTCCCCGGCTGCGCTGGGCTATGCGGGGGCAGGACCCGCTCTTATCTTTCGAACAGGCGGACCTGCCCCGTTTCGGGGTCGTAGCCGACGGTGAGCTGGCCGGAAAGGACCTTGAGGAGGTGCTCGCCGGCGAGCGTGCGCCGCCAGCCCTGCAGGAGGGGCAGCTGCTCGGCCGGCCCTTTCCCGCGATGCAGGGCGAACGTCTCCAGGTCGGGCGACGTGGCCAGCAACTGCGGCGCGATGGAGGCCTCGACGGCCCGCACCTTGAGCGCCGTCCCGAGCAGGTCGGCCAGCCCCGCCGTCTCCGGATCGATCCGCTTGCGCTTCTCGACCTTCGGCAGATCATGTTCTTTCGCCGCCAGGCCCTGCTGCACGGCCGCGACCAGCGTCTGGCCGTACTTCTCCACGTGCGACGGTTGGACGCCGCGGAGCGCCCCTAGCGCCTCGATCGTCGCCGGCGCGCGCCGGGCGATCTCGACCAAGATCTCGTCGCGCAGGATTCTTCCGCGCGGCCGGTCCCGCCTTTTCGCCTCGTGCTCGCGCCAGGCCGCGATTTCCCGCAGGACTCCGCGCGCGCGCGGGTGGAGGCCCTCCCAGCCCTTGATGCGCTGGTACCGGAGCCGGGGATTGCGCGTCTCCTCATCGGCCAGCCCCTGCAGCCGGCGGAACTCTTCCGCCACCCACTCCAGTCGCCCGAGCGTTTTCAGCTTGTCGTGCAGATGGTCGTGCAAGGAGAAGAGGTACCGCACGTCCTCAAGCGCGTAGGCGATCTGCTGCGGGGTCAGCGGCCGTTGTGCCCAGTTCGTGAAGGTCTCGGACTTGTCCAGGGCGACGCCGACGACTTGCTGCACGAGCTGGGCGTACCCGACCTGAGTCCCGTACCCGACCATCGCCGCCGCGACCTGCGTGTCGAAGATGGGCGCCGGCACAGACCCGGACAGGACCGAGAAGATCTCCAGGTCCTGCCGCCCGGCATGGATCACCTTCTGGATGCGGCGGTCGCCGAGCAGGTCGAAAAAATGGTCGAGCTCGGTCACCGCCTGGTGGTCGATGATGGCGGCCACGTCCCCCGCCGCGACCTGAATGATCTCGAGGCGGGGATGGAACGAATCCTCGCCCATGAATTCCGTGTCCACCGCCAGGCGCTCCTGATCCCGGAGCTGCTCGCAGAGGGCCTTCAAGCCGGCTTTGTCCTTGATGTACGCGGCTTCCGCGTGCTTCTTCGTCACGATGACATTATATACGATGCAACAGGCAGGAAACGGCAACGCGCCGCCCGAGACTTCAGGAACGGCGCGTTGACGAACGCACTGCGGATAGGACTGTCTACTTGCGCAGGAAGGGCTTGGTGTCCTCGCCGGTGAAGCCGGTCACGGTCAGGAGCTCCATCCCCTTCTTGCCGTCCGGGACCGTAGCCGTGATCGTCTTGTCGTCCACCTGCGTGAACTTCGCTGGGCTGCCGGGGCCGAAAGAAACCCCGCTGACGCAGCCGGGCCCGCCGAAGCTTTCACCGGTGATCGTCACCTTGTCGCCGGTCTTGCCTTCGTCCGGGGCGACCTTTTTGATCTTGGGCGCATCACCGGAGCAGCTAAGGCCCTTTGTCAGCCGAGGAGACTCGGAGCCCTTGGCCTTGTTGCTCTGGATTCCGCCGCCCGGCTTTTCTGCCGCCGTGGCCAGGCCGACCTGGCCGGCAAACGCGATTGCCGCAAGCACACTTACCACGCGCACCGCTGGATTCATCGTCATGGCCCCCTCCCGTCACTAGGTTGCGACATCAAGGACTTCAGTAGGGGGCCATCCTAGACCAGGAACGGATGGGAGTCAAGCCGGATACGCATAGGGGGCCTCAGGCCCGGCCGCAGGGGGGAAGAGGCGTTGTCATGCCGAGCGGGCGGATTGGCTCCGAGAAAGCTTGGCAGGCCCGATCGTCTTGCGCATCAGGATCTCAGCGGCACCAGGCGTGAGGAGGTCCGGGATTGGTCCGATCTCGGCGTACCCATTTTTGTTGTAGAACGTTCGTGCGCGGGCATTAAAGTCGGACACACAGACAAAGAGATTGTTCGCGCGTTTGAATACGATGCCCTCCAAGTATGCTAAAAGAGTTCGTCCATAGCCGCGACCTTGGGCTGAAGGCGCAATGGCAAGTAATTCCAGATAATCACCGAAGAGAAATTTTGGGCGGAGCACACCGACGCCTTCGGCGCGCCCGTCGATCTCAATGATGAACGCTTCCCGTCCTTGCAGCGGCGTTGCCAATACGCTTTTCCAGTCATCAATGCCGTACCCCAGCCTTTTCCAGGGGTCCGACTCACTGAGTATACCCGCGATGAGTCGAAAGTCGTCCGCTGTATAGGGCCTAATTGTGTTCACGGGAAGTCGTGCACTTTCCTGACAGATCAGTGATGGTCACAGGCTGCAGCCCCTTCTTCCCCAATTCTTGTGACAGTTCGTCGACGACGTCACGCGTGTACTGTCCCTTCCCGTTCGCGTGAAACACGATGATGCTGCCGCCCCGTACCCTCGCTTTCAGAAATTGCAAGATGCTCTCCTTCGACAGGTTCCGGTCAGGATCTCCGGAAACCACGTTCCACAGAATAAGATGCAGGCCCAACGCTTGCACGATCTTTCGTGTCGTCTCATCGTACTCGCCGTACGGCGGCCTGAACAGCAGGCTTCGATATCCATATTGCCGCTCCAGTGTCCTGATCGTCCCCGTGATTTCAGCCTGTTGATGTTCCTCGTCAAGCGCGGAGAGGTGGGCATGCACTTGTCCATGGGTGCCAACCTCGAAGAACGGTACTTTCAAGAGGTCTTTGACGGCTTGGTCGTGGCGGGCCATCCACGTTCCGGAAAGAAAGAATGTGGCGGGAATACGGCGTTCGACAAGCATGTTGATCAACGGCTCGTCGATTCCGCTGCCCACTCGAACGGGACACATGTCGAACGTCAAGGCGACCGCGTTGCACGGTGACGCTCCGGACGCCATCACGTGATCGGTGATAGTCGAAGGTAACAGCGAGGCGAGGCAGAAGAGCAGAACCAAGCCGCGTTTCATTCCCTCTCACCTCATTATGGAGGCTGAGTCTAATTCTGTTTACTTTTGTTGTTCCAGCCCAGGACGTCGGACTCGCGGACGAGAACGAGTTCCGTACCGTCCAGATCGATGGGGGTCGTTCCGTATTTCTCGTAGAGGACCTGATCGCCCGGTTTGAGGACCGTGGGATTGAAGACCTTTTCCTCTTTCCCTTTAGGTTTACTTCCCCACTTCTTTTCCGGTGTTTCCCAGCGCCCCTTCCCCACGGCCAGGACCTTTCCTTCTACAGGTTTCTCCTTGGCCGTGTCGGGGATGAACACCCCCCCGGCGGTCTTTTCCTTGGCCTCCGACGGTTCGATCAGTACCCAATCCTGTAACGGTTGCATTCCCATGGTGATGCCTTCTCCTTTGGTATTGATTATAGACTATCTTCGCTCTATTGTGCGGTTCTTCCGGAATGAGCGTGGATAGCCTGGCCTTCGGAGATTCCCTCCCCGCACCGAGGCCCAAACACAGTAGCCTGGCCCATTTTTCTGATCCTTCATTTCTTCAATAGCTTCGCGAGAAACCACCCTTCGACCTTCTTGCGCGCCCAGGGCGTTTTCCGCAGAAACGTGAGGCTGGACTTCACGCTTGGGTCGTGGAGGAAACAGCGGACCGGGATGCGACGCCCCATCTCGGCCCACCCATGCCGCTCAACCAGTTGGCTGACGATGGTCTCCAGCGTGATCCCGTGCAACGGATCGCGGGGATGGGAGATGGGCGCTACGGAATGGCGATTCATCGGCACAGTATATACAAAGAAGGGCCCGATCGTTCAACGGGGGAACCGGCTCCTTTCTGCCGGAGCCTGTCCCCGTCTGCGATCCGCCGTAGGGGCGTATTGCGATACGCCCCTACGGCGGATGAAGAACCCCTCACCCTCCCCTCTCCCTCAAGGGGGCGAGGGATTATTATTTCCTCTGGCAAACGGGACAGTAAAACGAGCTGCGTTGGTCCGTGCCCCGTAGCCGTCTGATAGTCCCGCCGCAGCCGGACGGGCAGCGCCGCCCCTCTTTGCCATAGACCAGATGTCGCCGCTTGTAGCGCCCTTCGCTTCCGTCCGGCGCGAAGAAATCACGCACGCTGGAACCACCGTCCTTGATGGCCTGCGACAGCACCTGTTGCATGACGCGGTAGAGCCGCCGCAGAGCCGGTTCATTCACGCGGCTCGCCTGACGTGCGGGATGAAGCCGGGCGCGGAACAGAATCTCGTTCGCGTAGATGTTGCCGATAC
>CAZMPH010000151.1:0-4407 GCA_964568195.1 uncultured Nitrospirales bacterium | reverse complement strand
TCAAGATAGCCCAACCAGGGCAAATATTGGGGCTGATGGATCGCAACACGCACGGCTACGGCAGAGCCCCCGTCAGGCTCGCGCGGCTTCGTACGAAAATGGGATTGCTGACGATGCGATGATCAGCCGAACCGATCAGCAGTCGGAAATAGCCCCCAGGGCCCTGGGGAACCACGTCGCGCAAGTGGACACTGAACGGAGTTGTCTCGGTTGTCGACGACAGAACCAGCCCGGAGCGAATGACCTGCACCGAAACAGACCGGCGCTGTCCGTCCGTGGAAGACACCTCGACCCGCACACGAAACGGAGCATTGGCAGGCGCCTCCAGCGTCTCACCTGAGATCAGTGATTGGCCGGTCTCTTCGGACGTCAGCGAAAACTCCTTCAGCACCAGCCCATAGTCCTTTCGTCTCTCAAGCGCGTACATCCGGCCCTTCGCAAGCGCGTCCAGCAGCGCAGCCTGGCTGCGCTCTTTGACCCACAGCACGGTTTCCACATTATCCAGCCGTTTGCCGGCGCTATCGGTTCCATGATAGGCGACCTCACCGACCCCCCAGGGGGGATTCCCGCGATGCCCCTCAAGATACGCCATCAGTGCCGCATCCCAGACGCCGCCCGGGTCGGTGACGGTGACCGTATCCTCGTAGACCGCCCCGAACCCGGCATAGTCTGATGTTTTCAGAAGCGCCTCGGGATACGGGTCGGTTTTGACCGTGACCACACCCAGAGGGCCGTAACCATGCCGGCTGAAGTCTCTGGCTTCCGGCATAGACCAGATTGCGACTCCTCCCCTCTGCCGGACGTACTCGATCAGGCCTTGATACGGACGCAGTCCGTTTTCGTCGCTATACGTATCATAGAGCGGCGTCCCGAACGGATAGTTGTTGACCAGCAGCAGCACGGCCAACGCGAGCAGGGCGACCCCTGGAGCAGGCCGCCGCTCGCGCACAACCATGAACGTCCACCCAGCCCCTAGCCTCCGATCCACTCGGCGGTTGATCAGCCAGATCGCCGGCAGAACCAGCGCGATCGGCCAGAGCAAACCGACGGTATTCCACCCATACTCGTAGGATGCATGGTTTCCCGCGGCCGGCATCCGGTCATAGTCATCCACGCGGGGCAATCCTAGGACCAGTACATTTTTCTGCGCGTCGTGCATGGTCAGGTCTTTGCTGAAAATCGAGCCAGTCCAGTAGTAGTGCGGCACGACTTCCACGCCGGGAATGAGCATGACATCGGGGTGACGGAGGCCGGCCTCTCGCATCTCGGCAAGGTATCGGTCAACCCCGATAGTCAGGACCGAGGGCAGTTCGACCGTCCGACGGATTACGCCGCGAAGGGGAAACAGTCCGTATTCATAGTGGAGCAGAAAGTTGTCGGAAAAAATGATGGCATCGATGCCGGATGCCTTCGCCTCGACGGCAAGGGTGTCGAACGCCGCTCCTTTCTCGCTCACACTGCTGTGAACGTGAACGGCAGCGACCACTGGGCGCCAGGGCGGCCCGTCGGTCCCCGGCGCGCCGTCGGACGCCCAGAGCAACAGAGCCAGCAGCACACCCAGGGTAACCCGGACCCACTCAGCCTGCCGGCGGATGCTTCTCATACCACACCACATCATAGAGCCGGTCAATGGCCCTCACCATCGCTTTGACGTCAAACCGCTCGTCCAAGCTTCGACGGGCGGCTTGCCCACACGCCTGCCGCCGCGCAGGATCCCGGAGCAGCTTCAGCAACGCATCGGCCAGGGCAGCCTCATCCCGGGCCGGTACCAACAGGCCCGTTTCGCCATCCGCGACAACGTCGGGAATCCCGCCGACGCGCGACGCCACGACCGGCAATCCGACGGCCATCGCCTCGATCAAGGCGCGCCCCATCCCCTCATTGATGGAAGGGAACGCAAAGAGATCGAAAATCGCGAGACACTCCGGCACATCCTGTCGCGCGCCCAAAAACATCACATGGCTGGTGATTCCAAGTTCTGCGGCCAACTGCTGAAGCTGGCCCAAGAGCGGTCCTTCTCCGAGAAAGACGAACGTCGCATGCGGAAATTCGGCAAGCACCCGAGGAGCGGCCTTGAGCAGCCACTCGTGACCCTTGATCGGGACAAGCCGGCCGACTGTCCCGACGGTTGGCCCCTCTTCCGGCAGCCCCAGTTCTTTCCGCTTCACGGCCGGATCTATCCGGACTGATCGGAACACCGACAGGGTGATCCCGCTCGGAATCGTCACGAACTTGTCCGGAGCGGCGATGCGATACTGCACGTGCTCCTGCGCCCCACGATCGGTAAGGGTCACGATCCGATCGGTGATGAGGGCCAGCAGCCGTTCGAACAGCCGAATTACCCAGCTTATGGCGGGCCCGTAATAGCCGTAAAAGAGATGCCCGTGCGGCGTATGGATGACGATCGGGATGCGTGCGAGCCAGGCAGCGACGCGGCCGACGGCGCCGGCTTTGGAGGTATGAGTATGAACCATGCGCGGCCGTTCCTGCCGCAGGATTCGCCACAGCGTGACTGTCACCCATACATCCAAGAGCGGCCTGAGCTCACGCACCAGCATCGGAACGTGGAACAACGAGACCCCACCCTGACGGAGTTCCTTCAGAGCTGCTTCGACCCACCCCGCCTCCGTCGCCGTCAAGACTTCCGGTCGGCCATACACCAGGCACGCTCGAAACCGCCGGCGGTCATGCCCTAGCACCGTGTGAAAGGTATCCAGCGCTGAACCGCCCCCATCAAACTGCGTGATGATATGAATGACGGTATGCCGCCGGTCCTGCGGAGCGTGATCAGGCATCACCGAAAGGATTCCGCGTGAGGACCGAGCACCGCTGACAGGGCCGCCTCTATACGTTCGCAATGACGACTCCACGTGTAGTCATGCAGCACGAGAGTGCGTCCGGCCTCGGAAAGCCGCGCGCGCTCCGCCGGATCAGCCATGAACCGGCGGTACAGCGCGGCAATGCCGACGGCCAGCGACTCTGCATCAGTCCCCCTTGCCAACAGAGAAGTATCCAGGCGGCCTAAAACTTCATCGGTCGCTCCGACCGGGGTTCCTAATACCGGGGTCCCCGAGGCCAGTGCCTCGATCGTGACCAGCCCAAAGCCTTCGAGTTGGGCCGTCGGCAGCACGAATAAATCCGCAGCCCGGTAGTGCGCGGGCAACTGCGCCTCCGGAACAAACCCAAGCAACCGTACGCAGTCACCCAACGCAAGCGACTTCACCTGGGCTTCGAGTTCGGCACGGAGGGGTCCGCTGCCACCGATCAGCAACCGGATCCTCGGAATCTCCTTGCGCAAGATGGGCATCGCATCAAGCAAGGAATTGAGGCCCATGCGGGGGACCAGATTCCGGACCGTAAAAAGGACAAAGTCCTCGTGCGTTAAACCCAATGCCGCGCGTGTCGAACGGTAGTCCACGACCGGTGAAAAGAACTGCGTGTCCACCCCGGCCGGGAATAGGAGCGTTCTGTCGCCGGGGACCCGGTGACAATCAGCGACGCGCCGCCTCATGAAATCGCTCAGGACGATCACACGCTGGGCACGGTTCAGCATGCGCTGCTCGATTCTCCGCCGGGCCAGAGACTGGCAACGGTGCCACATCCATTCCCCTATGCCCGGCGGCGGCCGGTTTCGCGTATCAAATTCTTCGTGCGCGAGTGAAAGACAGGTGTACACAGCAGGGACTCCCGGGAGGCACCCGGCAACGGCCAGCCCCGACAGCGGTTGATGGATGAGCAGAACGTCAGGCAGGCTTTCGTGCGCAAGCGCAAGACACACGCGCCGAGCGTTTCGCATCGACGAAAGGAAAAACGACATCGCGGTCCGCCGGTCGACGGGATACCGGGTCTCCTCCACGCCTTCGACCGAGACCCGCGACTCCCTGTCCTGCGTTCCCGCCCGTGTCAGCACACGGACGGCATGACCGCGGGCCGCAAGACCCAATGCCTGCTCGCGCAGCACTCTCTCCGCCCCTCCAATGACCTGCGCGATGGACACTTCGGCCACGAACAGGATCTTCACACCGGGCGATCCTCCACGCATGTCCGCTGCCAGATTTCCAGCGCCAGGAGCCGTTCCTCTGCCTCCTCCCCACTGAGCGCGGCCGCCTCAGGATCGGGCTTCAGCGTCCAATACCGTCGCAGGCTCATCCGACCGGCCGTGAAGGTCAGCGTGTGGCCTGGCGGCAACTGGCGGATCCCTTCAAAAATCGTCAAAGGAGACGGCACATACAGAAACGTCAGGAACTGCTTGAGTGCCTGCGTATCCAGCGTTCCCTGTACTCCGCCGGCCAGCAGAGCCTTGATTTCCGAGGCAAACCACAATCGTCCGCCCTGCAGGGCGTAGAACAAGGGCTTGATCCCGAGCCGGTCTCTGGCAAGCAACAAGACCTGCTTCTCACGGTCCCA
>CAZMPH010000150.1:0-4434 GCA_964568195.1 uncultured Nitrospirales bacterium | reverse complement strand
ATCATCACGGGCGGCGGGCCCGGTATCATGGAAGCCGCGAACCGCGGAGCGGCCGACGCAGACGCCAAGTCCATCGGCTTCAACATCGTGCTGCCCCACGAGCAGCGCCCCAATCCCTATATCACCCCGTCCCTCTGCTTTCAGTTCCGCTACTTCGCGCTCCGGAAGATGCACTTCCTGCTGCGCGCCAAGGCCCTCGTCGCCTTTCCCGGCGGCTTCGGCACCATGGATGAGTTGTTCGAGACTCTCACGCTGCTCCAGACCGGGAAAGTGGCCGGGTTGACCGTAGTCCTGATGGGACGCGTGTTCTGGGACCAGCTCATCAACTGGCCGATGCTGGTGGAGCACGGCCTGATCAGCCCGGAGGACCTCCGGCTCTTCCGCTACGCCGAAACCGCCCAGGAGGCCTGGGACCTCATCGTCTCGGCCAAGACCCCGTCGGCTCCGCCCGAATGACCATCTCCTTTCACGGCGCGGCACGCTCGGTTACGGGAAGCCGGCATCTGCTGCAGATCGGGGCCGCGCGGATTCTGCTGGACTGCGGGCTCTTTCAGGGACGGCGCCAGGAGTCCGATCGCCGGAATCGGGATCTGGGCTTCGAACCAAAATCCCTGGATGCGGCGCTCCTGTCTCATGCCCACATTGACCATTCCGGCGCCCTGCCCCTCCTGGCGAAACAGGGATTCAAGGGAAAGGTCCACCTCACCAGGGCCACCGCCGATCTGGCGCAGATCATGCTGGAAGACTCCGCCCGCATCCAGAAGAGCGACTGCGGCTACGTGAACCGGAAGGAAGGCCGCCGTGGGAGGGAGTGCCGTCGCCCCTACTACGACGCCGACGATGTGGATGCCATCGTGCGACGGTTCGTCGGGGCGCGCTATGACGACCCCGTCACCATCCAGCCGCGTCTCCGGGCGACGTTTCACGACGCCGGCCACATCCTGGGCTCGGCGGCGATTCGTTTGGGAATCAAGGGGCGAGGCAGCGAGACGACCATCCTGTTCACCGGCGATCTCGGCCGGAAGCGCATGCCGCTCCTGAAGGACCCCGAGAGCCCGCCCCCCTGTGACATCCTCATCATCGAGTCCACCTACGGCGACCGTCTCCATGAGGAAACGGCGGAAGAGATGAGGAAGAAGACTGAGGCGCTGGTCGCCCATGCGGTCGCGCACCGGAGCAAAATCATCGTGCCGGCTTTCGCCGTCGGGCGGACGCAGGACCTGGTCATGCGGATTAAGGAGCTCGTCGCCGATGGGCGGATCGCACCGCTGCCGATCTACATCGACTCGCCGCTCGCGATGAAGGCGACCGAAATCTTCAAGCGGCACCCGGAGTGCTTCGACGAGGACGCCTACCGGACCTTCATGTCGGAAGGTGACCCGTTCGCCGCCCGCTACATCCGCTACGTCTCCTCGGTCCAGGAGAGCATGCAGCTCAACTCGATGAAGGGCCCCTGCATGATCATCGCGGCGTCGGGCATGTGCGAAGGCGGGCGCGTGCTCCACCACCTCAAGCACGCGATCCAGGACGAAGCGAACGTCATCGCGATCGTGGGCTTCCAGGCGGAGCACACCCTGGGCCGGAAACTCGTGGAGGGTTGGGACCAGGTGCCGATCTTCGGCGTGCCCACGCCGCGCCGCGCCCAGGTCGTGCGGTTCAACGGCCTGTCCGCCCACGCGGACCGCAACGACTTATTGGCCTACGTCCGCGCGATCACGCCGGCGCCCGGCAAGGTCTTCGTCGTGCACGGTGAGGAGAAGCAGGCGTTCTCCCTCGCGGCCGCCCTCCGGACCGAGTACCCCGGCATGGAGGTCCTCGTCCCCGATCCCGGCTCGACCCACGACCTGTAGTCGTTGACCTCACGTCCCCGACCGGAAGTTCCCTTGCGCATCCCATGATCCGGGGAAGCAGAATGCCCCCTTCATTTCTCGCGCAGGAACCGTGGCCGGTCTCGGACCGAGATCATCCTGATCAGATCCCGCACGGATAGAATTCCCACGATCTTGTGGTTCTCTGTCACCGCCAGATGGCGCACGCCTTTTTCGGCCATGAGATCGCTCGCGTCGTGGACCGTACGGTTGATATCAATGTCGATCACTGGATGGTTCATGAACGAGCCGACGCGGATGAGGCCGGCATCCAGCTTGTATGCCAGCGCTTTGCGGACCATATCGCTCTCAGTCACGATGCCCACCACCTTCCCTTCTTCAGCCACGAGCAAAGAGCCGATGTGCTTCTCCGCCATCCGTCGCGCCGAGGCCAAAACGGTCTCCTTACCCTCAATCGTTTCAATAGAGGTCCGCATGAGCACGCTGAGCGGTCGGTACACGTCGTCCAGTTCGCGGACCGGGCCGGCCTCCGCATCAACAAAATGCTTCACAAGGTCCCGCACCGATATTAACCCGACAACGCTCCCACCCTCCGACACGCACAGATGCCGGACCTGGTTGATTTCCATGAGATGGCTTGCATCGAGCATGAGCCGATCAGGGGTAATCGTCAGGAGGGAACCGGCCATGACCTGAGCTGCCGTGGTCTGCGACGCGTTCAACCCTTGCGCGATTACCTTACGGACAAGGTCCGTCTCGGTGACGATCCCCACGATCCTGTACCCTCCTCCGCTGGGTTCCACCGATCCCACCAGCACAGAGCCGATGCGCCGCTCCCGCATCCGAACGGTGGCGTCCACGATGGTGGCATCCTGGGCGACTACTTCAAGGTCTCGATGCATGGAGCTGCCGATGGTTCCTCCTGACTGTGCAGTCATGTCCTCCCCCTTCATTCGCTGGTCAGCGTTCATAGTCATTTAAATTGTATACCGCTCTGGCCAGCGCGCGCCGCTTTCCAGAGCTCCATCGCGACCAGCATGAGGCTCCCAATGCCGAATACCATGATCCAATGTTCCGGATCGAAGGAGGATAGCTTAAAGACCTCGCGGGTCCACGGATTGAGCACGAGCCCTACCTGCAAGAGCGTGGAGCCCCCGACCGCCCACAGGAGCGGCTTGTTCGTCAAAATCCCGAGCTTGAAAAGCGAGAGCCGATCGCTCCGGCAGTTGAAGGCATGGGCGAGCTGAGAACCGATCAACACCATGAAGGTCAGTGTCCTGGCCCGCTCGAGATTCTGGTCCATGCCGTACAGGCAGTACGCAAAGGTTAGGATTGCGATGAGCGCCATAAGCAGGCCCTGGCCGAACATCAGGAGAATCCGGTCCCTATCCAGAATTCGGGCCTCGGGACGGCGCGGAGGCCGCTGCATGAGGGCCGGATCCTTGGGGTCCACCGCCAGCGCCAATGCCGGCAGACCGTCCGTGACCAGGTTGATCCAGAGAATCTGGACCGGCAGGAGCGGCAGCGGGAGCCCCAGCACCGCGGCCAGCAGCATGAGCAGCACTTCGCTGATGTTGCAGGACAGGAGGAAATGGATGGACTTTCGGATATTGTCGAAAATGGCCCGGCCTTCCTCGACCGCCGCCGCGATGGAGGCGAAGTTGTCGTCCGTCACCACCATGTCCGAGGCTTCCTTGGTCACATCGGTGCCAGTGATGCCCATCGCCACGCCGATATCCGCCGCCTTGACGGCCGGCGCGTCGTTGACGCCGTCGCCCGTCATGGCCACTACTGCGCCTTTCGATTTCCAGGCTCGCACGACGCGGAGTTTGTGCTCGGCGGAGACGCGGGCATAGACCGCAATCTGGTCAACTTGCTCGGCAAGCGCCGCGTCTGTCAGCCGATCGAGCTCGGCGCCCGAGATCGCCCGCTGGTCGCCTTCCAAAATGCCCAACTCTCGAGCGATGGCCACCGCCGTGTCCTGATGGTCGCCGGTGATCATCACGGTCCGGATCCCGGCACGGCGACAGGCTTCCACGGCGACTTTCGCTTCGGGCCTGATCGGATCCTTCATAGCCATCAGGCCTACGAAGATCAGGTCCCGCTCCAGAGTGGCGGCGTCCAAGGCCTCGGGTGCGCGATCCAGTGGGCGCATGGCCACCCCTAACACGCGGAGCGCCTGGGAGGCGAAGTCTTGATTCGCGGCCAGTATCGCCTGCCGGATCTCATCAGTCAGCGCCTCCGTGCTGCCGTCCTTCGCGATCCAGGCCCGGCAGTCACGCAGCAACACATCCGGCGCGCCCTTGACGAAGGCCACCGGGCCGGAGGCCGTCCCCCGGACGATGGTCATCTTCTTTCGTTCGGAGTCGAAGGGGACCTCGCCCAGGAACGGCGCGTCCCTTTCAATCTCCTCCTTCCGAATGCCGGTCTTGGCCGCCGCCACCAAGAGGGCCCCTTCAGTGGGATCGCCCAGAATCGTCCAGACGTCCGCCTCCTGCCGAAGCTCGGCCCCGTTGCAAAGCACGGAGGCGCGCAACAGCGCTTTCAGTCCAGGGCGCGCGTCGAACTTCACGGGTTGGCCGAATGAGAGGACCTCACCGACCGG
>CAZMPH010000149.1:0-4450 GCA_964568195.1 uncultured Nitrospirales bacterium | reverse complement strand
TTCGAACCTTGGAAGCCGATGGCAACAGATTTACAGTCTGCCCCCTTTGTCCACTCGGGTACCTGCCCAAAACCATGCAATTCCTGATCGGCATCTCCATCACTTACTAAGTAAAATAACGTATATTAGTCAGCCTGGCTATACCAATCAAAAATCTAGCGTATCGAAGGAAAGGAAGGGACGAAACATCCCCTCCGTCGTGAAAAGACGGCACCCCTCCCCTCAATTTGATACGGATCAGGTGAAATCAAAATCTATGAGACAGCATATTATAGGAATCGCAAACGGTTCTGTCAAGCCAAATTGAACAATTTAAACAAAAGTTTCGTGGACTTAGGTGGGAGCGGCCCCGGCTGAGATCAGCGTGGAGCGGAAGGCTCTTGGTCCGCCATCAATCGGCGCTTGAGATAGAAAAACAACCAGACCGCGATAAAGAGGCCAAGGAGGGCCCATCCGGAGCGTCCGACGATTTTGACCAGGAGAGGCAGATTGACCGCAAAAGTGTACGCCATCAAGGAGATGGCCGTGACCCAGGTAATAGCGCCGAGACAGTTGAACAGCAAAAACCGTGACCACGGCATCTGGGTCGTCCCGGCGACCAGGGCTCCGATCACCCTGACCCCCGTGATCCACCGCTGAATAAAGATCGTCTTGTCTCCGTGCTTTTCAAAGAAATGCTCGACGTGCGCGAGCCGCTTGGGGGTGACCAGCACATACCGGCCATATTGGAGGATGAACGGACGTCCCAGTCTACGCCCGACATGGAAGCTGATATTGTCTCCTAGAATGCATCCCCCGATGCCCAGGAGAATGACGTACATCAAATTAAGATCCCCGTGGTGGGAATAGAACGCGGCGATAATCAGGATGGTCTCGCCTGGGACCGGCAAGGACGCGTTTTCCGCCATCACGCCCAGGAACAAAACCAGGTACCCGTAATTGTTGACATAGGGCCGGAAGAGTTCGATCCACTCGAGCAGGTGTTCATGCATACGCAGCGCGCCGGACCGTATCACGACATTGCATGCCAGTCAAGGCAGGCACCTTGACAGACAGGGACGCCGACAGTAGCATGACCGCACGATCATGCTCGCCCCGCCTTCTACGAGCAGCATTGGTCTTCCTTGATGCGTAACCTGACCTCCCTTATCGTCATTTTCGTCCTTCTCTCCTCCCTGCCTGCCTGGGCGCAAACCGCCCTGACGATTCTGTACACCAGCGAGCACCACGGCACAATCCAGCCGATCGACCAAGGAGCCTTCACCGGCCAAGGAGGCGTTGAAAGACGCGCAACGCTCATCAAACAGATCCGCAAGGAAGTCGAGCATCTCCTGGTCGTCGACAGCGGTGATTTGCTGATGGGAACCGCCATGTCCTCGATCTATCGGGGAGAAGCCGACATCGCCGCCATGAATCTGATGGGCTATGATGCCGTCGCCGCCGGCAATCACGACTTCGATTTCGGCACGCGGCACCTCAAAGGCCTTCACGACGCGGCCACCTTTCCTTTTCTCTGCAGCAATGTGCGACCACAAGAGCCGGATACCTGCAAGCGTTACGTCATCAAGACTCTCGGCACCCTGCGCATTGGACTGATCGCGCTCATCGGCAAGAGAAACTACCCTGACACCTTCAATCGCACAGTCGTCCTCGAGGTGGAGTTTCAAGATCCCATTGCGGCGGCGAAGAAAGCCGCCGAAGAGCTGCGGGATCGTGTGGATCTGCTGGTAGCGATCACGCATCAAGACACGGAAGAAGATCTGGCCCTTGCGAAGGGAGTCCCTGCACTGGATGTCATCATCGGTGGGCACACAGAGGGCTTTGACGGGTTGGTGCCCCAGGGCAAGACCGCCCCCGTTGAAGGGAGAGTCGAGCTTGCCGGCGCCGGGCCGGTCTTCGTCAAAACCCATCGGCAAGGACGAACGCTCGGCCGCTTAGACCTCGTCATCCACGATAAGACCATCATGGTCGCCGAAGCCCGCAACCTTCCCGTGACATCCACCGTACCTTCTGACCCAGCGGTCGCAAAGCTCGTCCTGGAGTACGCCCAAAGGCTGGATGAGAAAACCAATCTGGTGCTCGGCGAGGCGGCCCAGAAACTGGAAGGAGGCAACAACGAAATCCGCACCAGGGAAACAAACCTGGGTAATTTGCTGGCAGACCTCGCTCGTCAGCACGCAGGGACCGAAATTGCATTGATCAACGCCGGCATGGTCCGCAGCAGTATTCCTGCCGGCCCCGTCACACTCAAGCGCATCATGGAGGTCCTGCCCTTTGATTCAACCTTGACTTCCTTCCACATCACCGGCGAGCAATTGAAAGGCGCGCTGGAGAACAGCGTGAGTCGCCTTCCTCAATCCGCCGGGCGCTTTTTGCAGGTGTCGGGGATCACCGTTTCCTTTGACTCAACGGCGCCCAGCGGGTCCCGCATCACGAGCGTCCTGGTCAACGGCTCGCCGCTCGACCCTGCCCGCCTCTACTCGGTCGCGGCTGATCACTTCATCGCTGAAGGAGGAGACGGTTATTCGATATTTCTCCAAGCCATCAATCGGCGCGATCATCAAATCCCGCTGCGCGACGTATTGGTCTCGGCTCTGAAGTCAGGCCTTCTCACCGCCATGGAAGAGGCGCGTATTCGCAACGTGCCCAGGCGCACGCCTTAGAACAGCTTGGTCTGCTGAGGATGCGGCCGGCGGAAAGTCAAGGGCATCGGCGGTTCCGGCTCTTCCGGGAACCCGGCCTTGCGCCTAGCCGTGAAGAACAACTGCTCCAGCATCTCGCTGTATGTTCCCTGCCCCTGATGCCGCTCAAAGAACCTGGAACCGCTCAGCATTCCACCGCGCACCTCTTGCAGCCGGTGGGTGATCTTTTTGATGCGATCCGGGTACGCCTTCGCCATTCGTTCAAGAAACACGGGCTCCACATTGCCGGGCAGCCGCAGAAGGCTGTAAAAGGCGTCACGGGCTCCGGCTTCGCGCGCCTGCTGGAGAATCTCAAACATATGGTCCTCATTCAGTCCCGGGATGACAGGCGCAATCGAAACACCGACGGGAATGCCTGCATCGGCGATGGCCTTCAAAGCCCCCAGCCGCTTGGTGATCGAAGGAGCCTGCGGCTCCACCCTCCGAGCCATGGCATCGTCAGCGAATGGGATGCTGAAATAGACACGTACCGCGGCTTCTTCGTGAAGACGGCGAAGCATATCCACATCCCGCAAGATCAGCACGCCTTTAGTAATGATGCCGACGGGATTGCGGAACTCAGCACAGACCTCGAGACAGGCGCGCGTCAGGCTCAAGGTCGCTTCCACCGGCTGGTAGCAATCCGTGACGCCCGAGAACACTACCACCTCGCCCAGCCAGGAAGGCTTGAGGAACGCTTCGCGCAGCAAGGCCGCGGCCTGCCGCTTGATGACCAGCTTGGACTCAAAGTCGGTCCCGGCTCCGAAGCCCAGGTATTCATGGGACGGGCGCGCATAACAATAGGCGCAGGCATGAAAGCACCCGCGGTATGGGTTGACGCTCCACCGGAAGGTGAGATCAGGACTCTCATTGTGGCTCAGGATCGAACGGCTGTCGTCCTCATAGATCTGCACTTTGACCGAAGGCGGAGGCTCCAGATACTCCCTGAACTGGGACTCGAAGGGATTGGGGGGATTGTTGACCAGCTTCATTGGGCCGTCATTGTAACAGAATCCGGCTCCATTTTCCCTTGCCAGAAGGTCGTTTTCCTCGTAAGCTTCGCAGGCCGGAACACCGGTTTGGACTCAATCAGGAGCCTGCGCGCATGTCTTCTTTATTCGACGGGCCGGTTGTCCTCGAGACCCGCCTGGAAGGGCTACAGCTGAAGGGGAAGGGGAAGGTTCGGGACATCTACGATCTGGGCGATTCCCTGCTGATCGTCGCGACCGATCGCATTTCCGCATTCGACGTGGTGCTGCCGAACGGCATTCCCGGGAAGGGAGCGGTCCTGACTCAGCTTTCTGCCTTCTGGTTTCACTGGTTGTCGGAATATGAAGACATCCTCTGGAACCATTTCATCACGGCCGACGTGGCGGACTTTCCTCAAAGCTGTCATCGGCATCGCTCCCTCCTGGAAGGCCGCAGCATGCGCGTCCGGAAAGCCACCCCCCTTCCCGTGGAATGTATCGTCCGAGGGTATCTTTCCGGTTCAGGATGGGCGGACCATCAGCGGAGCGGCGAGATCTGCGGGCAGACCCTGCCGAAAGGGCTCGTCGAATCACAGAAGCTGCCTGCGCCTATTTTCACGCCCTCCACGAAAGCCGAAGCCGGAACACACGACATGAATATTCCCTTCACCGCGATGGAATCGCTCATCGGCTCGGACGTCGCCAAGCTTGTCCGGGAAGTCAGCCTCAAGATTTACCAGCGTGCGTCCGAATACGCGGAATCCAAGGGGATCATCATCGCCGACACAAAGCTGGAATTCG
>CAZMPH010000148.1:0-4650 GCA_964568195.1 uncultured Nitrospirales bacterium | reverse complement strand
TCTACCAACTGAGCTATACCCACCACCACGAGGAGAATTGCTGCGGATGAACCGGGAAGCGAGATGAATCCTAGCAAACGCAATGGGCGCGCTGCAAGGTTTCGGTTACCCGCCGAAGGTGAGCGCGACTTCGATCTCGGCTTGGATGGCGCGGGCGGCGGCGGCCGGATCGGCGGCGTCCCGGATCGGGCGTCCCACCACCAGGTAGTCCGCGCCGGCGGCGATGGCCCCGGCCGGGGTCGTGACCTGGATCTGGTCGTCGTGCGAGGACCCGGCGGGGCGTATGCCGGGGACCACAATCAATGGCTCCTTGCCCAGCACCTTGCGGATCATGGCCGCTTCGCCGCCCGAGGCCACGACTCCGTCGGCGCCGGCCGACGCCGCCAGTCTGGCGCGCCGCAAGACTGTGTCGCGGATCGACTCGGCAACGCCCGACTCCTGGAGGTCCGCTTCGCTGAAGCTCGTCAGCACCGTCACGGCCAGGATCTTCATTGGACCCCGGCCGCGGCCTTCGACGGCGGCCCGCACGGTCTGGCTGGCGGCATGGACCGTGAGGAACGTCACGTCCAGCTCGGCAGCCGCCGCCGTGGCCCGCTTCACCGTTTCCCCAATGTCGAGGAGCTTCAGATCGAGAAACACCCGCTTGTGCTGCGCCACGGCCCAGCGCACGATGTCGGGGCCGGCGGCCGTGAACAGCTCCAGGCCGATCTTGACGAAGCCCACGGCGTCTCCCACGCGGTCTAGCAGGCGCTTGGCCTCGTCGGCCGACGGCACGTCCAGGGCAAAGATCAAGCGCTCGCGGGGCTCAAGCGGCATCAGGCTTCCTTGACTTCGGCGCAAGGGCCATGATAGCAATCATGCCTGTTTCACCAGAGGATTGGAACTATGCCGGTCGTTCATAAGAATGCCTTGAAAGCCGCCCGCCAGTCCGAGAAGCGCCGGGCGCGGAATCGCTCCGTGCACTCCGGAGTCAAGAACGTCATCAAGAAGCTGCAGACCGCCGTCGAGAACAAGAAGATCGACGAAACGGCGGCCTTGCTCCGCGAAGCCTCGCGCGCTCTGCAACGCGCTGCCTCCAAGGGGGTGCTGCACCGGAACACCGCGTCGCGCAAGCTGTCCCGCCTCACCGCACAGGTGCGAAAGGGCGTGGTGCCGGCGTAGTCCGCGCCGCGCCGCGGCAGAGATTCAGGGTCATCCGCTCCAGCACCAGCCGGTCCTTCCCGCGTCCTCCGCCCCCACCTTTCAAGCGCGAATCGGCCTCCCGGAACTGCTCGAAGTCGCGGAGCATCTCGTTAGAGAAGGCCCTGGCCTTCCACTCCTGCCGCCAATGCCAGGCGATGAAACCGAGGAGTTTCAGAGCAGGTTCACCCGCATCCAACACTTTTGCGAGGACCCGTAACGCCTGACTGCGGTCTTTTCGCCGCAGTGCCCAGACGAGGTCATTGACCGTGCCGCCCGTATCCGCGCCCTGCACGGCCTCGACATCCGCTGCCGTCACTGCCGTACTCGGCGCCACATACACCGCCAGTTTCTCTAGTTCGCGCCGCAGCACACCGAGGTCGCCGCCGCTGGCCTCCTGCAACAGCACCTGCGCAGGCTCATCCAGGCTGAGTCCCAGCGCAGCGGCCTGTTCGCGAATCCATGCCGGCAAGGCCCTTGCCTCGAGCGGCTCGCAGTCCACCGTCACGGCGACCTTCTTGAGCGCCTGGAAAAACTTCACGCGCCCGTCGACCTTCTTGCCGGTCAGCACCAAGCACGTGGTGTCCACCGGCGCCTCCAGATACGGCAGCAACCGCTCCGCTTCTTTCGCCCGCAGGTTTCCAACGTCGCGCACTACCACCAAGCGCCGCGCGGCGAACATGGGGAGGTTTGCACAAAGGGTGAGAATTTCAGCTGCCTCCGTCTCATCCCCGTACACCATGTCGCAGTTGAAGGCCCCCACATTCGCCTCGTCGGGACCCAAGACCGCCGCCCGGATTGCCGACACGGCCTCATCCCGGAGAAGCCCTTCCTCGCCGACGATCAGGTACATCGGGGCCAGCTCACCAGCGCTCACCCGCCGTTTCAACTCAAGGACGGTCCCGCTTTCCCGTTTCGTCTTCATCGGGCAAGCCGTGTGTCGGAAAGCGTTTCGATCACGCGCGAAACGATGTGCTCGGCCATCGTCTGACAGGCCGCCTCGGTCGCCCGATCCTGCCGATCGCGGTTTGTCGCGAGGTCGTTGCTCTGAAAGAAATCGGCCCAGGTCCGATAACTTTCCTGCCAGAGCACCTTGTGGGCCGACGTATCCTCGAACGTCACGTCCACAAAGAGATTGACGCGCTGCTCGTTGACCAATCCCTGGCGAAACGACATCGTCTGGAGGCCATAGCCCCGGATGCGGCCCTTCAGGACCAGCGGAGCAACGCCGACGTCATTGACGAGGGTCAGGCCATCGGCCTGCAGGAACTGCCGGCGGATGAACTCGGTGACCCGCTTGTCGAGGACCGGCTCGAACGTGTCGTTGAAGAAGACAGGGACCGCGAGGTGCACCCCTCGCAGCGATCCGCCTTGGACCGGCTTCACCGTGGTGCCGAACTCGTAGCCGCAGCCGGCGGTCACGAGAAGAAAGGCCGCAATAAATGCTGACGCGGTTGCGCGTGAGTCTATGCTCATTTCACGACGATGCTAACAATCCGCTTGGGCACGTATACGAAGTTTGCGATGGCACTGGCGTCCTTGATCCAGCCTCCCTGACACACCGCTGTTTCAGAGGCCACTCTCACTTGGGCCTCGCTCCAATCCGCGCCGATCTGCAACCTAGTCCGGACCTTGCCGTTCACCTGGACCGGAATCGTCAGGACTTCTTCTTTAATGAGCGCCTCATCATACGCGGGCCAGCGTTGCCGCGCCAGACTGGTCGCGTGGCCAGTCGCCTCCCACAACTCTTCGGCGATGTGCGGCGCAAAGGGCGAGAGCAGAAGCAACAGGGCCTCGACCGCCTCGCGTAACGCGTCAATCGCCTCCTGCCTATTGTGGTCTTCTGCGTTGGCCGCATACTTGTACAAGCCGTTCACAAATTCCATCAGCGCAGCAATGGCCGTGTTGAACTGGAACTCCCGCTCGATGTCTTCCGTCACCTTCTTAATGGTCTTGTGGGTGAGCCGCCGGAGGTGCTGCGCCCGTATGCTCGCCTCGATATCCGTGGATATGACGCTCACTCCAACGACATTGATTGTAACTGGTGGCGTTGGCACCGCAAACCGCGGCCGTAGATCTTGCACCAGCCGCCACACGCGCCCCAGGAACCGGGAGGCCCCCTCCACACCGGCGTCGCTCCACTCCAGGTCCTTCTCCGGCGGCGCCGCGAAGAGCGAAAACATTCTGGCCGTATCCGCGCCGTAGGTGACGGTCAGGTACTCCGGGTCCACGACATTCTTCTTGGACTTGGACATCTTTTCGACACGGCCCTTTTCGGCCGGCCGCCGGCACTGCTTGCAACGCCAGCCTTCCTTCTCGCTCCCGATCAGGTCGCCAGGCAACAGCCAGCCGTGCTCCGCGCACCGGTAGGTCTCCTTGCAGACCATGCCCTGCGTCAGCAGGCTCGTGAAGGGCTCGTCCACTTTGATCAGGCCCAGGTCCCGTACAGCCTTGGTGAAGAAGCGGGCATAGAGCAGGTGCAGGACTGCATGCTCGATGCCGCCGATGTACTGGTCCACCGCCATCCAGTGGGCGGCTTTGGCCGGGTCGAGCGGGCGGGTACCTGCACGCGGGGAGCAATAGCGGAGAAAGTACCAGGAAGAGTCCACGAACGTGTCCATGGTGTCGGTTTCCCGGCGGCCCGCGCCGCCGCACTTCGGACATTTCGCCTTCACAAACTGTTCCGATCGGGCCAGCGGCGACGATCCCTTGCCGGTGAGCGGCACGTCCTTCGGCAGCGTCACCGGGAGATCGGCGTCCGGCACCGGCACCGTCCCGCAGCTCTTGCAGTAGATGATCGGGATGGGCGTGCCCCAGTAGCGCTGGCGGGAGACGCCCCAGTCGCGGAGGCGATAATTGACGGTCCGCTTGCCGAACCCTTTGGCCTCGACGTAGTCGGCGATTTTCTTCTTCCCCTCGGCCACCCCCAGCCCGGAGAACTGCGCGCTGCTCACCAACGTACCGACCTCGTCTTCATAGGCCGCCGCAAGCGGCTCGCTCAACGTTCCACCCGGGTTCTGAATCACCATCCGGACCGGGATTCCGTACTTCGTCGCGAATTCGAAGTCGCGCTGATCGTGCGCGGGCACGGCCATGATGGCGCCGGTTCCGTACTCGTACAGGACGAAGTTCGCCACCCAAATCGGAATCGGCTCCAGCGTGAAGGGATTCACGGCGCAGGCGCCGGTGAAGACGCCTTCTTTCTCGCGGTCGGCGGCGGTGCGGACCGCTCTCTCCTGCCGGGAGACCCGCGCCACGAACTCCCGCACGGCCACCGCCTCGGGACGGCCCTCGGTCAGTCGTTCCACCAGCGGCGATTCCGGCGCCAGGCTCATGAACATCGCGCCGAAGATCGTGTCCTGCCGGGTCGTGAAGATCCGGATGGCCGGGAGGTCGGGCACGGGCTCGGCCAGCGGGAAGTCCACTTCCACGCCGACGCTCCTGCCGATCCAGTTGCGCTGCATCGTCAAC
>CAZMPH010000147.1:0-4702 GCA_964568195.1 uncultured Nitrospirales bacterium | reverse complement strand
GTAATAGACGAAGGCCGCCTCGAAGGCGACGATGCCGACGACGGCGAGCGCGAATCCCCACAGCACCATCCCCGGCTGGACGGTCGCGAGCAGCGCGGTCGCGCCGACGGACAGAAGGGTGAAGCCGATGAAGAAAGGCTTGCGGACGCCGGCGTGATCGCCGATACCGCCGAGGAACGGCGAGGTCAGGGCGACGACAGCCATCGACACGGAGACGGCCAGTCCCCACCAGAAATCGCCGCGGCCGTCCGCGTTGCCGACAACCGTGTTGGCGTAGTAGGTGGGAAAGACAGTTGCATAGACGATGGCCGAGAAGGCGGAGTTGGCGAAGTCGTAGAGCGTCCACGCAACGATCGTGCGGCGCGGTGAGTCCGTCACGGCGCGCAGGATAGCACAGGACCCCGCGCGTGACCACCAATCGTACGCTGCGCATCCGCATTAGCACTTGACACCTCAGGGGGCTTCTGTTACAAGGCCTCGCAATACCAAAAGGGAGGGCGCATATGGCAAAAGCAATGTCGAAGTCACAGATCGCCGACCATCTGTCCGGGAAGGTCGGCACCACCAAAAAAACTGCTGGTGAGGTGCTTGATGCGCTGGCTGCCCTTGCGCAGAAGGAGGCCAAGAACTCCTTCACATTGCCCGGCATCGGTAAACTTGTCCTGGTGAACCGCAAGGCCAGGATGGGCCGCAATCCGCAGACCGGAGAGCCGCTCCAGATTCCCGCCAAGCGCGTCGTCAAGTTTCGCGTGGCGAAGGCGTGCAAGATCGCGGTGATGGGGAAGTAAGCCGAACAGTCCGGTCACGAGCCGGGAGGGCGCGGCGCGTCCGGTTCTTTTGCCTTTCGTGGAAAGGCCGGATATGGTATCGTTTCCACATGTCCGACAGGAAACCATCCGACACCATCCGTTTTCTCTACACCTTCAAATTCCCGGACGGCATGGTCAAGCAATTTGAAGTCCTGCTCAATGCGTCAACGTTGGAACTGGTCACGAAAAAAGACCTGCCGAAGCCTTCCTGGACGAAGCTGAAATACAATCAGTGCGAGCAATGCCCTCTGAGCGATGACGTCGAGTATTGCCCGGTGGCGGTCAACCTGGCGAATCTGGTCGAGACGTTCAAGGATTCCCAGTCGTATGAACACACGGGTGTCCAGGTCCAGACTTCCGAGCGAGCGTATGAAAAGCAGACGACCCTGCAGAAGGGCCTCAGCTCGATCATCGGCATGTATATGGTCACGAGCAATTGCCCGGTGATGGACAAGCTGCGGCCGATGGTGAAGTTTCACTTGCCGTTCGGCTCGCTGGAGGAGACCGTCTATCGGGCCGTGTCGATGTACTTGACCGCCCAGTACTTGTTGATGCGGAAAGGGAAGCAGCCGGATTGGGATCTGAAGAAACTGGTGGAGATTTATAAATCCGTCGGCCACGTGAATCGCGGCATCTCGAAACGGCTGTCCAGCGCGTCGGAGGAAGACGCCAATATGAATGCCGTCGTCATTCTGTCCGCCTACGCCGAGATGGTGCCGTTTTCGATCGAGAACAAGCTCGCGGAAATGGACTACATCTTCAGCGAATACACGAAATTCGAATAGGCCGCGTCGGTGCGGCGCGAGCGGAGACGCTTCAGGAGGGGTAGCGCGCCTCGATGGTGCTGCGCAGCCCTCCCCTGGCGGTGAACTCGCCGGTGATGCGGGCGTGGACGGGGCGGCAGGCGGCGACGAGGTCCTTCAGGATGCGGTTGACGGCATTCTCGTAGAAGATGCCGAGATTGCGGTAGGCGTGGATGTACATCTTCAGGGACTTCAGTTCGAGGCAGTGCTTGTCCGGCATGTAGACGATGCGGATCGTGCCGAAGTCGGGCAGGCCGGTCTTGGGGCAGATGGCGGTGTACTCCGGCACCTCGATGGTGATTGCGTAGCCCTTGAACTGATTCGGCCAGGTCTCGATCGCGGGCAGCTTGGCGGTGAGCCCGCTCCGCGCATGCGCATCCGTGTACCCGCCCTTCTTCATACTTTCGTCATCCAGTCGGTCTGGCCCAATTTTTCCAGTTCCAGATACATGGTGACCCACGGACACATCATTTCAGGGAAGACCTCGCAGAACCCGCCCTTGCGCACGCCGCCGCAGGGGCCGTGGCTCATGAACTTGGGGCATTCGGCCTTGTCTCCCGCGTTCGGGATCGGGGGCCGATTGTGGATCCCGCCGGGGGCGCCGACGGGAGGCGGTCCCGGCTGGATCAAGCCGGCGGGATTGGTCGGTTTATCCGGCATCAGAGGGACTCCATATAGCCGGCGATCTCGTTGAGCGTGAGCCTGGCGACCGCGATTTCAGGCGCGTACACGACCTCATCCGCCGCCCAGGCGATCGTCCCCTTTCCCTTGCTGGTAATGCCCATGATGTTCCTCAGGACGTTGTGGATGTTGTCGTTGATGCGAATGGTATTGGCCTTGATGGGCGCCGCCAGCTTGCCGTCCTTGATCACGAACGAGTCGCCGACCACCGTCGCGGTGAAGTCCCCGGCCCGCAGTCCGTTGATGGGATAGGTATACCATATCCGGCCGATGTACACACCGTTTTGCACCCGGCGCAGGAGGTCCTCGCGGACGGTCTTTCCCGGGCCTTCAATGAAGACGTTGGTGGGAGAGACGGACGGAGCCATGTCGAACTGGCGTCCGCCGCCGCCCGAGTACCGGAACCCGTTGCGCGGAATCAGGGCGTCGAGGTGGTCTTCGGGAGGAACGCCGAGTTTTTCCTTGGCGGTGGGGTCGCGCAGAATCCGTTCCGTTTCGTAAAAACTCGACAGGAGCCCGACGAGCTTGCCGCCCTTGATCAGATCGGTGCGTCCGGTCGGGAGGCCTTCGCAGGTGATCCCTTTGCTGCCCATGTGGCCCGGCAGCGCCCCATGATCGTACAGGCTGAGCGTCTCGTGGGCGACTGGACGGCCGAGCTGTCCGTGGAAGGCCGAACTGCAATCGTAGAAGCTCCCGACTGCGAGGCTCGGCAGGATGAGGTGATTCACAAGGTCCGAGACGGGCTGCGGTCCCAGGATCACGGCGTAGTCGCCGTCCTTGATCCGGACCCCCCCGACCTGGGCGATGGCGTTCCGGGCCGCTTCAGACCCGGCTTCTCCCTTGAACGCGCTCACTCGTGTGTTGCAGCCGAAGCCGGTGCCCTTCGCTCCTTCCCGTTCCACCATCGCGGTGACGAAGGAGGCGATCAGCGTGGACTCATCGGTCTGGACTTTGGGAAGGCGGGTGGAGCCGATCGCCATCCGTTCCAGCAGAAACGTGACGTCGCCTCCGATGATGAGGCCCAGATCGCGCAGCTTGTGCCCGGCCTTCGTCAGGGCCTTCAGGCGGCCGGCCGCCGTGAATTCATCCAGCGCTTTGGTGAGGATCTTCCAGCCGGCCTGGACGAGGTCCGCGTCCTTGAGATCCATGGCCGCCGAGTCGTGGTATTTGGCCAGCGTGCGTCGTTCTGCGGAAGGACGGGGCAGGGTCGTGAACTCCGGATCGGAGACGGCGCTGCGGCGGGCCTTCTCCAGGGCCGTCTTCACCCCGTTCAGCGAGAGGTCGCCGGCCTCGCTGCCGAGCCCGAAGCAGGGGGAAGTTTGGGAGCCCCGGAAGACGGCCCGCACGCCGATCCCGTATGACTCCGAGGATTTGGGTTCTTCGACGCCGTTGCAGGGAATATGCGAGGTGTAATTCAGGCGGGCGGTCAGGCTCGCGTTGCTCGCGACGAACACTTCCGCTTCCTGGACGTCCTTCTGGCGCCGGAGCCAGCGAAGCCCGTCTTCGGCGGTGTGCTTGAGCGTCGGCAGGCTGATCATGCGCGGATCCTTACGCCAACCCGGCGAGGCGCGCGCGGCTGCGTATCGTCGGCCCGCCGTTCCCCAATCTCCGGCTCTGCATCGGCTGGCCTTTGCCGCAATTCGGGATGGGGTAGAGGCGAAAGTCCCGTCCCATCGCGTCCACCTTCATCAGGAAGTCCTTGGTGTCAGCCATGATGCCTCCGCCCCGGTACAGCTGCCCGAGCTGCCCGTTGCGGATCTCGTAGACTTTCTGGGCGGAGATCCGGAAGTTTTCCCGCGATTCGGCGATGGACGGGATGCGGTGTCCCACGACATAGAACCCCTTGTCGACGTCGCGGATGATGTCCTCGGGGGCGTGCGTGCCCGCGCCGAACACGGTCGTGGACATCCGCACGAGGGGCACGAGATGGGCTTCCGTGGCCACGCACGAGCCGTTGGGGGGAACTCCGAGGATGGCCGCCGTCTGGCGGCTGTTCATGAAGCCCTTGAACACACCCTTCTCGATGTGCACGACCTTCTTTCCGGGCGTCCCTTCGTGATCGTACTTGTAGTGCCCAAAACCCGGCAGCGAGGGGTCCGAGTACGCGGTGACAAGCGGGGAGGCGATCTTCTTGCCGATCATGGTGTCCTGCAGAGAGCGCAGCAGCCAGCTTCGGCCCGCGTAGGCCGTCTCCATCTTCAGCGCCCGGTCCAGTTCGGTGGGATGCCCGATGATCTCATGCGCCAAGAGGGCGTTGAAGTGGGGATCCGTGACCACCACGACTTCCTTGTCCGAGTTGCGGAGCGGCGGGGCATTGGCCAGTTTGACGGCATCGCGGGCGAGATTGGTCGAAAAGGTGAGAAGGTCGAGGTTTCGGCTATGCTCCTCGACGATGCCCTCGGTGATGAC
>CAZMPH010000146.1:0-4716 GCA_964568195.1 uncultured Nitrospirales bacterium | reverse complement strand
CGGCCGCGGAAATCGTGAAGAACTTCACAAGAAGCCGCAGTGGAGGCAGCGGCCAACGCTAGGGCAAGATCAGACGAAGAATTTTTCACGGAGCGGAGGCGATGATGTTGCCCTTCAGGTCGGCCTGGGCCCCGTCCTGAACCGAGATGCCTCCGCCGTTTTTGATGAGCGTATTGCCGACGACCGCGCCCCTGGACCCCGGCTGGAACACGACGGCGTCGTACAGATTGTTCGCGATCACGTTGCCCTCGACGCGGACGTCCGACTTTCCCGCGATCGTGATCCC
Source organism: uncultured Nitrospirales bacterium (assembly GCA_964568195.1). Classification (GTDB taxonomy): domain Bacteria; phylum Nitrospirota; class Nitrospiria; order Nitrospirales; family NS-4; genus SCTG01. Next base: position 4,430 of record CAZMPH010000146.1, on the reverse strand, counting down.
GTAATCGTTGTCGTGGATTTCGTTGCCGACCACTTCTCCCTGGGCGTCCGAGAACGACACGCCGGTGGTCTCGCTGCCGCCAAGCAGGCTGCGCTCGATCCGCACGTCTTTCGCCTGCTGGACGTAAAGGAGCCCCTGAACGCGAATGTTGGCGAGCAGGATTTTGGTGCCGTTGAAGATGCCGACGGCCAGCCCGCCGTTTTGCGAGATGGTTAGGTCGCGCACCTCGATGTCGTTCGCGCCATACGGCCACTTGCCGATCCGGAACGCGCCGACCCGTTTCAAGCCGAGGATCGTGACCTTATCGCGCGATTCGCCGACGAGACGCAGCCGGTCCTTGCTGTGCACGACCACGTCCTCCCGATAATGCCCCGGCTTGATGAGGATCGTGTCGCCCGGCAACGCATTGTCGATCGCCGCCTGGATCTCGGCATAGGCCCCGGACCCGTCCTGCGCGACGATGACGACTCGTCCGTCAGCCAGCGCCTCTGCGCCAGCGAGAACGAGAGCCGCAAAAAGGGGACAGGCTACTTTTTTAAACCCTTGATTGGCCTTGAAACCGAAAAAAGTAGCCTGTCCCCTTTTTGTCCTCATCGAAACGCCGCGGTGCCCATCAGCCGAGCCAACTCCACCATCGCCTTGAACCCCTTACGGCTGGACAGCGACTGCAGCTGGCTCCAGAGAAACCCGCCTTCCGGCGGCGCGCCGGCCGCTTTCTTGAACTCATAGATCAGTTTATCCGCCCTGCCGCCTTCGGCATGGGCCTGCATCCAGCCGGTCATCAAATAGGCCACGGCGTCGCCGAACACCACCGCCTTCGCCTCATCCAGGCCCAAGCGCCGGCCGGCCTGATAGGCGAGCACGGCGTAGGCTTCGCTGTGGTCCGCGTCCGCAAGCCGGACTTCATGGGCCTGAGCCTGCGCGGCCAGCTTCATGGTAGGAAGCGCCGTCTCCTCACCACCCCGGATCGCCTGCCCGCGAAGGCCTGATTTTTCCAGCGTGAGCAACCCTTGGACCGCCGCTACGGACAGCGCCGGCGGCAGTCCCCTCCGGTCGCGATCCTGGACGATGCGCCACTCCTCCAGGTTCACGTCGCCGATGTCGCCGGCCGCGGCGAGCGACTTCCTGAACCGCGCCCATTCCACGGCCAACTGGGCGTTCATCGCTTCATCGAGAAGGTTCGCGCTCATACAGGCCGCGATTGTACCGGGCTTTGTCGCGGCGATGCAATGTGCTAACGTGATAGTCATGTTGCTGGCAGGCCTGACAGGCGGGATCGCGACCGGCAAGAGCACGGTCTCGCGGCTGTTCGTGGAATGCGGGGCGCGCCTCATCGACGCCGATGTGCTGGCCCGGGAAGCCGTTGCGCCGGGCCGGCCGGCCCTGCAGCAGATCGTCGAGTCCTTCGGCCGCGAGATGCTCCGCCCGGACGGCACCTTGGATCGAGATCGTCTCGGCAAGGCGGTCTTTGGAGATCCCGCGCAACTCGAAAAACTCAACGCCATCGTCCATCCGTACGTGGCGGTCGCGCAGGAGCAGCGGAGCCGAGAGATCGCGGGAAAAGAGCCGCATGCCGTCATCGTCTATGACGCCGCCTTGCTGATCGAGGCAGGCGCTCACAAGCGCATGGACAAAATCATCGTCGTGACCGCCGATGAGCAGACCCAACTGGCGCGCCTCAAGGCTCGGGACCACCTCTCGGCAGAAGAAGCCGGGAGGCGCATCGCCACCCAGATGCCGCTGGCGGAGAAGGCCAAGGTCGCGGACTACGTGATCGACGGCACGCTTCCCATGGAGCAGCTCCGCGCCGAAGTCCGGCGCATCCATGACGATCTCAAGCGCCTGGCCTGACCGAGCCTCTTCATCTCCCCGACACCCTGTGCTAGAGTCATAGCCATGCGGAACGTTGTCATCATCGGGTCAGGGCCTGCGGGGCTCACGGCCGCGATCTACACGGGACGCGCGAACCTCTCGCCCCTGCTGATCGAAGGTGTGCAGGCGGGGGGCCAACTCGCCCTCACCACCGATGTGGAGAACTACCCCGGCTTTCACCATGCCATCATGGGGCCCGAGCTTATCAAGGAGATGCGGGCCCAGGCGGAACGGTTCGGCACCGAATTCCTGCAAGGCGACGTGTCCGCCGTGGATTTGAAGCGGACGCCGTTCACTCTCACGATCGAGGACGAGCGGACGATCGAAACCCGGACATTGATCATCACGTCCGGTGCCTCCGCGAACATGCTGGGGGTGGCGGGCGAGCGGCGCCTGCTCGGGCACGGCGTCTCGACCTGCGCGACGTGTGACGGCTTCTTCTTCCGGGGCAAGGAACTCGTCGTGGTCGGCGGCGGCGACGCCGCGATGGAGGAGGCGACCTTTCTTACGAAGTTCGCCACGCGCGTCACGGTGGTCCACCGCCGCGACCAGCTCCGGGCGTCCAAGATCATGCAGGATCGCGCCAGGAAAAACCCGAAGATCGGCTTCATCTGGAACGCGGCGGTCGAGGAGATCCTCGGCGATCGGCTGGTCACCGGCGTCCGGCTCCGGGATGTGAAGACCGGCGCGATCACCGAGAAGCCCTGCGACGGCGTGTTCGTGGCGATCGGCCATTCGCCCAACACCACGCTGTTCGCGGGCCAGTTCGCGTTGGACGAGAAGGGTTACATCAAGACGCACGACGGCACAAAGACCAATGTCCCCGGCGTGTTCGCCGCGGGCGACGTCCAGGACCATATCTATCGTCAGGCCGTCACCGCCGCGGGCTCCGGCTGCATGGCCGCCATCGACTGCGAAAGGTACCTGGAATCATTGGGCTAGAGGCACGAGGCCAGGGGCAAGGGAGGAAGGTTCGCTACCCTCTAGTCCCTCGCCTCTAGCCATTAGCCTCCAGCAAAGCTGGTCATGTATTACGTCATCGCGCATTACCACGAGCTCGCGCTGAAGGGCCGCAACCGGCCCATGCTGGTGGACCGGCTCGTGAGGAACATCCGCGAGGGCCTGCGTGGGATCGGCCGCTGCCACGTCGAAAGCCTGGCGGGACGCATCAGGATCTCGCTTGAAGATCCCACTCAGTGGTCCACCATCAAGCCTCGTCTCGAAGCCACGTTCGGCCTCGCCAATTTCGCCCCGGCCCATTATGTGTCGAACGATATCGACACGATGAGTGCAGCGATCTGCGAGACCGTTCAGGGCCTTCCGTTCCACACGTTCCGCGTCACCACCAAGCGGGCCGACAAGTCCTACCCGCTGACCTCCATGGAAGTGGACCGTCACGTCGGCGCCGCCGTCGTGGAGCGCACCGGCGCTCACGTCAGCCTGAAGAATCCGGAGATGACCATCTTCATCGAGATCCTGGGATCGAGCGCCTATTACTATTGCGAGCGGTTTCCAGGATCCGGAGGCCTGCCCGTCGGCATGTCCGGCAAGGTGGCCTGCCTGCTGTCCGGCGGCATTGATTCGCCGGTCGCCGCCTGGCGCATGATGAAGCGCGGCTGCCGGGCTGTCTTCATCCATTTCCACGGCCATCCGTTCGTCACCCGCGCCTCCGCCGACAAAGCCGAAGAGCTGGCCAAGCATCTCACCCGCCACCAGTACCATTCCAGGCTCTATCTGGTGCCCTTCGGGGACATTCAGCGGCAGATTGTCCTGTCGGCGCCGGCGCCGTTGCGGGTCGTGCTCTACCGTCGGCTGATGGTCCGGATTGCGGAGGAGATCGGGCGGGAGAACAAGTGCTGGGCGCTGGTGACGGGCGACAGCCTGGGCCAGGTGGCCTCGCAGACGGCGGGTAATCTCACGGTGGTGGACGAGGCCGCGACCATCCCCTTTCTGCGGCCGCTGATCGGCATGGACAAGGTGGAGATCACGGAGCAGGCGCAGAAGATCGGGACCTACGAGACCTCGATCGAGCCGGACCAGGACTGTTGCCGGCTCTTCGTTCCACCCCACCCGGCCACCCAGGCCAAGCTGGAAGACGTCCGCCGCGCCGAGTCTCGGCTGGACGTCCATGGCCTCGTCAAGCAGGCGCTGGAAAAAATCGAGCTTCGCGAGTTCACGTTCCCGGGCTAGCGTTCCCTAATGCTTGGTCTCGGTCGGCCCCGCCGGACCGGCTGCGCGGCGGTCCCCCTCCCCCAGCCGGCGCTTGAAGAGCTCCAGCGCCATGCCGTAGCAGATCTGCGCGGCGGCCGGATCGTAGCGCGGGCCTTCGTCGCGGATGAACGCGTGCGCGGCGTTGAACTCATGCCATTGGAAGTGGACGCCGGCGTCGCTCAGGGCGTTGTAGATGAGCGCCCGCCCCTCGCGCGGAACGTGCGGGTCCTGCCTGCCCCAGATCATCAGCATCTCGCCCCTGATCTCGCCGATCCGGTCCAGGCTGTTGTCGCGCACGCCCTTGCCCAGACCACGCTTGTGGATATCGGTCGCGTAGAAACAGGTGC
>CAZMPH010000145.1:0-4753 GCA_964568195.1 uncultured Nitrospirales bacterium | reverse complement strand
TCGAGGTGTTCCGGCGATTGGCGGGGCGCCATGAGATCCTCCTACTCACCCCTTATCTGGCGGACAACGTGCTCCGGGACCAGGCGAGCGAAGAGTATGCGTCCGCCGTCCCCTTCGCCGTCGAGCGGTACCACGATCGCGTGTCTTTCATGCGCATTCCCGGCCACCGGTTGACCGGAGGCGCGATCCCGCCCTTTTCCCTGTCCGCCGTTGGCGCGGTACGGGACGTTGCCCGGAGGTTTCGCCCGGATGTCCTGAATGTGCACTATGTGATGCCGACCGGTATGGCTGGGGTGGTAGCGGAATGGTGGTGGGGGGTACCCACGGTGATCACCCTGAACGGCCGTGATGTGCCGGGTCCAGGCGTCCCGGTCCTTTGGCGGTGGTGGCAGCGCGCGCTTGTGAGGCTTGTCACGGACGTGACCTACGTATCGCATTATTGTCGAAAAGCCCTGTATAGGCACGGCGATGGGCGTGGGCAGGTGGTCTATAATGGTGTGCAGATCCCTCCGCCGCCGGGAGACGGAATCGCGCTTCGGCGATCCCTGGGCATCCCGCAAGGAGAACCGCTATTTTTCGCCCTTCAGCGGCTCGCGCCGGAGAAAGGAGTGGGGACCGTGCTACGAGCGATGCGACACTACCTTGACGGCGGGTATGCCGGCGTCTTGATGATCGGTGGAAAGGGGCCTGAAGAAGCGAAGCTGCGGGAATTGGCCGCCGAACTTGGGATTGAGAAACAGGTCCGTTTTGTCGGCTACATCCCGTCTGAGAAGCTCGGATCGTATTTCCTGGCCTGCGATGCGTTTGTATTCCATTCCACCTTCGAGACCTTCGGCCTTGTCGTTGCGCAAGCCATGAGCTATGGTCGGGCCGTTGTCACGGTGCGCAACACGGCGATCCCTGAAATCCTGGGTGAAGCGGGGCTGCTGGTCGAGACAGGGAATTGGCGCGACTTTGGGGATGCCATGGTCAGGTTGGCGGGAGATGACGCCTTACGGTCCCGGCTGGGCGAATCCGGACGGCTACGCGCTGCGGCTCTGTTCAACTGGGACCATATTGCCTCCCAGTATGAAGAGGTGTTGTGCCGGGCCGCCGCGACCTAGAGGAGTGCCGCCCATCAGAGTCCTCTACCTGCACCACGTCATGCAGCTCAGCGGGGCGGAAAACAGCCTGCTGCTCCTGCTCCGTCATCTGGATCGCGGGCAGGTGACGCCCTTTTTTGCTCTGCCGTCGGCCGGTCCATTTTCGGAGGCGCTTGAGCGGGAGGGGATTCCTGTGTTGCGGATTCCGTTTGGTCCGTTGCGGGATTTCATGGGAGTGCTGAAGTCCGTGAGGCGGCTCCTCACGCTGATTCGCGATCACCGGATAGACCTGCTGCACGCCAACGGCCCTCAGACCAACGTTTGCGCGGGCATCGCGGGACGGCTCACCGGCGTCCCTGCCGTCTGGCATGCCCGCAATCTCGTATATGGACGGATGTGGGATGTCGATCGCGCGCTGGCCCGACTTGCCACACGCATCATTTGCAACTCGGATGCGATCCGTGAGCGGTTTCGCGGCAGTCCGGCGTGGGAGAAATCGGTGACCATTTTGAATGCCGTGAATACCCGGGAATTCCACCCTGGACAATCTGGCGGGCCATTCCGGCGAGAAATGGGAGTGCCCCACGATGTCACGGTTGTGGGGATTGTGGGTCGGATCGGCCTGGGCAAAGGGCATGACGTATTCGTTGAGGGCGCGATTCGGGTGCTCACACGGGGTTATGCCACTCGGTTTTTCGTCATCGGGGATACCGTGTTCCCGGAAGACGCATGGCGCATTGACGAGCTTCGCCGCCGGGTAAAGGAGGCCGGTTTTGATGATCGCATTCGATTCGTGGGGTACCGCCGTGATATCCCCCAAATCATGCGTGACCTCGACGTTCTGGTCTTGGCCTCCGACGCGGAGCCCTGCGGCAGGGTACTGTTCGAAGCTATGGCGTCGGGCACCGCCGTCGCCGCCACGAACACCGGCGGCACGCCGGAGATCGTCAGGGACGGGATGGAGGGCATCCTGATCCCGCCACGGAATCCTGAGGCGCTGGCCGACGCCATCGGCGTCTTAATCGACGATCCCCGGCTGCGCGCGAGGCTTGGACAAAACGGCGTTGCCAGAGTTCAGGCTGAGTTCACCATCGAACGCTATGTCGCATGCACGCTAGAGGTCTATGAATCGATCATGCGCGGCGCCTGAGCCGTTGAGCGGCCCGGTCGACGCGGTTCCGGTCTGCCTGCTCTGCGGAGTGAGCACCTTCGAGCGAGCCTGGGAGGCGACCGACAAACAATTCCGGGGGCCCGGCCGTTTCAGCTATTGGCGGTGCACAGGATGCGGCCTGGTCGTTCTCCATCCTCGCCCGAAAGCGGAGGAGATGGGGCAGTACTATCCGGATTATGTCACCCCTGTCGCATCCGCCCGGGTCTTCCGCCAGCGTCTGAAACGGCTGGTGGCGGAGGATTGGTTCGGGTATGAGCCGGAATCGCCGGCCATCCCGCGCCCCCTGCGTCTGCTGCGGAAGGCACTCACGCTGCCGCTTCGATCGCTCCTCAGGCAGGTCCCGCGATGGCGTCCCGGCGGGCGGGTGCTGGATATCGGATGCGGGAGCGGAGGATACCTGGCTTTTCTTGCGAGGACTGGTTGGTCATGCTATGGGGTCGAGCCAGGCCGAAACAGCCGATCTTACGCACAAGAGGTGCTCGGATTAACGGTCCTGCCGGGTCCGCTCGAAGAATGCGCATTTTCGGAAGGCTATTTTGATGTCGTGACGATGTGGCATGTCATCGAACATTTCTCGAATCCTCCCGGCGCGCTCCAGGAGATACACAGGATTCTCAAGCCTGACGGCATCCTCATGCTGCGTACCCCCAATATCGAGAGCTGGGAAGCCCGTCTCTTTAAGGGCAGCTGGTTCGGTCTGGACACCCCGCGCCACTTTTTCCTTTTTTCCCTGGGCACGATTCGGACGCTTCTGGTGCGGAATGGATTTGAGGTGACGCGGCTGTGGCAGCAGCATCATCCGACTATCCTGTCCCGGAGCGTGTTGTATTTTCTTGAGGACCGGAAACTGACCCGCACGCGCAAACTCGTGGCGCGTGTGATCCGGTGGCTCGATCTCGGCTTGACGGTGTGCGCGCCGCTTCGGAGTCTGTTCAGACGGGGCGGGATCATTCATATCGAAGCCGGGAAAGCCGTCCGGCCAGGGAGCCTGCGATGACATCGGTGTCCCTGCCTGACGTCTCGATCATCATCGTCAGCTGGAACACGCGGGACTACCTGGCCCGCTGCCTTCGTGCCGTTCCCGAAGCAGCCGAGAAGCTGGCCGTGGAGATCATCGTGGTGGACAATGGGTCCACCGACGGGTCCCAGACGATGCTGGCAGAGCAGTTTCCCCAGGTCCGAGTGATCCAGAACCGGGACAACGTCGGCTACGGCCGCGCCAACAATATCGGGGCGAATGCCAGCCGAGGCAGGGCGCTGTTGATTCTGAACAGCGATTGCGAACTGCAACCCGATTCTCTCAAGGCCATGGTTGCCGAGCTGGATCGGGATGCCTCGATCGGTATGGTGTTGTGCCGGATTTTGAATCCGGATGGATCCTTGCAACCGTCCGTGCACGAGTCGTTTCCGTCTCCCTGGTCCCAGCTCGGCGATCTGTTTTTTCTCTCTTCTCTCCGGTATGCCGTGTACCATCGTCCGGTATTCCATCGTTGGCTGCTGCGCGCGACCCTGAAGGCACACTTGCGTACACGTGATGTGGCATGGGGAGGGGGCGCATGTATGTTGGTTCGACGGGACCTTTTTGCCTCGCTCGGAGGGTTCGACGAGCGGTTTTTTATGTACAGTGAGGACATGGACCTGTGCAAACGAATCTGGGAGGCGGGGTACCGGTTGCGATACTTGGCGGAGCCGTCCGCCACGCACAATTGGGGGAAGAGTACGGAGCAGGTTCCGGAGCGGATGCTCGGCGAATCGTACAAGAGCCGGATGCTGTACTTCGACAAGCACTTTCCCGGGTGGGGCGGATCGGTAGCCCGCTGGGTCGCCTTGTGGGAGTTGGAGGTTCGTCGCCTGTTATTTACGCTGGCAGCGCGGCTGCTCGTGAACAAAGGGGAGGCGCTGAAGGGCCGGGCCTCCGCATGTGCCGCCTGCCTTGAAGCGGTTCGGGCGATCGAACCTCAAGCGGCCGAGCGTTCGGCGCGTTCAGGGACTCACGCGCTCCTGTTGTTAGTGGTGGTAGTCGTCGCGTTCAGCCTGTTCCGGTACGGCCACGATCTTGCGAAGGTAGTTGCCGAGGCGCCCTTCATCGATTTTGCCCACTATTATACGTATGCCACCATCGTCTCGCTCGGCATGAATCCGTTTGATCCTCAGGCTGTGGGGACGGTCGACGCAATGCTCAATCTTCGGCGGGCAGGAGCCGCGGCCAATTACCCGCCACTGTTCTATCTGCTCATGCAGCCCTGGGTCCATCTCCCCTTTCGCGCCGCGGCGATCGGGTGGTTGCTCGCAAGCCAGGCGTGTCTCGTGCTTGTGCTCTGGTTCTGCATCCATCGGCACGGGGAGGCTTCGCCGTTCCAGGTGGCTGTGGCGTTGTTCGTCATGCTGAATTATCAGCCGCTGATGGAAAGCCTGGCGCTGGGGCAATCCAATATCGTGCTGTTGTTGCTGCTGACGTTGGCGTGGTGGGGATTACGTTCGGAACGGGCGTGGATGTCGG
>CAZMPH010000144.1:0-4758 GCA_964568195.1 uncultured Nitrospirales bacterium | reverse complement strand
AACCCGCAGGCCGCAGGTTCAAGTCCTGCCGGGCGCACCACCCTCACTTTTCCACGAGAAAGAAGAAAATTGGAGCGGGAAACGGGATTTAAACCCGCGACCCTCACCTTGGCCAGGCGTAAGAAAATTCTGGACGAAACCCTTTTACAGCTCGTTTTAATCCGCTTGTGAGATTCCGCTGACAAATCCTACATCGCAATGTGTTTCTTCAGGATCGCCGAATCCTTTATCGCTGGGGTTGTTGGGGCCAGCTCGGCCGCCTTCTTGAATTCAGTCGTCGCCTCTTCATGCTTGCCCATCTTGTCGAGCGTCAGACCAAGATTGTAGTGGGCCTCAGCCAGGTTGGGATCGGCCTTCGTGGCCTTGCGGAAGTGGCCTTCAGACACATCCCAGTGGCCTTGCTTATAGTGTCCGACGCCTTCATCGTTGTCCATCCGTCCGGCCGAACTGGCAGGGGACATGAGCGCTGAATCTGCTGTCGGCGTTCCACCGCCGGACTTGCCGTAGTCGCAAGCCACTGCAAGAATGAGGAGCCCGAGGACGAGCCCCACAGAAAGTAAAACCTGTTTCATGGCAACCTCCTTCCGGATGTTCATTGATACAAAAAAAGGCCCTTCCTTGAGGATCAGTCTACTCCTTTCACTTTTCTCTTGGCAACTACGCGCACTTATGGGACTGACGGATTCCTAAACCGCGTTTCCTTTTTCAATACTGACCTGCCCCCAGGCGTTGTACCACCTTGAATATTTAGTTATACACATTGCGAAGAGCCCTTGACCGGTTTACGGGGGGCAGGTCGCTTACGGTTGCGTCCTGTGCTATTGTATACCTCTCGGCATCTTGTCGGCCTCAGGACGTTCTGCTAGGCTTTTGACTGCCGTCAGTCCATTCGAACAGGAGGGATCATCATGGGAGAAGTGGACACATCACCGGAGGTCGCGACGAAGGCCGTTGAAGATCTAACCTCAATTGCCGTGGATCCCGATAAAGGGGAACGGTTATACAAGGCGGCGCTGATCCGTTCCGACAAAGGCTCCACCTATCGCATGCTCGCCAAGACCCTTCCGAGCGGAAAACTCGACATTGTGCACTATGCGTGCGACCTCGATGCCGACGGCAATCCGACCACCAAGTGGCGCATTACGCGCATTCTCGCGGTCGCGCCCGAGCGCTTCGACACCGAGATTGAGTTCATCAAGAAGAACCTCAAAGGCAATGGGGAAGAGGCGGAGGGTGTGCGGGTCCACGATATGACGGGTACGACGGATGTCACCGCCCAAGGTCAGAGCCTCGAGGATTGGTCGAGAAAGATGGCGTCGGAGATCAACAAGAAGTCCTAAAACCTGATCGTCTTCGAACCAGCCGCCTGCGGTGCATCGGCGATTACGAATCTCAGTCTTCGATGCGCTTCGCGCAGCGCCGCTTCAACCGCTTCAGGACTGTCCGCCCGGGCAATCATAAAACCAAGATAGCGTGTGCCTTCGGGCAGCGGGACGAGAGAGTCGCCGGGCTGCGCGGTGATCGCCACTTCTTCAATCCCCGGCACTTCGAGCGCGTCGGCCTCTCCTCCGGTCTCAATCAGGGTCCCACTGCGTGGGATCGGCAGCATCATCACTCCGGCGGCCTGCCGCTCGCGCTCGCACGCGGGCATCTCCATGCCGAGCGCGTGCCGCAGGATCAATTCCTCCAGCGACATATCGGTTGCAAAACGCAATGCCCGGGAACACCGGCCGCCGATCGAGCGCGCGGCCATTTCGATGACCCAGACGCCTCGATCATTGACCCGGAACTCGCCGTGAATCGGTCCCTCTTGCAGCCCAAGCGCCTTCGCCGCCTCAGCCGCGCGCGCGGCGATCTCCGCCTGTATCGTCGAGGACCGCCGTGACGGGGTGACGTAGACCGTCTCTTCGAAAAACGGCCCGTTCAGCGGGTCCGGTTTATCGAACAGAGCCAGCACCCGAAGCTCGCCGTGCCTCAACAGCCCCTCAAGCGCGACTTCTTGGCCGGGTACGAAATCCTCAGCCAGAATGGATCCTCCGGCTTCGTCCCGGCTCCGCAGTCCCAATCGTTCAAGGAGCAGACCGACCCGTTGGAAGGCCGCCGCGAATTCCTCGCGGTTGTTTGCGCGAATGACGCCGCAACTCGCGGACAGGATGAGCGGTTTGACCACGCACGGATAGCGGACCTTGCCGGCCGCCTCGCCGGCGTCCTCCTCAACGGAAAAGACAGTGTGTTGCGGGGCAGGCACGCCGTGTTGCCGCAACAGCTCGCGCATTCGCCGTTTGTTTCTCGCAGCCGCAACGGATTCCACGGAATTGTGCGGAAGCCCCAGCGTTTCGGCGAGCCCCGCGGCGATGAGCGCTGAATTGTCGTCCACGCCGACGACTGCGGCGATGGGATACTTCACGGCAAAGGCGAGAACAGTACGGCGCGCGTTTTGGAGGTTCCGAAAATTAAGCGGCAAAAATCCGGCCGAAGGCGGCGGGTCCGCTTCTGTGTCCGATCCGACCGTCACATCGAGATCGAGCTTCCGCGCGGCATCGAGAAACGCCTCAGCGCGGTAGGTCGTTGTCGGGAGGAGCAGCAAGAGCCGTGGCACCCGCTGGGCTTTCTAAGTTTTTGAACCGACCCGATTACGGTGGAAACTTTCCAACTGACGGTTTGCCTCGGCCACTGCAGTCAGCTTGGTGACCACCTCTACGACCTTGGATCCGGGGAGACAGTAATAGCCCTCGTCGTCTCCCAACCCGGTATAGACTCGGTTTCCGATGCAGCCGAAGCTTGCCGCGGCATGGCCGGACTGCAGCGTTTGGGGAAGCACGGCGCAGGTGGGCCGGCCCATTGTGGCTCCTCCCGCGGCTACGCCGGCTGCCTGGGATGCCTCCGCAAGCAGCATCAGTTGCTTCACGGTTCCGCGCACCAAGACGACATCCGGTTCAAAGGGAGCTTCGGCGAGCGGAGCATACAGCGCCAGTCGAAACGGGTCCCGGCGGCGCGGAATCTTTTGGATCTCCTCCATCGTGATGTACTGAATGCCGACCATTGTTTGGACGACCGCGTTCAACTCTGCGGCCACCTGCGCGGGTAGTTCAACGCCATGAGTATGCGCGCCGACCGGACAGGTATAGTGATCCGCGGCCTCGGTGTAGAAGATTTTCCCTTTGGCAGCCAGACGCCAGTACCCGCATCCGGCGGGCTGCGGCGACTCGATGCGAGACACGTTCGGCGGAGCGGCGTCCCGGAACGCAATCGCCACGGGCGGCAGTTCGAGATTCAGCAGTTCCTGCAACAGCGTTCCTTGCACCGCCAGTTCCATCACCGATTTCCTTCCATGTCACGCAGACCAACCATCTGAACCCGGCAGAGTCGCCGACACGCCGTCATGTTCCTGCATCCGGAGAGGACGATGCTGCCCTTCAGTCGGTTCGGCGCAGCAAAACCATGCCTCGGTCAGCCGTGGCGGCCGCCGCCGGTGAGGTGCACGCGTGGAGACGTGGGGCGGCGTTCGACCGGCGATATCATACGCCATGGACCGGAGGCGATCAAACGTCACATCCTGTTCTTCGCCGGTGTTCGCGGCGTGTTCGACGGCAATGCTCGCCGCCTGGTGCAACGTGTCCATGCAGGGATCGGGATGCGTCCATGGATATTGGAATGCGGCCTGATCCAGGGGGCCTATCAACGAGCGGATATCGGAGCGTTTCAGCAGCGCGGAGCCTGGCGGAATCAGCAGCCGTATGCTGTACTGCACGGGATCCGTGGCGTCGATCAAGTCATGCCGCTCCATGAGATCGAACAGTTCGAGATAATCCTCGACCGTGCTCCACGGCGTGAACGGCACCAGCGAGGGCCGAAGCGCGATACCGGCCGAACGGAGCAGGCTGAGGGCGGCGGTGACGTCCGATCGCGTATGCCCCTTTTCGAGCTTCGACAGCACGTCGTCGCTGAATGATTCCACCGCGGAAATGATGAAGATGCAGCCCTGCGCAGCCAAGTCCGGAAGGATCGCCTGATGCTTGAGAAGATGCTCGATTTTGGCGGTGCAGTCGAAGGTGATCGCAGGGAACTCGGCGTGCATCGCGCGCACGATTTTGAGCGAATGGCCGGGCCCGTTCAGAAAGTCGGGATCACCGAACGTCATATGTTTCGCGCCTGCTTCCACTTGCCGCCGGATGTCCTCCAAGACAGCGTCTTCCGGGACCAGAAAGAACCGGCCTTGATAGACCGGAACGATCGGGCAATGGAGACACCGGTGCAGGCAGCCTCGGCTGGCTTCCACGTAGCCGGCGAGATGCCGTTTGCCGTCCTGCTCAAGCCTGGCGTACTTGTCCAGCGAGGGGAGCCGGCTACGGCTGGCGGGCGGAAAGAGGCGCGGCGCCCGTTCCAAATACGGCGCCGCCATACGAGCCTCGCCGTCAGGCTTCGCGAGGCAGCTCACGCCCGCCAGATCGTAGACATCCGGTTCCCCTCGGTCCAGTGCGGCAATCAGATGCATCAGCGGCGCCTCGTACTCGCCCCCGATCACCGTGTCTGCCAGCGACGCCTTCTGGAGAAGGTATTCGGCATTGATGGAGGCGTACAGCCCATAGAAACAGATGTGCGCAGTCGGATTGATTTGGCGAACCATCCCGGCGACCCGCACACCGAGGCGGAGGGCCGTGTGCATCGGCACCGAGATTCCGACGAATGACGCGGCTGTCACTTGCGCCGGATCGATGTCCTCAACGGCGATGTCCAGGGCGGCCGGTGCATACCCGG
>CAZMPH010000143.1:0-4759 GCA_964568195.1 uncultured Nitrospirales bacterium | reverse complement strand
CGCCGGCGAGTCCATCAAGGCCTTTTTGATCTTAAAGCAGGGCTTTCAAGAATCCCATGAACTCATCCAGCAACTGAAGGATCACGTCAAGCACGAACTGGGGAAGATCGCCGTGCCACGGGAAATAGAGATCGTCTCCAGCCTCCCCAAAACCCGGTCGGGCAAGATCATGCGCCGGGTGCTCAAGGCCAAGGAGCTCGGCCAGAACCCTGGCGACATCTCGACGCTGGAGGATTGAGCCTAGCCCTTCGATACGGTGCGTTTCAGCGTAATCAGGGCGATCTCCGGCCGGCAGAGGAATCGGATCGGCAGGATGCTCGTCCCCACTCCCCGCGTCACGTACATCTGCGTGTTCACCCCGTAGAACCAGCCGGCGTCGTAGCCCTCGCTGCCGGCCGGCAGCCACAGCGGGCCGAGTCCCGGCAGGCGGACCTGTCCCCCGTGGGTATGCCCGGTCAGTACTAGATCGAACTTGGTGAGATCGGCCTTCATGAACATTTGCGGAGAATGCGTCAGCAGGATCGCAAACGGCGTCCGCTGCGTGCCTCGTAGCGCGTCGCCCAGGTTGTCAGAGCCGGTGAAGGGATCGTCCACCCCGACCATCGTTAGAGTATCCAGATTTTTCCCGATCCGCCCCCATTCGTTGACCAGCAGGGCGACGCCTGCGTCGGAAAAGAATTTCCGGACCGCCTTGTCGCTTGCCGCGGGGGGATACCAGTGATCGTGATTGCCGAGCACCGCCCAGATCCCGAAGGCGGGCTTCTGCTTGCGGAGGTCCTCGAGAAAGCGGCGGATCGCGGAGGGATCGCTCCCCTCCAGCGTGAAGTCACCCGTGACGGCGATCACGCCCGGGTTGGCTTCTGCCAGCTTTTCAAGCACGCGCCGTTCGCGGGCGCCGTACTCGCGCATGTGCAGGTCCGACAGGTGCGCCACGACCAGGCCGTCGAATTCCTCCGGCAGGTTCTTGAACCAGACCTCGTGCCGGGTGACCTCGATCCAGTTCGGCTCGACGGCCCAGGCATAGAGCAGGAGCAGTTGAAAGACGGCCAGGAAGATGACGAAGCCGCGGCTGATCCGCGAGAAAAACGCTCTCACGGATGGTCAAAGAGACCCAACTGCATCTCCTCGGCTTTGGTAAAGGGAATCGGATAGTTTTCGGTGAAGCAGGCGTTGCAGTAGCGCTCCCCGTCTCCCGGCGCGGCGGCCAGGAGCCCTTCCAGGCTCAGGTAGGCGAGCGAATCGGCGGTGATGTACTTGCGGATCTCCTCGATCGTATGCGTCGCGCCGATCAGCTCCTTTTTGGTCGGCGTGTCGATCCCGTAGAAGCACGGCGACAGGACCGGCGGCGAGGAAATCCGCATGTGCACTTCCTTCGCCCCCGCGTGGCGGAGCATTTTCACGATCTTTCGGCTCGTGGTCCCCCGCACGATGGAATCGTCCACGACCACCACCCGCTTCCCTTCCAGGACCTCCCGCACGGCGTTCAGCTTGACCTTGACCCCGAAGTGGCGGATGCGCTGCTCGGGCTCGATAAAGGTCCGGCCCACGTAGTGGTTGCGGATCAGGCCCTGCTCGAAGGGGATGTGTGCCGCTTCGGCATAGCCGAGCGCGGCGGGCACGCCGGAATCCGGGACTGCGATGACCATGTCGGCCGGCACGTGGGATTCTTTCGCCAGTTGGCGGCCAAACGCCCGCCGGGATGAATAGACGTTGCTCCCGTAGATTTTGCTGTCCGGACGGGAGAAGTAAATATGCTCGAAGATGCACATCGCCGGTTTGACCTTGGGGAAGGGATGGAAGGACTGGAGACCCTTCTCGTCCACGTAAATCAACTCGCCCGGTTCGATGTCGCGGACCGTCTCGGCGCCGATGAGATCAAATGCGCAGGTCTCGGAGGCCACGACCCAGGCGTCCTTGACCTTGCCCAGGCATAGCGGCCGGAAGCCCCACGGGTCGCGTGCCGCCACCATGCCGTTATCCGTCAGAAGCGTGATCGAGAACGCCCCGCGCACCTGGTTCAGCGCGTCGAAGATCCGGTCCATCAGGAGACTCTGGCGGGACAGGGCGATGAGATGGACGATCACTTCGCTGTCGGTCGTGGACTGGAAGATCGCGCCGTAGGCCTCGAGCTCGCTGCGGAGCATTTGCGCGTTGATCAGGTTGCCGTTGTGGGCCAGGGCCAGGTTGCCGAAGGCGAAGTTGACGACGAGCGGCTGGGCGTTCTTGAGATCGCTCGAGCCGGCCGTGGAGTATCGGTTATGCCCGATCGCCGACCGACCGGGCAGACGCTTCAGCCGGTCCTTGGTAAAGACGTCGGCCACCAACCCCATCGCCTTTTCCACATGGAACTGGGTGCCGTCGTTGGAGACGATGCCGGAGCTTTCCTGGCCGCGGTGCTGGAGGGCGTAGAGGCCGAGATAGGTGAGGTTGGCCGCTTCCTTGTGCCCGTGCACACCAAACACGGCGCACTCGTCGTGGAACTTGTCGGGGGTGATGAGAGCGCTGATCTCGTTCATGCGGGTCCTCGTTCAGCCTCCCGAGGGGATTCAAGAGCCGACCGGAGGGCTCCTCGCCAGATTATATCAAGATCACGGCACGGACGCTCAATCCAAACGTTCGCCCGGCCCCGCTCGTCCCGGATGGAGACGGTCAGCTTCGGGCCGCCGACGAAGCCAAGAATTGAAAGCGGCACATCAGCTTCAGAGGCTAACGCTCTGAGAACATCGAGATCTCCGGATTTGACGGACAGGATAATACGGGACTGGGACTCGCCGAACAGGAGGCTGTCCCTGCGGAGGCCCTTGGCATCAAGCGTGACGTCCGCTCCCAGTGGGCCGGTCGGCGCGGACAGACAGCACTCGGCGAGCGCGACGGCCAAGCCGCCTTCCGAACAGTCGTGCGCGGATTGGACCAGACCCTGCTCGATCGCCTTGAGCGTGATGGCCTGCAGCGCGACTTCCCGGTCGAGATTGAGCATGGGGGGCGTCCCCTGCTCCCGGTGATGGACGGCTCGCAGATACTCGGTCCCGCCAAGCTCCTCGCCGGTCTCTCCCAGCAACAGGATCGCATCTCCTTCAGCTTTGAACCCCTGCGAAACGGCGCGGTCGGCCTTTTCAATCAGCCCGACCATTCCGATGACCGGCGTCGGGTAGATGGACAGTCCGCGAGTTTCATTATAGAAGCTTACGTTCCCACTCACCACCGGAATCTTCAAGGCCTTGCAGACGTCGGCGATCCCCTCGACGGCCAGGATGAACTGCCACATGATGTCCGGCCGCTCGGGGTTCCCGAAATTGAGGCAATCGGTCAGGGCCAGCGGCCGGGCGCCGGAGCAGACGAGATTGCGCGCGGCCTCGGCGACAGCGATGCCCGCGCCGATGTACGGATTGAGCACGCAGTAGAGGCTGTTGCAGTCCGCCGTCACGGCCAGCGCCTTGTCCGTCCCTTTGATCCGCAGGACCGCGGCGTCCGATCCTGGTCTGAGCAGGGTGTTGGTCTGGACCATGTGGTCGTACTGCTCGAAGACCCATCCTTTATGGGCGATCGTGGGAGAGGCCAGGAGCGTTTCGAGCACGGCCTGGCAGTCCTTGGGCTCGGGGATCAGTTCGAGCGGCAGGGACTGCAAGTGATCCTGGTACGGAGGCGCCGCTGCCGGTCGCTCGTACTTGGGCGCGTCATCCGCCAGCGCACGCGCGGGCACCTCGGCGACCACCACACCTTTTTCCTTGACCCGGAGAAACCCGTCTCCCGTGACGCGACCGATGACGGCGGCATCCACGTCCCATTTCTTGCAGATGTCCAGCACCGCCCCTTCCCGTCCGGGCTTCGCCACGAGCAGCATCCGTTCTTGCGATTCCGAGAGCAGCACCTCGTACGGCGTCATGCCCTGCTCGCGTCGCGGCACGTTTGCCAGTTCCAGCTCGATGCCGGTGCCAGCGCGCGACGCCATCTCGCAGGAAGAGCTCGTCAACCCCGCAGCGCCCATGTCCTGGATCCCGACCAGGAGGTCTTCCTCCATGAGCTCGAGACAGGCCTCCAGTAGGAGCTTTTCCGTGAACGGGTCTCCGACCTGCACGGTCGGCCGTTTGGATTCCGATCCTTCATCGAAGGCGTCCGAGGCCATCGTCGCGCCGTGGATGCCGTCGCGTCCCGTCTTGGACCCGATGTAGAGCACCGGGTTGCCCACGCCGGCGGCGCGCCCCCGGAAGATCCGGTCCTTCCGGGCGATGCCGAGACAAAAGACGTTCACGAGCGGGTTGTGGTTGTAAATCTCGTTGAAGTAGACTTCGCCACCGACGGTGGGCACACCCATGCAGTTGCCGTAGCCCGCGATGCCAGAAACCACGCCACTGAAGAGGTAACGGTTTTTCGGATTATCCAGCGGGCCGAACCGCAGGGAGTCCAGTAGAGCGATCGGCCGTGCGCCCATCGTGAAGATGTCGCGGAGAATGCCCCCGACACCCGTCGCCGCGCCCTGGTAGGGCTCGATGAACGAGGGGTGGTTGTGGCTCTCCATCTTGAAGACCGCCACGAGGCCGTCCCCGATGTCCACGACGCCGGCGTTCTCGCCGGGTCCCTGCACCACGTGCGGGCCTTCCGTGGGAAGCTTCTTGAGGAAGGCGCGGGAACTCTTGTACGAGCAGTGCTCGCTCCACATCACCGAGAACATTCCCAGTTCGGTGAGGTTCGGCTCCCGCCCCAGAACGGCAACAATCTTCTGATACTCCTCTTCCGTCAACCCATGCTGGGCGATGAGGTC
>CAZMPH010000142.1:2832-4770 GCA_964568195.1 uncultured Nitrospirales bacterium | reverse complement strand
AGCAGTTCCTGCTTTTTCCTGTCTAAATCTTCCCGCGTGAAGGGCTCGGTGAGTTCGAAGAGCGCAAGAGCCTTTTCAAGATCTTCTTGCATGGGCAAGACGGGGACAGTCCCCAGTCGGAAGGGGGACAGTCCCCTTACCGTTTCTTCATGAACGGCGGGTCGCCGTGGTCGAGCCGGTAGAGATTGAGCGGGAACAGCGTCTCGCCGGTGGAGACCACCGTCGTGCCGCCGTCGGGCGTGCCTCGGAAGATGTCGAGCGCGTGGGCGTAATGGTAGCCGCAGCCCGCCGGAGCCAGCTTGTCTTTGAGCGCTTCCGGCGGCTCCCAGTGGGCGGTCAGGAGTGCGGTGCGGGCGGGGTTTCGCCGGCTGAACGTGAAGGACAGGTGATCCGGATACCAGTCGGCCCCGCCGGTGGCATAGGACACGAACAGCCGCGCCTTGGCGGTCACGGCCAATTCCGCCAGGTAACTGTTGGTCAAGTACCCGTTCTCCCCGGCCTCCAGCCACGTTCCCGGAGGGGCGAGGCACGCGTGCGCGGCGTAGGTGCGCAGCTCCTTCAATTGCTGCTGGGACGCGAAGAGAGTGGCGATCGGCCCGTGGTCCTTTACCAGCCGTTCGATGACGCCTTCCGTCAAGGCCGAACGGCCGGCGTTTGTCGGGCCGCTGTCCACGTGCGCCAGCACATTGCGGCCACGATCGGAAACCAGGTAGCAGTTCCGCGGCATTTCGATGTCGCAGGGGTCCTCGCCGTAAAACGGGACCGAGGCGACGCCGCCGCCTTCGAAGGGAAAGGTCTCGCCGTGAGCCAGCTCGATGACGCGGGTGAACCCCAATTCGCGCAGGATCGACGGGTAATCGTAGTACAGCGCGCGGCGATTCTTCCGGCTCGGCACGATGACCGGGACGTCCTTCGGCATGGTGAGCAGCGTCCGCGGGTCCACGTGATCGTCGTGGTCGTGCGTGAGGAAGATGGCGGACGGGCGCGGCAGCAGCGAGCCCCAGAGCGAGGGAATCGGCGATTCGGCCAGCCAGGGCATCAGCCAGGGGTCGAAGAGGAAGAATTGATCCTTCTGCCGATACAGCAGGGCCGCATGGCCGAGATAGATGACGTCGCGGTCTTGCGTGGCGGAGAGCCAGTGCGCGTGCAGCGACGAGCGCGGGGAGGCCGCCAAGGCCTGTATGCCGTTCAGAATTTCCAGGAATTTGGTCAGGGTTCCCGCGTGGGCGGAACCGAAGGCTTCCGCCGCCGTTCGGAGCTCACTCGCCTGGTGGGTGCCGTCCAGCAGGCCGATGAATTTCCCGATGGTCGGCGAGGGCGTCTGATCGAAGCCGAACGGCACGGCCTGTCGCACGACGGCATTGAACACACGGAGCCCCCCGTAGCGCATCATCGCCGACTTTGCGGGATCATGCGGATATTCCCACTGGAACGTGCCGTCCGGCTTTCGCCCGCACCGGATGTGCGCGCTCAGGTGAGGGCGCGAGCGGACCACCTCGGCATAGGCGTCTTCCAGCCTTGCCCGGCGGCCCGGATCGTCGAGCGGACCCCGGTGGGCGAAGACGTCGCTGATCGCGGTGTCAATGGCGCTCTGCATGAGGCTGTGGGCCTCGTGCAGGCCGGCGGCCACCTCGGGAGCGACGCCGCCGATGAAGGGAAAGGGGCCGGGCGGTTCCGCGCTTTCCAGCTCGATCCAGGTCCACGGAACCAGGCTCACATAGTGCTCGCGGTTCCACGTATTCCAGATATTCGCCATGTGGGCAGGGTAAAGCGGCTGCCTACGGCAGTCAAGTAGGGGCGGTTCGCAAACCACCCCTACATCTTTTGGAGGAGATACAACGTGGCTTCCGGGTTGATCCGCGCCTTCGGCAGGATGGACCGGTGCATGCGAACGCCGGCGGTCTCGGCAATCAGGTCCGAGCCCAGCAGTTGAAGAGA
>CAZMPH010000142.1:2562-2822 GCA_964568195.1 uncultured Nitrospirales bacterium | reverse complement strand
GGAGCAGGCCTCCCCCAGCCAGGGCGGCCCGACGAGAACGGCGTGGCCGCCCGAGGCGAGCGCTTTCGACACGATTGCCAGACTCCTCTCGCAATCGGCCCGTCGCCGGTACCACTCGAACGGAATCCATCGGTGGATCATCCCGTATGACTGGGCGTACGCGGCGTCCTGGTGGCGGTCGGCTGGAAGAAAGGTGACGCGCCGGAGGGCGGGAAGCTGTCCGGACGCCGTGGCCTGGTCCCACAAGCGCTGGGCCTGAC
>CAZMPH010000142.1:0-2552 GCA_964568195.1 uncultured Nitrospirales bacterium | reverse complement strand
GTGTGGTCCTTGGCGCCTGCACAGTCGATGAGTTCCGACAGAAGGAGGTCGCAGTCGTGGATGAGCACGCTCTCGGAAGGCCCTGATCTTCCCGGCGCGCCGGACAGGCGTTCGAGGTAGTCCAGGATATGCTCCAACGCGAGCGGTTGGGTCATCGCGTCGTCTACCATGGTGTCATCATCGGGGTAGATGGGCACGGCGAAATAAGCGCGCTTGGCGTCGAGCGCGGGCATTCCCACCCGGAACAGAGTTCGCCACGTGAGGGCCGACGCGGACCGTTCGGGCAGCGGATTCGCGCGCGTAACGCCCCATTCCGGCCGAAGCGGAAGTTCCTCTCGGTGATCTCCGTCCTGGAGCTGCAACGCCGTCTTGGTTGTCCCCACCATCCGGCCTCCGGGCGCAACGCCGTCTTTCCTGGGACGGCCGAACGGGAGCGCGGCTGCGTCGTCCTGCCTGGTGACCTTCGTGACCGCGCCTGCCGAGACGGTGACGCATAACCCCTGGCCTGTATCGAAGCAGCGGTGCGGAGAGTCCGGTCGTGGCCGCCACGTGACTTCGGCTGAGCGGGCCGGGTCCATAAACAGCGAGAGAGGATCGCCGCCTCCGGAAGCTTCAGGCGCAAAATAGGTCGAGAACAGCTGGAACGCCTGGGGAGAAGGATACGTCGGAATGCCCCGATAGCGGAGCACGTAGGGAGGCCGATTCTCGTTCTGGTCATCGTAGAGGCCGCGGATCAATTCGAAGGTGGCGCTGCCGGTCCCGGCGAGGAGCGATTGAAACAACTCGACCACAGGGAGAAAGTCGATCTGTCCCCAGTGCATGGCTCCCATGCAGGCCATGAATCGGGGTCTCGAAAAGCTGCCATCTTCCAAGATATAAAGCGCGTCTTTTCGGTGGCGGATCGTCACGCGGCCTTGCGAGTCCAGGGTCAGGCTCTTGTCATCATAGAAGAAGGCGATCTCGTCCGGCGTGACGCCCAGAGCCTGAGCCGCCATCCCCTGCAGGTCCTTGGTGGTCAGCCGCTGCCAGCCGGGTTTCTTGGAGATGTCGAAGCTCGCCACGTTGACCAGCCCTTCCGGCTTGATGCCGACCCACTGGCCCCAATCCAGGTGCAGGCGAGCGTAAAGCAGCTTGGGCGGGCCCTGGTCCTCGGCACGCCAGGCGCATTCATGGAGGGGCGTCCCGCCTGGATCGAGGTACAGCACGCGCTGCCCGTGCTCGCCGTAGAGTATTCCGTGGCCCGTGTCGGTGACCATGGTGCGGAGCCCCGCGTCGGGGGATGCGCCGGGGAGATGCCACGCCGCGCCTCCCGCCACCGGTGATGCCACTAGGTTCCCCATCCGGTTCGCGAGCGTCTGCACGGTCGCCTGGTTTTCAGGAAAGACGACCGTCTCGGGACGGGCCAATGCCGAAATGATTGTTGCAGGGACAGGCATACGCCCGACATTAGGGAATGGCGCAGCGAGTGTCAAGGCGGGTTAGGGTGTGCTATAAAATGGCCTGTGACCCGCGTAGATCGAGCGCTGTGCCACTTCCGATCCACCCTCCAGCGGATGATGCAAGCCGCCGCTCCTGCGGCGCTCCGCCCCCTTGCCGGGGTGATTGCGGACGCCGTCGAGGCGGCGCCGGACGCGCCCGATCTCTGGCAGCTTGTACGTCCCCAGTGCGAGGACTATCTGCGCAAGGTCCGATGCGGCTCCGGGACTCTCGCGCATGCGGTGGAGTGGGAACTGGTCAAGCTCCAGGCCCGGATCAGGCCCGAGCCCGATACCGCGTGGCCGCCGCTGTTCCGCGACAAGAATGTCCACATCGGCAGCTTGATTCACCTGTGGCTCGGCGTCGCGCGCGAAACGGAAGAGAGACTTGCCGATCAGGGTAGTGAGACCTTCCTGGACATCGGCCCCTGGGGCGGGTTCAATTTCGTCGTGAACCCGGACGGCTACACCCGGATGAAGTTTGCCCGGCTGACGCTGGGAATCGGCAGCCTGGCCTCGACGCCGCTCGAGGAGCACGGCGGGCCCTTCTTCGACACCTTCATGCCGCTTTACAAGGCCCGCCTGGCCCAGGAGGGCCTGGTCGTGCCGGAAGAGTGGCAGCACAAGAACCCCAAACGCGACGCATCCGGACGCTTGCTGGAGATCTCCAATATCTACTACTTTCCGTGGCACACGTACGACAACCGCAGTTTCGTGAAGGTCCGCCTCTCCCGCGAGTTCGAGACCTACGAGGAGATCATGGTCTGGGATTTCCTCGAGCTGCTGGCGCGGCTGCATTACACGACGGACTGGGCGGCGTACAGGCAGGAGACGAAAGACGTGGACGTGCGGTTCGACCTGCAGGATTTCATTTCCCTGAGCCATATCACGGAAGGGGTCTATCAACGGACGGATAAGGAAGAGCGGCTGCTGCAGGAGATCAAGGAGGCGTTCCGCGGCGCGATCCGCGAGCGGGCCGTCCTTTACGAGTACCTGGACAAGGTGGTGAAGGCCAAGTGGGTCGAGAATCTCTACTGGGCCGTTGTCGGCATTGTGCTGGGCATCCGGAAGTTCGAG
>CAZMPH010000141.1:0-4794 GCA_964568195.1 uncultured Nitrospirales bacterium | reverse complement strand
GAGGCTCGCCAACCCCGCGTTCTTTGCCTGCCAGGTCGCGCCCTCGTCGGCGCTTTTGAAGAGACCCCGGCGTCCGGCGATATACAGCGTGCCGGGCGACGAGGGGTCCAGCGCCATCACGGTGATCATCTGATCCGGAAGCGTCCGGCCGATCCGGGTCCACGCGCGCGCCCCGTCCATGGTCTTGTACAGGCCGTTGAGCGTCGCCGCGTACACGGTGTCCGGCCGCAGGGGATCGATGAGCAGGGAATTCACCATGAGCGCGCGGGACGAAGAGAGGAGCTCGGGAGAGATCAGACCATCGTTCGCCTTTGCCCAGACCTTGGCGCGATTCGTGGATTTGTACACACCTCCGCTCGTTCCGGCGTACATGACGTCGGGACGCACAGGGTCGATCGCCAGCGTGACGACCATCAGCACTTCCTTCATCCCGTCCATGCGCTTTTTCCAGGAGTCGCCGCCGTCCGCCGACTCGAAGACCCCCATGGTAGTCGCCGCCCACAGGTGCGTGCTTTCACCCGGCGCGAAGAGCAATTGATTCACGACCGACGTGATCGTCACGTCGTCCAGCCCCGCCTTCTGCGGCACCCATCGCTGGCCGCCGTCGTAGCTCTTGTACACCGCGTCGCCCTTCATCCCCGCATAGACGGTGGCCGGGTAGGCGGGATCGATGGCCAGCGCGATCACCCGCGAAGGGGACATCCCGCGCGAGATCAGCTCCCAGGCCTTGCCTTCGTCGCGGGACTTGTAGATGTAGTCGTTCGTCGCGACGTACAGGATGTCCGGGTTTTTCGGGTGCAGGGCGATCACGACGATGGTCTCACTGCTCGGGCCGCAGGCGGCCAGGCAGAGCAGGGCTACGAACAAGATCAGGAGCGCCGACACACGGCGGAGTGTGCGCATGAGGGGATTCTAGCGGAGAGTTGCGCCTGACGGAAGAAGCTTAGTATCATCAAGCAGGAAGAATTCCATGAGAATGTCCCCTATCATCGGCCTGCGAGCCGCGGCGATCGCCGTCGCGGTCGCCTGTCTGCTGCCTCTCCCGCTCCGGGCCGACTCCTCGGTCATGGCCACGGTGGGGGGGGCGCCGATCACCCAGGCCGAGATCGAGCAGGCGCTCCGGCTCCCGCTGTACGAGCTCGAGGTGGAGAAGTATCGGCTGACCAGACGGCGCCTGGACCAGATGATCGTGGAACGGCTCCTGGCGCGCGCCGCCGCTGCGCAGGGGCAGTCGGTGGCGGCCTTTGTCTCGGCGGAGGTGCAAGGCCACATTGCGAAGATCACGCCGGAGGAAGTGGAAGCACGGTGGCGCGCGAACCGCGATGTGCTGCCGACGGATGAGGAGCGGGCCAAGCAGGAGGCGCGGAACGCGCTGGTGCGCGAACGCGCCACGCGCGTGCTGCAGGAATTGGTCGAGCGGTTGTCCCGCGAGGCGGGCGTGTCGGTGACGATCCACCCTCCCGATCCTCCCGTCATGACGATCCCGGTCGGCGATGACCCGGCGTGGGGGCCACCGACAGCGCCGGTCACCATCATTGAGTTCGCGGACTTCGAATGTCCGGCCTGCAAGGAGAGCCTCCCGGTCCTGCGGCAGCTTCGCGATCTCTACCCGGACCGAGTCCGCTTCGTCTATCGCGACTTTCCACTGGCCGCGCATCCGCAGGCGCGCCCGGCGGCGGAGGCGGCCCATTGCGCCCACGAGCAAGGGAAATTCTGGGCGTACCATGACGCGCTGTTCGCGCAGGCGCCGGACCTCAAGCCTTCCGACTATGTGATTCTGGCGGAGCGGCTGGGCCTGAACCGCGCCGAGTTCACGGCCTGCCTCGCCGGCACTCGCCCGAAGGCCGCGGTGGCCAAGGATCTTGCGGACGCCCAAAACCTGGGCCTGAGCGGGACGCCGACCTTCTTCGTCAACGGGCGCTACCTAGTCGGCTTCCAGACGCTGGAGGCGCTCCGGCAGCACATCGACCGCGAGCTCTTGGCCACCTCACGATGAATCCACACGCGGCTGCAGGGATGATCACACAACTGGTCGCCGTGACGGTCGTGGCGCTGTTCGGCCCGCCCTTTGCGTCTGCGGCCGGAGCGCAGAATGCTCCCGTCCTCGTCCCGCTGGTCAATCCGATCGGGGGAAAAACCGAATCCCAGCCCCAGGGGCTGTTCCGCAAAGTCGTGACGGCGCGCGGGTTCGAGGTCGATGCCGGCCGGGCCGGGCTGCACAACGTGAAGGCCATCGGGATCACCAATCAGTTCAGTTCGGATGCCCCTGAGATCTACGTCGTCGTCGAGTTCCTGCAGTCCAACTTCGATATTTTCCGGCTGGTCGGGCGATTCATCCTGGAGGACCCGGAGGGCAAGCCCATCGGCACGCTGCTACACACCGACAAGGCCCAATTCGAGAATGCGGACACCGGCGGGTTTCTGATCATGAAGCAGCCGGCCGGCGGGTTTCCCGTCGGCAGCTATCGCGTCGAAATCCATTACGAGACGGTCAACGACATCAGCCTGCTCACCCTCGCCCGGTTCAAGGTCGTTCCCACGGCCGCCAAGTAGAGCTCGCTACCGGATGCCGTCCAAGCCGAAGCGCTCCCGCCGCCCCGAGGTCGCCGTCCGCCCCGCCACGCTCGCCGACGTGGAGGTTCTGGTGCGGTTCAACGCCGCCATAGCGAAGGAGACCGAGGGCCGCAACCTCGATATGGAGCGGCTGCGGAAGGGGACCCGCGCGGTCCTGGAGTCAAGCGAGCGCGGGTATTATCTGGTGGCCGAAACGGAATCGGTCGTCGTCGGCCAATTATTCGTCACCTATGAATGGAGCGATTGGAGAAACGGCATGTTCTGGTGGATCCAGAGCGTGTACGTCGAGCCGTCAGTTCGGGGACGCGGCGTGTATCGCGCCCTCCACGCGCATGTTCTGAGAGACGCCCGCGCGCGCGGTGATGTTTGCGGCCTGCGTCTCTATGTGGAGAAGGAGAATGAGGCGGCGCAGGAGGCGTACACCCGGTTAGGGATGACGTGGACCCCCTACCGAGTCTACGAGCAGGATTTCGTGCTGTGAGGGCCTGCCCCTAACTTGACTGCGAGGACGATGATACAGTACAACACTGGTGTGCCTCTCCAGCTTTTCTGCGAGAGTGGCGGAACTGGCAGACGCGCGAGACTTAGGATCTCGTGGGAAACCGTGGGGGTTCAAGTCCCTCCTCTCGCACCATCGCATCAGAGACAGGACTTCACGCTGATTCACCTCCAGTCGGTCCCCGGTACGTACCAGGCATGAAGCTGGAAGTCACAGAACTTGGGCCGATGAAGCGCGCGCTCAAGATCGAGATCCCGGAAGACGAAGTCAACCGGCGGTTTGCCCAGGCCTACGCCGACCTCAACCGGCAAGTCCAGATCCCGGGGTTCCGGCCGGGCAAGGCCCCGCTGGCGCTGTTGGAGAAGCGGTATGCCAAAGAGGTTGAGGAAGACGTGATCCGTCGGCTGGTGCCCGACTATTATGAACGGGCGATCAGGCAGGCCGGCATCGTGCCGGTGCTGGTGGAAGTGCCGCCGCTCGAACGGGTGAAAATCAAAAAGAACGCCGCGTTCTCCTTCACCGCCACGGTGGAGATTAAGCCGAAGATCGAGCTTCGGGACTACCGCCCGCCCAATCCCATTTCTCTGAAGCCGGACCAGCGCACGGTGACGGAGGAGCAGGTGGACCGAGCGCTGGAAACCCTGCGGGAGCAGCAGGGCCAGCTCCAGGCCGCCCCTGCCGGAACGCGGCTGGCCGAGGGCGATTACGCCGTCCTGGATGTGGAAGGATTTCTGGATCTCGCGCCGCTCGAAGGGGCGAAGAAGGAAGGCCAGCTCCACCGGGTCGGTTCCAAGAAGCCCGTCCTCGGGTTGGAGGTGGAGGAGCATTTGATCGGAAAAAAAGAGGGGGAGTTCGTCGAGATCTCCCAGCCCTACCCCGCGACGCATCCGGACCGGCGCCTGGCGGGAAAATCCGTGACGTTCCGGTTCAGTGTGAAGGCGGTCAAACAGAAGCAGCTCTCCCCGTTGGACGATGAGTTCGCCAAAGATTGCGGCCCCTATGCGTCGCTGGCCGAGCTGAAGGAGAAGCTCCGGGTGGAGATGGAAAGAGCGCTGAAGAAGGATATCGAAGAGACATACAAAGAGTTCATCCTCAAGCGCCTGGCCGAGACGCACCACTTCGAGGCGCCCGACACGCTGGTCGAGCGTGAACTCACCGCGATGGTCCGTCACCACCTGGCAGTACGCCGGAGACAGAGAGGAGCGGCGACGGACTTCGACGACCCCGGCAAGCGGCAGGAGGAGATCAAGCGGCTGCGGGAAGAGCATCTTCCCGAGGCGACGCGACGGGTGAAGGTCGGGCTCATCCTGGAGGCGATTGCGGACAAGGAACGGCTGACGGTGGAGGAAGAGGATGTCTCGGCGGAGATCGAGCGGATGGCCTCGGAGCTGAAACTTTCAGCCGAGGAGGTGCGTCGCATGGTGGAGGCCGGCGGAGAGGAATCCGGGGACGAACTCAGGAGCCGCATTCTCGCCGACAAGGCCTTGGATTTCGTGTATCGGCACGCGGTGATCCAGAAGTAGTTCCGAACGCCCTTTCGAGCTCACCGGAGACGAAAGTGCGGCGGAAAGAATAGCGGAGTATGGTAAGATGAGCCGACTGTCTGACTGGAAGAGCGTTGAATGAAAGAGAAAGGACAGGCGTTATGTTAGTGCCGTTCGTGATCGAGCAGACCAACCGCGGCGAGCGCGCCTACGATATCTATTCTCGCCTGCTCAAGG
>CAZMPH010000140.1:0-4810 GCA_964568195.1 uncultured Nitrospirales bacterium | reverse complement strand
GCGGAACTCGTACTAAGCGGGTTGTGAGAGGACTGCGGCGTGTGGCCGGACGGCAGAAGCAGAAACGTTAGACGATGTGCTCAACGCCCCGTTTCTGGGAATAGGCATTGGAGTCGAACAGGAACTTGACCCCGACCAGGTACCTCCTGTCTAAGTCCTCAATTTCTAAGTCCTCAATTGGAATCTGACGTGTCCAGCAGACTTCAACGAGTCCCGCGGTCGTGCCCCTGGTGGAGGCGGGCACCTGAAGTTCGAACACCCGCTGCACCGGAGGGCTCTGATCCATTAGAAGCAACATCCCCCCTCTGCTGATGTTGACCGAGAGCGCCTCCCCTTGGTGAATCGCGATCGCGGCGTCCCCCAGAGACTCACTTAGTTCATAGGGACAATATTCCATGAAAGCTGCACGCTCGGCGCGTCTGCAGTCCTGATGGACCGGCGTGCTTGGTTTCTCTCGGAGAGGTTCGGATCCCACTACGCCACCCGTTTCTGCATTCTTCCTCGCTGCCGCTGAGCAGTGAGAAGGGAAATGATCCAGAGCTTCACCCCGGTGCAAGGTGAGCAAATACGATGCCGAATCGGGAGAAACTGACTTCGAGCTACGTAACACCTTAAATTTAAAGAGAGTCTTCCACAGCATTAGATTGGATGGGTCCGTAGGTCGTGCGAGCGAATCTGAACAATGTTGAACGCACCCGCACATAGGACCTGGGTCGGTTTAAAGGGGCAGGCGGCCGAGAGGGGCCGGTCAGGAACTGAAAACCCGCACGAGGATGCCCGTGCGAGTGGTGCTGCGGGTTTTCTCCATGATGTGCTTGATGTGCTCTTTGACCGTCTGTTCGGTAATCCCGAGCGCGTTCGCGATTTCCTTGTTCGTGTGCCCTCTGGCCAGATTGCGGGTCACCCCATGCTCGCGGGCGGTGAGATGGAACCGCTCCCGCGCCTTCTCGGGGCCACGCTCTTTGCGCTCGGCAACTTCCTCCATCATGATGAGGATCCGCGCCTGCTGGACGCCCCCACGATCGGGCAACCCGAAGGCCCGAAGGAGCACGGGCGGATTCGGGGGGCTCACCAAGCGCCTGAGCTGCACCTGTTCCCAGTCCTTCGCATCAGTTCTGATTTGGAGCGCCGTGATGACTTCGGCGCACAGTTCGGTGACAGCCGTCGGGAGCACGCCCGTGGCCGACACCCCGTTCTGTGCCCGCATAATCTTCCCGCTCAGCTCCCAGGCCCGCCGGTCCATGTGCATCAGTTGGAGCGCGGGCGAGAGCAGCAGGATTCCCGGGCCAACACGCTGCTCGACAAGTGTCTCAATAAAGTCAGATGAAAGGGGCAGCTCTTCGGCCGGCACGGTCGTATCAATCTTCGTTTCCACGGTGCCCTCCTCCGGAAGTTAAGCGGTCCTAGGCTGGGGGTGTAAAGATAAGCCGGACTACCGGGGGAGTCAACCCCTTCTTTCGTAGGCGTAGGCCTACATAATAGGAATTGCGCCTCTCCTCCCGTTCTTTTAGTGTCCCTTGTACTCAGCCCACTGACCTATAGCAACCGGACGCTGATGCACCAAGCGCGCAGTTTGATCCACAATTCGTTGCAATATGAAATAGGTGGGGTTCGGTTCAGTAGGGAGCTCTGCTGGAGCGAGCATGGACTCAGATCTCGATTACATCAGGCGCATCATGGAGGGGACAGTGGGACATTCAGATGAATTGTGGGAGTGGCCTGTCGCGGCAAGCCGTCAGCAACACGCGGAACGTGTGGCAATGTTGCGACCCATCCCTTACGAAATGCTCTACGACCTGGACACGTCTCTCGAACAGGAGTCACCGGAAACCCGCGTGGCCCGTCACGGAAAGGGGCTCTCGCTCAACGTCAGCTCAGGCGGCATGCTGCTGCTTATGGACCATCCGCCGAAGGTCAACCAGGCTATGAAGGTCCACGTGCCGACGCCGGTCACTCAGGCCAAGACGCCGACGCTGGCCGAAGTACGTTGGACGCGGAAGCTCCCGCTCCAGACGTTCGACGAACTCTATTTTGTCGGCTTGAAGTTTGTGCTGTAAGGGATGTGAGATGAATGTCACGGACGCCCTCCCTGCTCTGGATCAGCCGGCACCGCGTGTCATTCGTCTGCCCCGACTCCGCAAGCGATTGCTGATTCTGGGCACCGGTCAACAGGCGAAGGAGCTCGGGCAGGTCCTGGTCGCCCAACGGAATTCCCGGTACAAGATGATCGGATTCCTGGATCGCGATCCCACCCGGGTGGGGGAACGACTCGTGAACCCGGGGATCATCGGCACCTTTGAGCAGCTTTTCGAGATCGTGGAATACCATGACGTCCGGACCATCGCCATTTGCCTTGACGATCGGCGCATCGGACTTCCGATGGAGACGCTGCTGGACTTCAAGTCTGCCGGTGTCGAGGTGGTGGATGGACACCAGTTGTACGAGGAAGAGTCAGGGCGCCTCTCGATTGACCTGATCAGGCCCAGCGCGCTGGTCTTTTCGACCGGATTCCGCCGAAGGGCGATCATCATGAGTCTGAAGCGGATCCTGGATGTTGTGGCATCCGCCGCCGGCTTGATCGTGCTGACTCCGTTGTTTGCACTGGTCGGACTGCTGATCAAACTCGACTCGGTCGGCCCGATTTTTCACCGGCAAATGCGGATCGGATTACGAGGCACCCCATACATGATGTGGAAGTTCCGCTCGATGCGGTGTGATGCTGAAGAGGACGGCGCCCGCTGGGCGGCTGAGGGGGACCCTCGGATCACCCGAGTCGGCCGCTGGCTCAGGAAATGGCGCATTGACGAGCTGCCGCAGTTGATCGATGTGGTGAAGGGAGCGATGAGCCTCGTGGGGCCGCGACCGGAGCGTCCGGTCTTCGTTCAGGAACTCCGGAGCAAGATTCCCTATTACGATCTCCGTCACACGGTGAGGCCCGGCATCACCGGCTGGGCTCAGATCCGATTTCGATATGCCGCATCGCCCCAAGATGCGCATGTCAAGCTTCAGTATGACTTGTATTACCTCAAGAACTTCTCGCTGGTCCTGGACGTGAGGATTCTCTTGGAGACGATTCGCGTGGTGTTGTGTACGACAGGCGCGAGATAAACCAGACCATGAACCTAATCCACTGCCTGACTTTCGACATCGAAGAGCATTTCCAGGTTTCCGCATTCGACTCGCCCATGCGGCGGCGGCACTGGAGTCACTTCGAGAGTCGGGTTGAACGGAATACAGAAAAGCTACTTGAACTCCTGGCGATGCGAGATACCCGGGCAACATTCTTTGTCCTTGGCTGGGTGGCCGAGCGGCATCCTGAACTTGTCCGTCGCATTGCCCAAATGGGCCACGAGGTGGCGTCGCATGGTTACGCCCACGAGCTGATCACCGTGCAGACGCCCGCAGGATTTCGGGAGGACGTGCGGCGGGCCAAGGGAATCTTGGAGGACCGCATTGGGGCGCCGGTGCTGGGCTACCGCGCGCCGAGCTTTACGATCACCCAAGAGACCTCCTGGGCCCTTCCCATTCTGGTGGAGGAGGGGTACGTCTATGACTCGAGTGGCTCTAAGTCCGGGACTGATGGTGTGTGCCAATGCTTGCCCCCGGATACCGGGACGCTCTGGGAGATCCCGCCCTCGACCCTCCCGATCGCCGGGGTCCGGATGTCAATCGCGGGCAACGAGTATTTCCGCCTCCTTCCCTATGGGTTGCTCCTGCGCTTGCTGAAGCGGGTCGAAACTGACGGGCAGCCCCTGGTCATGTGTCTACGTTCCTGGGAGCTCGATCCGGACCAGCCGAGGATGTCCGGCCCGCTGCTAGCTCGCTTCCGGCACTATGTCAACCTTCACAAAACTGAGGGCCGCCTGATTCATCTGCTGAACGAGTTCAGGTTCGGCCCGATTCGCGAAGCGATCGCGCCAATCAGGCACTTGTACCAGAAGAGGGCAGAGCCTTGCCGCATGACTGGTCATTCACCCCGTACCAAGCGGGCCCCGAGAGCATCGGTTGTTTCGGGCCTTGCGAGGTAACGCACGATGCATTGGTACGCCGTGCATGCAAAACCGAATCACGAACGTCAGGCCGAGCTGAGCTTGCAGCGGCTGGGTGTCGAGACTTTCTATCCTCAGATGAAGCAGCGGAGGCCTCTGTTCCCCGGCTATCTCTTCGCGAGATTGGATATGACCGTTCACTATAGGGCTGCGAAATATGCCAGAGGGGTGCGGAACCTCGTCGCGTTTGGCTCGATCCCCGCAATCGTGGACGATGAAATCATCGAGGGAATGAGAGCCAGGCTGCAAGACGGGTGTGTCACTCTCCCGGCGCCTGCGCTCACACCGGGAGAGGTCGTGCGGATTCATGCGGGTCATCTTCAGGGGCTGGAGGCAGTGTTTGAACGAGAGATGAGCGACCACCAACGGGTCGTGCTGTTGTTACGAACACTCACGTACCAGGCGCGCGTGGTACTGCCCGTCGAGCAGGTAGTGAACACCTAGCCTCCTCTGAGTAGCATTCTTGATCCTCCGCTTCCGTGGTGCGCTCGGACCTTAGCATTGCATCAAGAAGTGGAGGGAAATGGTTGAAGCAGTTCGAAGCCGGTGATGTACCGGAAGGGCGGTAGCGTGTCTATTTCCGCCCCATCGATTTCCAGGTGAGCTCGTCCAGCCCCGATCTCTGGCCACCACTCAGCCGGAACAAAGTTACAGAGCGCCATCTACGGTTCTTAACCGGGGTGCAATACATGAGAACAATCGGGTGCGTCGGTGCAGGATACTGGAGCATCAGTTCTGACCGGTGGGAGAAGGTTGCTCCT
>CAZMPH010000139.1:586-4917 GCA_964568195.1 uncultured Nitrospirales bacterium | reverse complement strand
CGGTTCACGAACCGCCCCTACATGGCAACGGACCCGCATTCCGTATCGCCGCCACGCCATCCTTGACACCGATTTGAGCCAGCGCGTAGAGTAAACACATGTTCGGCACGATGGGCATCACAGAACTGATCCTGATCCTGGCGATCGTGTTGATCGTCTTCGGCGCGGGCAAGCTGCCGAAAATCGGCGAGGGTCTCGGGAAGGCCTTAAAGGGTTTCAAGAAGGAGGTCCGCGAGGCCGACCCTCTTCCGCAAGCGCCGGAACAGGCCCAGGCGGTGGACGCGCAGGTCGTCGGGACCACGCCCGCGGCAGGCGCAGCTCCGACAGCGCCGGCTCAGCCTGCGGTGACGACCGCGCAACCGGCTCCCGCCGGGCCGCCGCCCGTTCCCCCGCAGATGGGACCGGCCGCCACGCCGGGGACGACCGCGTACATGGTAGCTCAGCAAAGCTGGAAGCCGGTCACCCCTCCGCCGGTGGTACCGCCGGCGCCCGCGACTGCGGGCAACCCCGCTGCGGCCGCCGCCGCTCCGGCCCAGCCCTCCGGCTTCAAGGCGGCAGTGAACAAGCCCGCCGTGCAGCGCGTGATGGCCCAGCAGGCCGCGATGAAAACCAAACAACAGGTCGCGCAGCAGCCCCGGGACCCGCCCCCCAACCTGGATCGGCAGGCTATGGAAGCGGCCGGCATGCAGCCTCCGCCGGCGGACCCCGGTACCAAGGTTTCGATTCCCAAGGCCCTTGATCCCCAAAACCTGCAAAACCTCGGGTCTGGGATCGGCGACGCGCTCCGCACCTTCCGTGAGGCCGCCAACGACGTGAAGCGGGCGATTGATCCGTCGATGCACCAGATCAAGGCCGAGGTGGAAGCCGCGCAGAAAGAGATCCAGGGCTCGATCGATTACGTCAAGGAAGGCCCCAAGGTCGAAGAACCTCCCAAGTAATGTCCGTCTTTTCTCGCTTCCGCAGCATACCCTCATCGCTTCTCGTCATCAGTCTCCTCCTCACCGCGTGCATCGTATCCACGGACCATCGAGAGCCCACGCCGGAGCAAGTGATTCCGCGGCTGACGGCGGTCCTGAAGGACCCGAACCCGGAACTGCGCCGCACCGCCGCGCAGTCCCTCGGAAAGATCGCGCGCAAGGAAGCGGCCCCGGCGCTCGTGGAAGCCCTGCGTGACCCGGACGCGGGCGTGCGCCGTCACGCCGCGTGGGCGCTGGGCATGATCGGCGAAGACGCCGTAGGTCCGGACCGCTCGCCCCTCGGGGAGCTGCTGTTCGACCACGACCCCGGAGTGCGCGAAGCGGCAGCGATGGCGCTCGGGCTCACGGGCGACACGCAAGTCGGCATCGAGCTGCTGCTGGAACGGCTGCAGGAACCGGGAACGCCGAGCGACAGCAAGCGGCTGGCCGCCGCGTCGCTGGGCGGCATGGAAGCGCGCTCGGCCGTGACGGCGCTGATCAGGCTGTTGTCCGATCCGGATGCCCGCGTGCGGCGATGGGCCGTAGCCGCCTTGGGTGAGATTGCCGACGAGCAAGCCGTCAAACCGCTCGGCACGCTCCTGACGAAAGACCCTGACCCGGGCGTTCGCCTGGAAGCCGCGTTCCGGCTCGGCAAGTTCGGAGGCTCCGCCGCCAGGCCGGCCCTGACCGCAGCCCTGAAGGATGCCAACGAGGACGTCCGGCGCGTCGCCGCCGCCGGATTAAAGGAGCCGTGAAGAACCAGCCACCGAAGCCGATTCTCGGGGTGGACATCGATAACGTCCTGGCCGATTCGGACGTCCGCCTGCGGGCGATGATCCGCGAGATGTGCGGCATTGACCTCCGGGAAGTGCAGATGACCCGCTACGAGTACGAGGCGTACGGCGTCACATGGGAACAGCTGGGGGAAGTCTTTCGGGTGTTCAATGCCGACACGTGCCGTACCTTGAAGGTCGTGCCCGGCGCGAAGGCCGCGATGCTGCGGCTCGCGCGCCGCTACGAGATCGCGCTCGTGACCAGCCGAGACCCGGAGTCCAAGGCGGGGACGGAACATTGGCTGCGGGCAAAGGGGCTCCCCTACGACCAGCTCCACTTCAACGACGAGAAGCACGCGCTCGGCATTGCCTACCACGCTTTCATCGAGGACCGCCACGAGCACGCGCACCGCATCGCGGAGACGGGCGCCGCCGTCTATCTCTTGAGTCGTTCCTGGAACGACCGCCCGCTCGCCCACCCCAACGTCCGCCGCGTTGAGAACTGGGACGAGATTCTTTCTCACCTGCTCTAGAAACTGTACAGAGATTTTTCGGCGGGTGACGCCGGTTGGGGGCCCCCCATCGCCTAGAGGCCAGTCTTCGCAGCCGAAGCCGGTGGGGGAAACCGGCGGCAGGACCCGCCATTAGAATGAAGGACCTCATGCGGATCGTCGCGCACATCGACATGGACGCGTTTTACGCGGCGGTGGAAGAGCGCGACACGCCGCGCTTTCGCGGCCTGCCGATCGCCGTCGGGGCCGATCCGGACGGCGGCAAGGGCCGCGGCGTCGTCTCCACCGCCAACTACAAGGCCCGCGAATACGGCATCCACTCCGCGCTGCCGATCTCCCAGGCCTGGGGCCTCTCGAAAGCCGCCAGGCGGAAAGGCCGGCCGCCCGTCGTGTTCCTGAGCGTGGATATGAAAAAGTACGCCGCGGTCTCGGAGCGGGTGATGGCGATCATCCGAAGCCATGCGCCGGTCGTGGAGGAAGCGGGGATCGACGAGGCCTACGCCGACTTGAGCTTCGCCGGCTCCTACGAGAAGGCGGAAGAAGTCTGCCGCGCCATCAAACAAACGATCAGCGAGAAAGAGCGGCTCACAGCCTCGGTCGGCGTCGGGCCCAACAAACTGATCGCCAAAATCGCCTCCAACGAGCGCAAGCCCGACGGCCTCACGGTTGTCCGCGAGGCTGGGGCCGAAGCGTTCCTGGAACCCCTGCCCGTCCGCAAGATGCCCGGCATCGGGCCGAAGACGGAAGCCGACTTGGCGAAGCAGGAGATCAGGCTCGTGAAGGACCTCAAGCGCTTTTCGCGGGAAGAGCTGCACGATATGTTCGGCAAGCGCGGGCTGGACTTCTACGACGAGGTCCGCGGGCGGGACGAGTCACCGCTCCAGGAGCACTACGAACCCAAGTCCATCGGCGAGGAGGAGACGTTCGACCGGGACACCCGCGACGCGATGCTGCTCGGTGAGTGCCTCAAGAAGCTCTGCCAGGAAGTGATGCAGCGATTCGCCCGCGAAGGCTTTGAGACATTCCGCACCGTCGTCGTAAAGGTCCGGTTTGCCGATTTCGAAACCCACACGCGCACCCATACGTTGCAAAACGCCGCCAATTCCGCAGCGACCCTGGAACGTGAAGCCTTGAAGCTGCTGCTGCCCTTCCTCGACCGCCGCGAAAACCCCCACCGCAAAGCAATCCGCCTCGTCGGCGTCCGGGTTGAAAAGCTGTCATGAGGGGACTGGCCCCCTTCTGCCGGGGCCTGTCCCCCGTCTTCAATCCTCTCCCATCAGCCGGAGGATCTCCTGCTGGCGTTTCGACAGGTACGGCGTGAGCAGGATCGGATCGTACTGCCGGGGCGAGGGCAGCATGGCGGCGAGCAGGGCCGCCTCGCCGGGACTCAAGTCGGCGGCGGACTTGCCGAAGTGATGGCGCGCGGCCGCCTCCGCGCCGTAGACCCCGTGCCCCCACTCCACCACGTTCAGGTAGAGCTCCAGGATGCGTTTCTTGGGGAGACGCCGTTCAAGCTCCCATGCAAGCAGCGCTTCATGCGTCTTCCGGAGCAGGCTCTTCTCGGACGAGAGGTAGAGGTTCTTCGCCAGTTGCTGCGTGAGCGTGCTGCCGCCCCGCTGCAGCTTGCCCTCCTCCCAGTTCCTGTTGAACGCCTCCTGGAACTCCTCCCAGTCGAACCCGTGGTGCTGGTAGAACGAAGCGTCTTCGGACACGAGGACGGCCTTTTGTAGCTTGGGCGAGATGCGGGCCAGCGGCGCCCAGGTCCAGACCAGCCGGAAGGGCCGGCCCTTTTCGGCGGCCGCGGCCCGGCGCGTCTCGATCAGCGCGGTGGTGGTCGGATTGGACTTGGCAAGGCTTACGACGTCCGGCAGCGTGACGAACCAGTAGCCCAGGATGCCGGCCGCGGCCAGCACAGGCAGGAGGATTAAGACGAGTATGAGTCGAAGCAGGCGCGTGGGAGGTTAAGCGCCCGGGCTAGGCGGATTTCACGCCCTTCTCGTGGTCCCTGATGAGGAGCGGCGCGGTCTTGCCCTCGATCACGTCTTCCGTGACCACGCACTCGCGGATCTCGCGCTGCGAGGGGATTTCGT
>CAZMPH010000139.1:346-576 GCA_964568195.1 uncultured Nitrospirales bacterium | reverse complement strand
GACCTCCTCGAGGATGGAGCGCAGGCCGCGCGCGCCGGTCTTCTGCTTGAACGCCTTGCGGGCCACCGCCACGATGGCGTTCTCGGTGAGCTTGAGCTTCACCTTCTCGAAGGCCAGCAGCTTCTCGTACTGCTTGAGCAGGGCGTTCTTGGGTTCCGTCAGGATTCGGATGAGCGCCTTCTCGTCCAGCTCCTCCAGCGTCGCGGCCACCGGGAGCCGGCCGACGAACT
>CAZMPH010000139.1:0-280 GCA_964568195.1 uncultured Nitrospirales bacterium | reverse complement strand
CGGGGATGAGCCCGTACTTGAGAAGGTCTTCCGGCTGCACCTGCGCCAGCAGGTGGCCCAGGCGCCGCTCGTGCTTGCCCCGGATCTCAGCCCCGAAGCCGATGGCCTTCTGGTTGAGCCGCTGCTCGACGATGGTCTCCAGCCCGACGAAGGCGCCTCCGCAGACGAACAGGATGTTCCCCGTGTCCACCTGAATGAACTCCTGGTGCGGATGTTTGCGCCCGCCCTGGGGCGGCACGTTGGCGACGGTGCCCTCGATGAGCTTGAGCAGGGCCTGCTG
>CAZMPH010000138.1:0-5014 GCA_964568195.1 uncultured Nitrospirales bacterium | reverse complement strand
CGAAGAGTCTCAGGACAGGCTCCGTGAAGGATCTCTGGCAAACTGACCCACTACCTCCCCCTCCGGTAGCGTCCCATGTCGAAA
The DNA here is from genome assembly GCA_964568195.1 of uncultured Nitrospirales bacterium. Taxonomy (GTDB): domain Bacteria; phylum Nitrospirota; class Nitrospiria; order Nitrospirales; family NS-4; genus SCTG01. The sequence goes on along the minus strand of CAZMPH010000138.1, from coordinate 4,930 downwards.
ATGCTTGACAGCGGTGGGGGGCTCGAACCCCTCGAGCTCCTCGAGAAGCTCGCCGCGCTCACCCCGCGGCCCCGGATCAACCTCGTGCTCCGTATACGGGGGGAAATACGGTTGCACACGGGTCGCGTCCGATAGGATAGGCGACGGAATAACAAATCGGGCCTTAATACGGGCTATCCACAGAGCTATGTGCGGAATTAGCGCTATTTTTCAGGATCCCCAAACTAAGTTTCATGAACAGCTGCCGACCGACCTCCGACGCATGGCCTCGGTGCTCGCCCACCGTGGTCCGGATGACTCCGGGTACGCTTTGTTGAGAAACGGCACGTTGGGATTTGCGCATAACCGCCTCAGTTTCATTGATCTGCGCTCCGGCGATCAACCGCTGTTCAACGCGGAGGGGACGCTCTGCATTCTATTCAACGGCGAGCTCTACGACTACGCCCTCCACGCGGCCGCGCTCGAACGGCAGGGATATCACTTTCAGACACGGTCCGACACGGAGGTCCTGCTCGCCCTGTACGAGACGCGTGGCCTTAAGATGTTCGATGCTTTAAACGGAGAGTTCGCGTTCGTGCTCTGGGACTCACGCAATGATCTCATCATCGCTGCGCGCGATCGGGCGGGCGTCAAACCCCTTTACTACATGCCTGCGGATAACGGACGACGGGTGGTCTTCGCATCGGAAGCCAAGGCGATCCTTGCATTGCCGAGCACGGAGAAGCGATTTAATGCAGCCTACTTCGCCGGGCCCTTCTTCGGGGTCTTCAACCCCTCGGTCTCCCTCTTTCACGGAATCCAGGGACTAAAGCCAGGACACTACCTCACGATCGAGCGCGGGAGATGCGGGAGTGAGACACCCTACTGGAACCTGGATCTCGAGAGCGCTCCGATTTCTTTCGAGGAGGCCGCACAAGGTGTGCGCGATCGCCTCACGCGAGCCGTTCACCGTCGTATGGTCGCGGACGTCCCCGTGGGGGCCTACCTGAGCGGAGGGCTAGATTCGACTCTTGTATGCGGCCTCATGGCGACCTCTGGCACCAAGGTGCGCGCGTTCAATATTGGATTTGGTGGTTCCGAGTTTGACGAGTCACCCTTAGCGCGGAGGATCGCTGATCATTTCGGGGCCACCTTCGATACACTCAATACCTCGATGGCTGATCTAGCCTCGCATTTGGTTCGCGCGCTTTATCACATCGAAATGCCGCTCGCGAATCCGAACGCAGTAGCCAAATTCCTGCTCTCTCGTCTCGTCCACGCGAGCGGCTACAAAGTCTGTCTGACAGGCGAAGGAGCGGACGAAGTGTTTGGCGGCTACCCGTACTTTAAGATGGAGGCCATCCGACGCGCTCATTTCAATCGCTCGGAAGAGATAGATACGCGTCTACTATGGAAGCGGTTTCGGCGCGCCGAGGCCAGGTCCGAGGGAACTCTCTGGGACCGAAGATGGGGACCGGGCACACGCGGTGACGAGATCATGCCCGCGCTTCGAGCACGGGAAGCCTCCCGGCATTTCGTGGAAGTCTTTAATCTTGAAGGCCTGGGGCTGCCTGCCGAGCGCTCTCCCGCCGTCCTCTTCGCCGAGCAGTTTCCGCCCGAGCGACTTTCGCAACTCGACTCATTTAACCAACTTCGCACGGTCAGTTGGAATCAGCTGGCCGGCTACATCATTCCGACACTCGGAGACCGAGTGGAAATGGCCCATTCCGTCGAGTGCCGTACTCCATTTCTCGACACCGAGCTCGTGGAGTTTGCCGCAAGACTGCCGAGCTCGTACTTCATTGACCTGAAAAGGCTTCGCGAGAAACACGTGCTGCGGGAGGCATTCGCGGATCTCCTGCCGGGATTTCTCGCCGAAGAGCGAAAGCATCCGTTTCTATCGCCAAGCTGGGCCCGACTGACGGCCACTCGAGCCGGAACGGAGCTGGCCGGCACGTTTCTCGGATCAAAAGCGATCGAACACGCGGGCATCTTCAGACCTGGCCTGGTCTCGCGAGTCGCTTGGCTTTCGCGACTTCTTCCTGCTCGCTCACCGCTAGCTCGGCGCGTTGACGTCCTGCGAGGGCTGATTCTTTCGACACAGATTCTACACTTCCTGTTTGTCGAGAATGTCATAGCGTCCGACCCGGATTTCCAGATGGTGGACCGAACTTCCCGCGATCATGGCCGGCGAAGATCGATCCTGAGGAGGTCCACCTGAAGGGAATGATCCACGGGCGGCTGGCGACCTGGGTGAAGCGGCTGGGCGTGCTCGCGCTCTTCGTGGGCATCGGCTTGGCGTGCGAGGTTCAGGCCGGCTGCCGTCAGGTCTGCACGCCCGGGAGGGACTGCGGCCACCTTGACGGCGACGAACACTGGCGATGCATCATGAGCCGGACCCCTTCCTGCGAGACGGTCTGCTCCGACTCCCACGGCGCCATCGCCTATTCCCGCCAGACCGGCGCGTGGGGCCATTCATACGACCACGACAGCCAAGCCCGCGCGAGCCGAAGCGCGCTGGGCTATTGCGAGCGCCGCGCGCCCGACTGCCGCATCGTGGTGAACGTCGTGGACCAGTGCGGCGCCATCGCGGAAACGACGCGGAGAGACGTCAGCCCCGGTCTCGGCGGGACCAGGAAGGAAGCCGAGGACCGCAGCCTGGCCGCGTGCCGCGCCGCTACCGGAAAGGCATGCACGGTGGCTGCCTGGGTGTGCTCCAAGTAGGGGGCCGAGGGGCCCCACCCGACGGGCCGCGGCTCGGCCGAGTTCACTATGGCGTCTTGGTACGAGACTGGGTCTACCGGGTCCAGTACCAAGCGGCAGCAAGGTATTACTTCGACAAGGACCTCGCGACATTTGAGCGAGTCCGAGAGAGTTTCCGGGTTACGGATAAGGCTTCTTGAGTAGCGAGATCAACACAACATCTGGAGCGGGGACTTTACAATCCTTCCTCAAGTGCAGATTAAACCCTTGAAATCTACACTAACCAGGGGTGCAAATTAGTGGTTGTAATCTACACTGGCCTTAGAACAGAAGAGGCTCAAAAAAGCTTGACAGCCTGGGGAGAAGGTGAGAGGCTGCCCTCGCAGGTGGTCGTGATGGTCTCGGGGTGTTCGTATGTTTACTGCCACCGCTCGCAATTCGGTCGGCGCACTATTTGGGACAACGCCCTCTTGGGTATAACTCAACCTGAGAGGGCGTTGCTGTTGTTGGTCAGATCTGTAGTGTCTGGTCGCCCCACTGGGGCAAGGAGGCTACCATGAAGCGTACAATGCTGGTGTTCGGGCTGACTTTCGCTGTGGGACTCGCAACAGGGATGATCGGGACCCAAATCCTGCACGCTCAGCAGCCGCTGAAACGCACTGAGCTCATGAAGACGGATCTGGAAGGGATGGAAGGGAAGCAAGCACTGGTTGCCATCGTAGAGTTCGCGCCGGGGGCGGTGGCTGGCAAACACTACCATCCGGGGCACGAGTTCGCCTATATCCTCGAAGGCTCCTTCATCCTGGAGACCGAGGGGTACCCGCCGGTTACCTTCGGACCGGGCCAGGTGCTCCACAACCTGCCAACGCGCGTGCATGTGGCGAAGAACGGCAGCATGACTGAACCGCTCAAGTTGGTGCAGTTCATAATCTCCGAGAAAGGCCAACCATGGGTGACCCCGGTAAAATAGCCACGATTCGGGCAGACAGTAACCGTCATCGAAGGTCCTCAAGAATAATTTGACATGCTGAGTGGGCAGTGGGGGTTGCCGATCCTCAGCAACCCCCACCATGCTCAGCCTCCTTCTCTAGTGTAGATTACACCCCCGTAATCTTCACTCGCCGCACCCGAGGCTTTGGCAGGTCTAATCTTCCCTGCCATCCCCGCCAGGACGGCTCTTTAACAAGCTTGACAATCTGGGTGAAGGATAATGGAGAATCGCCGTCAAAGGGGATCGCGATGGGCCTGGTGTGACCATAGGACTTCCGCCATCCCTCGCGATTGGATTGGCGTAACACTCAACAGCAATGCCATCTCGTGCAAGGTTTGGTCTGAGAGGGCGTTGGCGTTTTGAAGCCAAGAAGCGCATGGGGCAGGTGCAGGACGACATTCGAATCAGACCTCCGTGAGGAAGGATTCCTCCTATCTTGAGGCGGATATCAATGGCGAAATGTGGCGACCAGTGAACAGAGGAAAGGAGACGATGGAGAATGGACCGGTTCAAGAGTCAGATGCCAACAGCGATCCTTGCGAGCCTCGTTGGGGCCCTTCTGCTTACCAGTTGCGCAGCCGTTCAGGACGTGAAAGTCGTGAATGCTCCCACCGCTCCCGTACCGGTCCGCGACGTTGACGAAACGGCGCGGGAGCCGATGCATGCGGGGATCGACCTCAAGATCAAGGACCAGACCGGATGTAGCCCGCTGACGGTGCCGGCAAAAAAGCGCCTCGTGATCGAGCACATCTCGGCACGGCTGTTCATTACCCCCAGCGGGAAGAAAGGGGACCTCAGTACTTTCCACAAGACCAACGGGGTCGGCCTGACGCACTATCACTTGCCAACCTTCCTCGCGCTGCAGAACGAGCTGTTCGGAGTAAACGGCGACGCGTACATCGTCAGCGAGCCCACGAAGCTGTACGTCGATCCGGGTACGGAGTTCTATGCTTGTGCCTTTGGCAACCTGGCCACTGTCACTGGCGATGTCGCGGTGTCCGGCTACTTTGTCAACGTCCCGTAGCCCTTCCCTTCGCGCTTTCGGAGCGCATGCTAGAAAACCGGTCCCCTGTGCGTACTTCTTGCCTAGCAACTTTGTGGCGGCTCACCGCGAAGGAGGAGCCTATGAAAGCGAGAATAGCGCCGCCTGGCTGGGAACAGTGTCAACATTCAGGCGAGGGTCGTCCAGCTAGGCTTCCAGGCTCATCCCTCAAGCCGGTAATTGCGCTCCCAAATCGGCCATCAAGCGTCCTGATA
>CAZMPH010000137.1:0-5034 GCA_964568195.1 uncultured Nitrospirales bacterium | reverse complement strand
TGAACCTGGGGATCCAGGCTATCCAACACCCGGACGGCCAGGCCCTGGGCCAGCAGGGACTCGACCAGGTGGGAACCGATAAACCCGGCTCCCCCGGTCACTAACACAGGCTGCGGTATCATGATGGAAACTCCTCTCGGGTGGGCGCGAACCGCCTGACCAGCGCCTGGTGATCGAGCACTTGCGTGCGCAGAATTGCGCGTCGCGCCACCCATGTGTCCGGCAAGCGCACAAGATTGTATACGAACCCCAGCATCATCGCCAACGCCAGCTTCAGGTTGCGCCTGGTCACATGCCACGTCATACGGGCCACCAGATGCGCGGCCAGGCGAGCCGCCGTCGTGAGGGGCAGGCACTTTATCGCGAAACGCAGGAGGTTCGTGTAATAGCTGACCCGCCGATGGAACCAAAATTTTGGAATTTTGCCCGGTGAAACGCTCTGGATTAAGTGATGGTGTTCGTCCCCTGACATGCCGACTTTGTGATACAGCCAGGCGTCAGGAACGTACACCGTCCGCCAGCCACGGCGCCAAGCGCGCCAGCATAAATCCGTATCTTCGAAATCGATGAAAAACGTCGGGTCGAACCCGCCAAGCGCCTCAAAGCGGTCCCGGCGCACGAGCAAACTCCCGGCGCATCCCCAGGGAACCTCAACAGGCCCTTGAGCCGGCGCCGTGTATTCCGCTGCAAAGGGAGGGATGACTGTGTCCCAGTAACGGCCTGGAACCAACCGGGTCCGCCCATGGATGACTCGGGAGCCATCCCAGGAAAGCTGAGTCGGATCCACAGCAAAAAGTGAGGAATCTTCCCATAAAACTCGCATCAGTCTGGACACACAGTCCGGCAGGAATTTCATGTCGTTGTTGACAATGAAGAGCGCTTCGCCTTTCGCTTCCCTCGCCGCCAGGTTGTTGGCTCTTGAAAAGCCCAGGTTGCACCCTACTGGCAGCCAATGCACCTTGTACGAGGCCGCCACGGACGCACTGTCATCAATACTGCCATTATCCACGACGAGTATTTCCAACGCCGGCCAATCCTGTGCGCGAAGGCTGCTCAAGCAGTCCGGCAAAAGGTGCGCCCCGTTATAATTGAGGACGATCGCCGTGACCAAAGGAGAATCCATCATGCCAGGCCTTCGCTGGCCATAATGAAGTCGGCCGGTCTCATCCCGCCTCTTTGCCCAGTCTGGCTTTCATCAGGATGTCCATCGCGAGCGACGGCCACCAATCTCCTGTCACAGCCAGCCAAGGAAACCTTCGGTCATCCACCCAGCGCTGAGGAAGAAATGGAACCCAGTTACCGACATGTTGTTCTACCCGAAAGCCATGTTGTTCCAGTTGGCAACGCAACACGGGTGGGGTGTAATACCGGAGATGGCCCGTGCCTTGGACCCGACAATCCATCCACATGGGGTAGCGACCAAGCAGCAGACGGATTCTGTTCTCAAAGCTGGCAAGGTTCGGCGTGGTAATGACGAGTATCCCGCCGGGGCGCAGGACTCGTGCAACTTCACACAGCAAATGATCCGTGTCAACAATATGCTCAATGACTTCGCCCGCCACCACCGCATCGAAGGTTGCCGGCTCCCAGGGAAATGCTCCATGGTCGAAGTCTGCACACTGAACTTTAATGCCACGCCCTCTTGCGGCTTCCACAAGAGCTTTTTCCCGTTCGAGCCCCTCCACTTCCCATCCGAAGCCGGCAAGAAGATCCGCCAGTTCGCCCCCCGCACAACCGATATCCAACAAGCGGCCGGGCCGCTCATCCTCGAGAAACCTGACAAGCTTCTTGATCCGGGACTCGCATAGGTCAAGACGATGACTCGAGTACGGAGTCTGTGGAACAGGGCTTGCGACGCACCCAATTCGATCTGATCCACTCATTGAAGCTCCATCGATTGCTTCTGTGACCTATGTGACTACCCGTCCGGTCTCCGCCTGCTGCCACTTATGATTTACGCGCCAGCATACTCCAGCCCAAGGCATCATAATGCATTCCGGTCGGACAGTGGCTATACGTTAGCCGATCGACCCATTCGGCCAGGGCATAAAAGGGAACAACGAAAAGCGGCCTCCACCGTGCAGAAAGGTTGCATTCAATGGCATGAAAAACGATCAGGGCCGGTCCCCCTCTCGACCAGCAGTCAACCACTTCGAAGCCGGCCCGTTCACAAAGAAAGCGCAGTCCTTCATCGGTAAAGCGATAGTAATCAGACGGGTGTTTATGCACATGCCAGTATTGCGGACTAGTGATGGCCAGCATGCCGCCGGGTTGCAACGCCCGGTAACACTCCCCCACCGCCACGGCTGGTTCAGCCAGATGTTCCAGGACCTCGGCGAGGACGATGAGGCCGGCGACCCGATCGCGGACCGGCAATGCGTGGGCATCCGCAATGAGATCCACCTGCGGCCCGCCGAACCGATCGAGCGTGAGGACACGCGAGCCGCCCCTTGCCAACAGTTCCCGATAGCGCCCGTCCCCTCCTCCCAGATCAAGCCGGAGCCCCTGCGGCGCCCCCGATTGCCGCGCGCGCTCCAGCAACAGGGCCAGTTGCACGCCGGGGTGATCGCGGCGGCGCCGGGCGATGCGATCCTGGATCGTCTTCAACAGGCCATGCGCCGCCCGAAACACCGACCGCATCAGGTGCCGCCGGAGCCGTCGGCGGCCGAGAGATGGACGAGAAAGCTCTTCCCGTGCCACCCGAAGTTCGCGTAGTCGACCAATCGCACATTGCGATGCGCCTTGAGAAACTCTCGAACGGCCAACTGTTCGCCCCGTTCGGGGCTGCCGTTGAAACAATAGAAGTCATCGAAACAGATGACCGTCCCGGGCTGGAGCATGGGATACATAAACTCAAGCACCTTCCGCGTTGACTCATAGAGATCGCAATCAACATACACCAGCCCGGCTTTCGTCTTTGAGGCCAGGTCCGCGGCGAGTTCGGCGGTGAGCGTCTGCTCGTAGTACCCCGCAATGATGCTGTACGAGCGGGACGGGATGCGGGCCTCCTCCACAATCCGGACGAAATCATCGAGAGCCGTACACAAATCGCCGGCCTTCCACTTGGGATGCTCATCTATCGGATCCAATTCCGGGAGGCCTCGGAATGAGTCAAACAGCCAGAAGTGCATGCGGTCCCGAAAATGGACCTGATGGTGCTCATAGGCCAACCGGAACGTCCGGCCGCCCCAACATCCGAATTCAAAGTAGTCGCCCGTCATGACGTTCCCGTTCAAGAATTCATACGCCAGGCGAATCATCCCACTGCGATTCAGAATACCGGCCGGCGCTCTGACGTCCTCTCCAGCGGCAAACGAGGGGGCATCGCAGGAAGGCGGACGCAAGCCATAGCGGGAGGCGAGGCGGCGAAGAATGTCGCGCTCAACGGCACAGGGTCTGCGCCAGAACGATGCGATCAGCGATCTGAGGGACTTCATGAATCGCCTCTGCGTATCATTGCGTCAAGAGCCTCCGCACTGTCAGCAGGTCGGGGCTCCTCAAAAATCCCAGCAGCATCAGCCCGCCGGCATAGGCAACAAGGCCCAGCAGGATGACCACCGCCAGGCTCATATCTCGGCCCAGCCAGACGACCACGGACATCGCGAGAGCAGCGAGAATATATCGCCAGAGCCCTTCATAAGAGAAGGAAAGACCGAACTCCCGCCGCACCATCCTGACCACAAGCGCCAGATTGAGCCATTCGCACGCGACGGTGGCAACCGCCGCGCCCACCGGCCCCCATCGTGGAATGAGCACGATGTTGAGGAGGACGTTGACCAGCACGCTCAGGCCGTACACCCGGGCCAGCGGCAGGACCACATCGGCAGCGAGCAACGCCTGATTGGGAATATTTATCCAAATGAGGGGCATGCTGCCAAGAATCAACACCTTCAGTACAACCCCGGCCTCGACGAACTCATCCCCAAACAACGCCTGCGCCAAAGAATCCGCCAGAAAATACGTTCCAAGCATCACTGGCAGACCAAGAACCAGAAGTGGTTTCCATGTCCCCTCAAGAAGATTCCGAACCCCTTGCTGATCGCGCCCCACCATGCTCGACAGGCGGGGATAGAAGGGACCGCCGATAGACGCCGCCAGGATGATCACGGCGTCCAGGAACCGATAGGCAGCGGCATACAGGCCGACATCGCGGGGCTCTCGGAGCCAATGCAGCATGATCATGTCGACCCTGTAATAGAGGGCGTAGCCCAGCATCAACAGGCCGAACGGCAACGCCTGACGAATCATGGTCCAGGCGCGGGTGGAAAGAACAGCGGGCGAGGACGGCGCGCTTCCGGCAAGGAAACGCGCAAAGACCAGCATCAGCCCGTTGACCGCAGCCGACACCGTCAGTAAGCCGAGCGACGCCCCCTCCTGAAGGAGGACGATCACTGTCGCCAGTGCCACCAGAATCGACGTTACCACGCGATACATCGAAACCAGATGGAGGTCTTCCCGGGCCGTCAGGACGACAATAAATGGCGTGGTTGCCGCGGACAATAGCATGGAGAGTGCGGCCAGCCCCATGCACAGCATCGTCGTCGTATCGTGGCCGGCCATGATCGCCACGCTCATCATCGCAGCACTTCCTACCCCTGACAGGAGCAGCAAGGCTCGCCACAGGCTGGCGACTATCTCCGACTCGCGAGCGGGGTCCCGACTGATCTCTCTGATCGCGTAGGTCGCCAACCCGAAGTCCGCAAGAATCCCGAATGGGTAGGCGAACGCCAGCACATAGGCATACCGGCCCAGTTCCTGCGCGCCCAGGTATCGCACCACGGCAATGGAGACGGCAAAATTGACGAGTTTGATCAGCGCTTGGGAGGAAACCAGGGCCGTGAGGTTGAAAAGAAGGGTTCCCTGGCGCACCCTATTTTGCCCTTGTGTACCGATGCGTACTACAACCACGCGGGGCGGGAACAACCGTCCGTATTCCGTTTCTCGTGCCATTCGCGAGATCGGGCTGAGCGGCTTCGCCTGCCGGTTGAGCGGACTGACTGATCGTCAAACCCCTCGCCACCAAGGCCGCCACCG
>CAZMPH010000136.1:4642-5058 GCA_964568195.1 uncultured Nitrospirales bacterium | reverse complement strand
GACCCGGCTGTACGCCCCGCGCTGCATCTGGGCGCCCATGCGGTGTCACCCGCTCTTCACACCAGCGACCCCGAAAGTCTAAACAGATTCCAGTTCCTTGAGTTTCGCCCGCAGCTGCTCCGCTTCCTCGCAGCACTCAGCCCATTGCCCAGTCAGCACGGACTGATCTTTCGCCCAGTGCTCCCGCTCTTTCATCAGAACCGTCCATCGCTCGTGGTCCTGATAGAGTTCCGGATGGGCCAACTCCTTGTCACGGGCCTTGATCCTGTCATCGCCGCCGGCGATCTCGCCTTCCAGCCTTGCGATCTGCCGTTCGACACGGGCCAGGGTTTTTGTGAGTTCTCGGCGCTCCTTGGAAGCGCTGGTGTTGTTGGTCCGTGACTTGGGCGCGGCAGTCGGAGCCTCCGGCGTTCCCT
>CAZMPH010000136.1:0-4632 GCA_964568195.1 uncultured Nitrospirales bacterium | reverse complement strand
CTTGCGATCTGCCGTTCGACACGGGCCAGGGCCTTGGTCGCTTCTTTGCGTTCGACTGTGCGGCTCTTCTCGCTTTTCTCGGCTGGCCCGGTTCGAGGCGCATCGGTCGGAGCCGCCTTGGCAGGCTTCGAAGCTTGCGGCGCGTTCGTCTCTGTCTCCGGCGTTCCCTTGATGGATTCAACTTCCTGCATCTTCTTCCAGAGGTAATATTCGTAGTCTCCGTGGTAGTCCCGCGCCCGGCCGTCCTCGATCTCCACGACGCGGGTCGAAACGCGGGTGAGGAAGACCGGGTCGTGCGAGATGAAGACGAGGGTCCCCGGAAACGCCACGAGGGCGTCGGTCAGCACGTCCACCGAAGCGGGATCGAGGTGGTTCGTCGGCTCGTCGAGCAGCAGGGTGTTCGCCGGCTTCACGAGCATGCGGGCCAGGGCCACGCGGTTTCGCTCGCCGCCGCTCAGCACCTTGACCAACTTCTTCTGGTTGGCGCCTTCGAAGAGGAACGCGCCGGCCAGGGCGCGAATGAAGTTCATGTCAGTGCCCGAGTCCGCTTCCGCGATGGATTCCAGGACGGTATGCTCGGCGTCCAGGATATCGGCCTGGTGCTGGGCGAAGTAGTGCAGCGTCACTCCGTGGCCAACCGTCCGCGTGCCGGCATCGAAGGGGAGGACGCCCGCCAGCATCTTGAGGAGGGTGCTCTTGCCGGCGCCGTTCTCGCCGACCAGCGCGATGCGCTGGCCGCGCTCCACCGAAAAATCGAGCGAGCGGTAGACGATGTTGTCGCCGTAGGCCTTGGCGACGCCCGCGAGCTCCAGCACCTGGCGGCCTGAGGCGGGCGGTATGGGGAAGCGAAAGCGCATGCGCTTGGGGTCGCGCGTCCGCTCGATCCGCTTGAGCTTTTCCAGTTGCTTCAGCCGGGATTGGACCTGGCGGGCCTTGGTGGCCTGGTAGCGGAAGCGGTCCACGAATTTCTGCACCCGCCCGAGCTCTTTATCCTGGCGGTCGGCGGCGGCCTCCTGCGCGGCTTCATAGGCTTCGCGCCAGGCGAGGTACTTCGTGTAGTTGCCGGTGGACTCCATGATGCGCTGGTGACGGATCTCCCAGATGTGCGTGGCGATGCGGTCGAGAAACTTGGTGTCGTGGCTGATGACCAGCATGGTGCAGTTCGACTGCAGCAGAAAGTCCTCGAACCAGCGCTGGGTGGCCTTGTCGAGGTGGTTGGTCGGCTCGTCCAGCAGGATGACGTCGGGCGCCGACAGCAGCAGGTGCGCCAGCGCCACGCGCATCCGGAATCCGCCGGAGAGGGCCGCGATCGGCCGAGTGAAGTCCGCTTCGGAGAAGCCGAGACCGGACAGAATACGCTTGGCCTCGTGCTCCGGATACTGGTTCCGATGGGTTGCGTCGAGTGCCGTAGTGCCTGGGATGGTTTCCAAATCTTGGGGCAGGTAGCCGATCCGAAGGCGCGGGCGCTTCCTGATACGGCCGCCATCGAGTTCCTGCTCGCCCAGGATCAACCTTAATAATGTCGTCTTGCCGACGCCGTTGGGGCCAACCAGTCCGACGCGGCTGCCGGGACGCAGATGGGCCGTGGCCTCCTTGAGGAGGGCTTTCGTGGCGAAGTGCTTGCTGACGGATTCGAGTTGGAGCATGAAGATTGATTTTAAGGGGTAAGGTATTGAATATCCGGACCCATTTGATCGAAGGGTCCGGCACGAGCTAGCTTGGTTTGGTGGAGCTGGCGGGGATTGACCCGCGACCTTCAGACTGCCAGTCTGACGCGCTCCCAACTGCGCTACAGCCCCACTCGCGCGAAATACTAACATCCGCTTTTACATTGAGTCAAGGAAACCCCCGAATCCAGCGCCCGCGCGTTGTTTGTTGACAATGGAAGGGGAGGTGCCTAGACTGAACGGCGTTGGAGCTCTGTACCATTCGGGACAGGGCTCTTTTCGTGTCAGGAGGATGCAGCAGCCGATGGGCGTGTTGGTCGTGGTCGGCACCCAGTGGGGCGACGAAGGCAAGGGCAAGATCGTGGACCTGTTGGCCCGGGATGCCGACATGGTCGTGCGCTATCAGGGCGGCTCGAATGCCGGCCACACGGTGGTGAAGGGCAGGCAGAAGTACGTCTTCAAGCTGATCCCGTCGGGGGTGCTGTATCGCGGCACGGCCTGCGTGATCGGCAACGGCGTGGTCATCGATCCGGCGGACCTGATTGCGGAAATGGACGAGCTGAAGGCCAAAGGGGTGCGGGCCGATAAGAACCTCTACATCAGCCAGGCCGCGCATGTGATCATGCCGTACCATAAGGCGATCGAGAAGGCGAGCGAGACCCACAAGGGCGGGCGGCGTATCGGCACGACCGGCCGCGGCATCGGCCCGGCCTACGTGGACAAAATGGCCCGGATCGGGATCCGCATGGGGGATCTGCTGGACCCGCCGTATTTCCGCCAGCAGTTGGAGGACAATGTGGCGGAGATGAATGCGCTGCTGGAGACGCTCTATCAGGCGCCGGGGTTCGAGGCGGAGAAGATCTTCCAGGAATATCTGCGCTACGCCGAGCGGCTGAAGGATATGATCGTGGATACGGGTTGCCTTGTCCATAACGCCGTCGCCAAAGGGAAAATGGTTTTGCTGGAGGGCGCGCAAGGCACGCACTTGGATGTGGACCACGGCACCTATCCCTATGTGACCTCTTCCAGCGCGGCGGCCGGCGGCGCCTGCACCGGAACGGGCGTGGGGCCGACCGCCATCGACGCCGTGCTCGGGATCGCCAAGGCCTATACGACCCGCGTGGGGAGCGGACCCTTTCCCACCGAGCTGACCGACGAGTCCGGCGCACTGTTACAGCAGCGCGGCAATGAATTCGGCGCCGTCACCGGCCGGGAGCGCCGCTGCGGGTGGTACGACGCCGTCCTGGTCCGGTACGCGGTCCGGGTGAACGGGCTGACCTCGCTGGCCATCACCAAGCTGGATGTCCTGGACGGCCTCGGCGAGATCAGGCTCTGCACGGGATACAAGTTCAAGGGCAAGAAGCTGGCCGGCGTTCCGTCGGATGTGGCGATGCTGGGCGCCTGTGAGCCGGTGTATGAATCGTGGTCGGGCTGGACCAAGTCCACGACGAGCGTGAAGGCCTATCGCGAATTGCCCCGCGAGGCGCGCCGCTACCTGGCGCGCCTGGAAGAGCTGGCCAAGTGCCCGATCGATATCGTCTCGACCGGCGCCAGGCGGGAAGAAACGGTCGTGCTCCGCAATCCGCTGCTCCGCGCCCGCCGCCGCTGATTTCTTGAACGCTTTTTAGACTCGTGTTAGAGTGCGGCTCTCAATCTTAGAGAATCGAGAGTGAGCCGGTAGCTCAGTCGGTAGAGCATCGCCCTTTTAAGGCGAGGGCCGTGGGTTCGAGTCCCACCCGGCTCACCACAAATCCCACCCGTGCGGGTCCTGTCCCCGCATAGCCCAGCTCAGTTGGGGAACCCGTTGCTCTTTGCTGGGGTCCTGTCGCTGAACAGCCCCGCTGAGCGGCGCCTTTCGGCGTTGTAGCCACGCGGACTCGCCTGTAGGGCCCTGGCTCATCGGGGCGCCCCGCTCGGTGCCACCCCATCATCATCTTGCAACTTGCAACGGGTCGAAACGCCGTCGAGGCCCCGCAGACCCGGCTGTAGGTTCTTCCGCTCCGCCAGGGTCCCATTCGGCGCCACCCGTTGAATAAATCCGAGTAACTTTTCCAGGTAAGCCCGTGCCTAACCGGGCAATGAAGAATCTCATACCTGCTGAGCGAATCGAGCAGGCCATCTTCCTCATCCGCGGCCAAAGGGTCATTCTGGACGCGGATTTAGCCCGGCTTTCCGGCTTTATGGCGTGCCGACGTATCGTTTCAACGAAGCATTCAAGCGTAACCGCCACCGTTTTCCAGACGATTTTGCGTTCCAACTCACGGCCGCCGAGTACGCCGACTTGAGGTCGCAAAATGCGATCGCACACATGCAAGGCGTGCGTGATTCTAAGGAAACAGCGAACTCATCGCGAATTGCGATGAGTTCATCCCGAGCCCCGGACGACAAGGGCCATGTGATGAACCGGTCGCAATTTGCGACCGGTTCCAGCCGTCATCGTGGCGTAGTGTATCGCCCGTGGGCCTTCACAGAGCATGGGGCGCTGATGGCCGCGAACATTAGGAGCTCGACAAGAAGTTGACCGAACTGGAGCGCCGGGTGGAATCGCACGACATGCACATCCAGTCGCTGTTCGAGGCGATCCGCCGCCTCATGACACCAGACCCGCCCAAGCCCCGCCGCATCGGATTTCGCGCCTAGCGGCACGGGGACTGGCTCCGCTTCCCTACCCCCCTCTTTCCAGCGGCGGCTTCGCGCCTAAACCTTTTGCGGGTGGCGCCGAGTCGGGCGCCCGGATCGAGCGCGGCGCGTACAGCCGGGTTCCGGGACTTCGACGGCGAAACGCGCAGCTCGGCTGGGCTGCGAGGTGACAGGCCCCGCGTTGACTATAGCATAGCGGGATTGCTACTATGCACCCGCTCATGAAGACTCACGTAAGAGGATTTTCCTTCTATCTGCTGCTCGCGCTCCTGGGGCTGTCCCTGGTGGCCTTCGCGCCGCTGGCCGCGACGCTCGAGTTGCACCA
>CAZMPH010000135.1:4799-5111 GCA_964568195.1 uncultured Nitrospirales bacterium | reverse complement strand
GCGGACGCCCCTCCCGTACCCACTCCTAAAAGCTGATGGGCGAGCGCGCCCATCCTATCGGGAGGGGGCCCCACGCTGCTGCGTCCCCCTCCCGCACCCACCCGGCTCTCCTCCTCGCCTTCTGCGCCCTGCTGTTCTTCCTGGGGTTGGGCACGCTCGGCCTGACGGACCGCGACGAGGGATCGAACGCCGAGGCCGCCCGCGAGATGGTCGAGTCCGGCGACTGGATCACGCCGACGCTGAACGGCGTGCCCCGCTTCGCCAAACCGGTCTTCCTCTACTGGCTCATCTCCGGCTCGTATCTGGCGTTCG
>CAZMPH010000135.1:2129-4789 GCA_964568195.1 uncultured Nitrospirales bacterium | reverse complement strand
CTCCGCCCTCTTCGGGACCGCGCTCGTCCTGATGCAGTACGCCTTCGCGTCGCGTGTCCTCGGGCCGGCGATCGGCTTCCGGGCCGCCCTGATGCTCCTGCTGAATTTCGAAATCCTGGCCATCGGGCGGATGGTGTTAACCGACATGGTGCTGATCTTTTTCACCACGCTGAGCATCTTCAGCTTCTTCCTCGCAGTATCCCCTTCCGCCGGAGAAGGCAAGGCCAAGCGCTGGTACTGGGGATTCTACGTGGGGATGGGCCTGGCCACGCTCACCAAGGGTCCCGTCGGGATCGTGGTGCCGCTCCTGGCCGTCCTCCCCTACCTCTGGCTCACGCGACGCTGGCGGAGCGTTCTCCGGGAATGCCGGCCGCTCGCGGGCACGCTGGTGTTCCTCGCGGTGGCGGCGCCCTGGTACGCAGCCATGTTCATGCTCCACGGATCGGGGTACGCCGACTCGGCGCGCGGCGACACGCTCACTCGCTTCTTCTCCATCATCGGCGGGCACGGGGGAACCGTCTTGTTTTATGTTCCGATCCTGCTGCTGGGATTCTTCCCCTGGAGCGGGTTTCTCCCAGCCGCGCTTGTTGACGCCTTGCGCGGTAGTCGTTCCATTATATCGGGAGGGGGCTTTGAGATTATCCAACGCAACCTGCAAATCCTTTGCGGCGTCTGGATCGTGGCGGTGTTCCTCTTCTTCACCCTGTCATCCACACGGCTGCCCCATTACATCGCGCCGCTGTTTCCGGCGGCCGCTCTGCTGGTCGCCGCCTCCTGGGGCCGGCTCCTGTCGGATGAAGGGGGCAAGTGGGGGCGCTTCTCCCTCTGGTTCACGCTCGGCATCGGGAGCTGCCTGGGGCTGGCGTTCATCGGACTGGACTGGGCTTACGACCGCTTCAACGCGCAGATCGTGCTGGAGTTCCCCGCCGCGGCGCAGGTGGGGCCTGGCTGGGCGCCGACGGCGGTCGGCTTCCTGATCCTCGGCGGGATGGGCCTCTTCGGCTACGCGGCCCTGACCGCTGGCAGAACGGGCTTAAGCTTCGGGATTTCCTCGGCCGTGATGGCCGGCGTCGTGATCGTCATCATCGCCGCGGCGCTGCCGCAGTTCAACCGGTACTTCATCGCGCCTCCCCAGGAGCTTGCCGCCGTCGCCGGCCTGAATTTGGACGCGACGGATACGCTCGTGGCCTACGGCCGCCCCAAGCCCAGCCTGCTGTTCTACGCCAAACGCCGCTGCTCCACGGCGAAGCCCTGCATCGAGGTCATCAAGCCCGGCGAGGAAGAAAAGCTGCGCCCACTGCTGGAACGCCCCGGCCAGATCATGATCCTCACGCAGGAACGCCTCCGCGCCAAGCTTCCCGCTCCCGCTTCGACCTATCCGATCATCCTGAGCCGGAACGGGTACGTGCTGCTGGCCAAGAGGCCAATGCTTCCATGAAGCTCTCCATCATCATCCCCGCCTATAATGAAGCAGGCACGATCGCGGCGCTCGTCATCCCCGCCTACAACGAGGAGGCGACGATCGAAGCGATCGTCCGCCGGGTGCAGGCCGCGGACCTCGGGCCCATCGAGAAGGAAATCATCGTGGTCAACGACGGCTCAACGGACAGCACGGCAGACGTGCTGACAGGGCTGCCCGCCATCCGGCATATTTCCCATGAAAGAAACGCGGGGAAAGGGGCGGCGGTGAGCGCCGGCTTTCAGGCCGCGACCGGCGACATCGTCCTCATCCAGGACGCGGACCTGGAATATGATCCGGGCGACTATCCCGCCGTGATCCGGCCGATCGTGGCGGGAACCAGCGACGTGGTCATGGGCTCGCGGTTCATCCTCTACAAGCCGAAGTTTTTCGGCACGCGCCGGTCGCCGTATCTCTCCCACTACATCGGCAACATGCTCGTCACGTCCATCACAAACCTGTTATACGGACAACGGTTCACCGATTACGAAGGCTGCTACAAAGCCTTTCGCCGGACCCTGGTCGCCGCGACGCCCGTCAAGGCAAAAGGCTTCGAATTCGACAATGAGCTGATCTGCAAGCTGATGCGGAAAGGGGTTCGCATCGTCGAGGTGCCGATCCACTACACCCCGCGGAGCTACGAGTCCGGCAAGAAAATCACCTGGCGGCACGGCGTCATCATGCTCTGGACGATCATCAAGTGGCGCTTCGTGCCGTTCTGAACTGACGGCTCACGCGATCGGCAGCAATCCCTTCACGGATCGGATTGCGGCGATCGCCAGCAGCGCCGAGCCCACCGTCAGCGCCTCCCGACCCCAGACGGGAAGCCGGTTCCAGAACGGCGCGCCCAGGGAAACCGCCGGCGCTTCCGGTTGAAGCCATGCAAGGCTCATCGGCAGCAGAGCCACCAGCAGCAGGAGCCCGGCCCACCAAGGCACGCCGGCCACTGCAATCCCGAGCAGGAGCGCCATGTTCCCGGCGGTTCGAAGCGGGCCGCCCAGGCCTGCGAAGCCTCGCAGAAGACCGCCCGCGAGCACGAGCGCTGCGCCCGCGCTCAAGTGACCGATTTCCTGGGACCACGGGGGCATCGGATGCAGGACGACCCAGACGATCAGAAACACGGCGACCGCGAGGGGAACGCCGACCCGCAGAAGGCCCGGCAGCGCGTCCTCGCGCCAGCGCTTGAAGCCGGCCGCCGCGA
>CAZMPH010000135.1:0-2119 GCA_964568195.1 uncultured Nitrospirales bacterium | reverse complement strand
CAAAACATCTGTCGGGAAATGCGAGCCGCGGACGATCCGTGAAAGGCCGACCAGCCCGGCCGTCAGGAACAGCGGAACACGCAGGGTGGGCACATACCAAGCTATGACGGTGGCCGCGCCGAAGGCACTGAAGGTGTGGCCGGAAGGAAAGGCGTCCAGCCCGGAGTCGAGCGACGGCCCGAGCATGAACTCGTCGGCGTGGGCAAAGCGGGGGCGCGGCCTCCCGACCAGGTGCTTGAGCAGCTGGGTCACCGCCGCGCTGCCCAGCAGCGCGGCGATCCCGCGGACGCCGAGCTCTTTCAGCCACGCGCGCTCCAGCCTCCAGCCGACCAGCCCGATCAGGACGAACGCGCCGGCGATCACCGTTCCCCGGCCGAGGACGGCCACGAGATCGCCGCTGTAATTGACCGCCTCGATATCGAACGAGCGCACAAAGCGCGCTACCGGCATGTCCACTTCGTGCAGCTTGATGCCGATCGCGGTGAGGACGGCCAGAGTGGAAAGACCGAAAACGAGCCGCTGCCACGCCTTCATGGGACCCAGTCGGCCAGAAAGATGTTGAATTCCCCCTTCTCCTTCGCCCCGCGGTCCGACACCCACACCAGCTCGGTGCCGTCCGGGGAAAACATCGGGAAGCTGTTGAAGCCCCCGCTGAACGTGATCTGCTCAAGACCCTGCCCGTCGTCGCCGACGAGAAACAGCTCGAACGTCCGCTTCTGCGGATCGTGCACGTTCGACGAGAAGAGGATGCGCCGGCCGGCCGGGTGGAAGAAAGGCGCGAAATTGGCCGCGCCGTTCCCCGTCACTTGCCGCTGATTCCCTCCGTCGGCGTCCATCACGAAGATCTCCAGCCTGCTCGGCTCGACGAGGTTCCGGGCCAGCAGCTCCTTGTACCGGGCGAGCTCGTCCGGATCGGTCGGGTGATGAGCCCGGTACGCAATCCGCCTGCTGTCCGGCGAAAAGAACGGCCCGCCGTCGTAGCCCACCGCCGACGTCAGGCGCTTCACATCCGTCCCGTCCAGCCGCATGGAGTAGATGTCCAGATCCCCGTCGCGGACCGAGGTGAAGACGATGCGCGACCCGTCCGGCGCGGCCGTCGCTTCGGCATCGTAACCCGGCGCGGCGGTCAGACGAAAGAGATCTTCGCCGCGAATATTGGCCGTGTAGATGTCGTAATCGTCCAGCGCCCAGAGATACCGGCCCTTCGTCGAGGGCTTCGGCGGGCACTCCGGGCCTTTGACATGGGTAGACGAGAACAACACGCGGCGGTCGCCCGGCAGGAAATAGCCGCAGGTCGTGGTGCCCTGGCCCGTGCTGACCAAGCGCGCGTCGCCGCCGTCCAGCCCCATCACGTACTGCTGGTAGCATCCGCGCCCGTCCCGCGTGGACTGAAAGATCAGGCGACGCCCGTCGAAGGAGAAATAGGCTTCGGCGTTCTGGCGGCCGCTCGTGAGCCGGCGGATGTTGTGAAGATGGCGCTCAACAGAGTCATCGCCCCGCGCAATCACCTTGCCGCTCTCGAAGACCAGGTAGCTGTTCCATCCGTAGAAAAACAGCAGGCGCGCCACCGGCTGCGCCGCATCCGGCGACAGGCCGTAGAACACGCTCACCACGTGCGAGGGATCATCAGGATTTCGGAACGAGACGAGCACCGCTTTCTCCGCCCCACTGTATTCCTTCCCGCCGACCCGAAACCCGTCCGGACGAAGCTCCACGCCGGGCGGCAGACCCCGCTTGGCCCACTCGAAGGCGGCGCCTGCGGCCGGTCCGCCCAGCAGCAAGACCGACGCCTTGCCCCATTCATTCGGCGCGGGCCGATCGGCCGTCTGGACGGTCACCGAGTCCTGCTTCGCCACCCGTTCCGCAAGTTCTGCGTAGGGCGCCGCGGCTTTCTGCTCGCCGGTCGGCGTCACGACGAGCCGTTTCGTATCCGTCGCGAAGAGATTGAGCATGGCCGGCAGATCGCGGCGGGGAATCCGCCGGAACAGGTGAAAGTCGGGATCGGCGTCGGCCGTCACGGCGGCGGCGCCCGGCTGCTCGATCCAGCGAGCGAAGAAAGATCGGAGGTCGCGCCCGGCGACCCTGCCGCACCTCTCGCTCGACAGCCCGCGGGTGCTCG
>CAZMPH010000134.1:0-5291 GCA_964568195.1 uncultured Nitrospirales bacterium | reverse complement strand
AGCGCAGCGGCGCTCTCGTTCTGGAGCCGCATGATCTCGTGGCGTGACTTGTAGGAGGGGATTGGGACGATTCATCCCGCGCTCGAACAGTTCAGGAGGGACGCTGCGATCGTGGTGTCCCTCCTTGCCGTGCTATCTCTGTGGGCCTGCACCGCAGAGTCTCCCTCGCAGCCGCCGGCCTCGACGGCAGGCAACCATCCTCCCACGATCCTCGTCGCCAGGATCTTCCCCGTTGACGTGACGGTTGACACGGAACTCCGTGTCAACATCCAGAGCGAGGATGCGGACGGCGACCGGGTCACCTACCGGTACCAATGGTTTCTCAACGGGGTCCCGGCTGCGACTGAACCGGCATTCAAGCCCGTGTCGCTGAAGAAAGGCGACCGGATCACGGCCGAGCTCGTCCCGAACGATGGGAAGGTGGACGGCCCAGTGTTCAGGACTGACCCCGTCACGGTGGGCAACTCTGCCCCCGACATCGCCGAGATTCACCTGGAGCCGGTCCCAGTCCACCGTGGCGAGATCCTGAAGGTCAAGGTCGTCGCAGGGGATCCCGACGGCGACCCGGTTATGCTCACCTACAAGTGGCTCCGCAACGACAAGGAGATTCCCGGCGCGAAGGCCGACACCCTGGACACCAAGGAGTTTCGGAAGAAGGATGTCTTGGCGGTCTTGGTGACCGCCTCGGACGGGAAGTCAACGCGGGCGCCACGAGCCGGCCTGCCGGTGGCGATCGAGAACTCGCCCCCCCGTTTCACCTCGACGCCGCCGACCGAGATCAAGGACGGTCAGTACACCTACCAGGTGGTCGTCACGGATCCCGACGAAGATCCTGTGACGCTCGAGCTCAAGCAGGGTCCTCCCGGCATGACACTCGATCCCGCCACCAAGCAGCTTTCATGGAAGCTCACCCCGGAGAACCTGGGTAAGCACCGGGTGGTCCTAGTTGCGAAGGATAACGAGAACGCCGTCACCCAGCAGGACTTCGAGCTTAACGCGCAGCCTCCCGCCCAGGCCGTGCAGGGTCAGTAACTTGTCTCAAGCGACTCCGAAACCGTAAGTCCCACCACATCCACGACACCTCGACGGGCGCTCCTCAACTGCAACATTTCCGTTCATTTTCGAACATATTACAACAGGTTCCGCTTGCCTATCTTTTCGTCCTTCGCCCACACTTCCGCCGGGCGAAAGGCACCGCCCGAATGCCCCCATTCTGGTCGAAATATGGACAGGGTTTTGCGTATGGCGCCCCACTTGGCAAGAACAAGACCGGCATCAATATTGCATATCCATTTAGATTGTGGTGCTGCGTCCCGACGATGTCGAGTTTGCGATCCGTACCTTAATGCTTTCTCGAGTCCACCGGGCGAGTCGTGCCAGCGGAAGACCGAGGAAAGGAGTGCAGGCCATGACGGGGAAGATCACGCGTACGAGCATGCTGTGGGCCTCCTGTGTCTGGATCCTGATCGGAGCGGCGGCGCTGCTGTGGTCGCCGATGGCTGAG
Source organism: uncultured Nitrospirales bacterium (assembly GCA_964568195.1). Taxonomy (GTDB): domain Bacteria; phylum Nitrospirota; class Nitrospiria; order Nitrospirales; family NS-4; genus SCTG01. The sequence goes on along the minus strand of CAZMPH010000134.1, from coordinate 3,787 downwards.
GCGCAAGGCACGTTCTCGCCAGCCTCACTGGTGCAACCACCCCAGCCGGCCAAGATCGATCGCTCGCTGCCCGGATCACGGAAAGGGATTCTGATGAAGGCGACGGGAGCGATCCTCGGGATTGACCGCGCCAGCTATACCTTGGCAGCCGGCGCGCTCGTTGAGGACAAATTCGGATTCCCCTTGCCGCCGCATGTCTACCAGGCGGACGGTGTGGAATACGACGTGCAGTACTGGCTTGGAACAGTGTCAGCCGACAGACAGATCACGCAACTGATCATCACCTTCCCGGAATGACAGGCGCGGGAGAAAAAGGAGTCGCGCTCATGAAACGCTTAGGCTTCTTGCTGCTGCCGTCAGTGGTGGTGTTGGGAGTGATCGGGATCATCTTCTGGACGGCTCCGACCATCGCCGGCCTTCCGAACTCGATGACGAACGCCGACTACTCCGGCACGCCGCCCTTCCTCACCACGGTCGTCATGCCGAACGTGCTCATCATGCTGGACAACTCCGGGAGCATGGGGTACCGAGCCGTCTGCGATAATACGACGAACGCAGGCACTCCCTACACGGCGTGTCCGACGGCTGCTCAATTGTATCCGGCCGGTACGCCGGCCGGCGCGCCCTTCATCGAGACCGTCTCCTTTGTCGGCGTGCTCAATTCGCTGAGCTGCTATACCTATGATGCCGCGGCCGGCAACACCCGGTTCGTGGTGACTACCACGAAGGCGACGATCAACACGGCCTGCGCGACGACCGACTGGGACGGGAATTTCCTCAATTGGGCCACGCTCCGGCGCCACGACGCGCTGAAGAAGGCCTTGATCGGGGCGCAGTGCGCGACCACCCGGTTGACGGACGCGTCGTGCCCACCGATCGGGTCCCCGGCCCTCATCACGATGAAGGGTGAGGACGGCCAGTTCGGAGCCTGTTGTGCGAACGACTCGACCTATCCGACCCCGAAGGACGGATGCGGGACAGGCTGTGGCGACAACAAGGCCAACGGGAGAGTCCCAACCGCAGTTCAGGCTCTGCTGGGAACCGACCCCGCTCTGGTCATCCACCTGCTAGGGACCACTTCAGGATCTGTGGTGTCGGGCGGGTTCTGCGTGGGGAAATCTGGCAGCTCCCCTCCGGGCTCGTCCTGCGGCCTGATCTCTTCCCCCACCACGCCCGCGAACGGAGAGTTTCTCGTGCACGTCGCCGTCGCCACCGAGCCGTTGGGTGTGATTCAAGACCTCGGGGACAAGGCCCGGTTCGGCCTCCTGGAATTCAGAAACTCGGGGGATGGCGGGAAGGTGCTGGTCCCGATCGGCTGGAACGTGGTCACGCCCTATAACTTGAGCTCCGTGACGACCTACAACTCCAACAAACTTGCGATGGTCGCCGCGATCGAGCAGAGCCAGCCCGCCACGGGCACCCCGCTCGCCGAGACTCTGTATACCGGAATACGCTATTTCGCCCAGTTGCCGCAGCCGTTCAGTAACAGCTCCTATCTCTATCCCTGCGCGTTCCCGGGCTGTGGCCCGAATTTTCCATCCAGCTCCTCGACAGCTGGGTCCATCGGGCCGATCACCTCGCCCTCATCGGCGTCAGAGCCCAGCCAGTTGGTTTCCGGCGACACCTGCGTGTCCGGCCTCGGCTATCTCACCGGCGCCTGCGGACGCGACCCCTTTTATTTCGGAAGCAGTCCCAGCTGGGCCAGCCCTTCGGCGCAAATCGCCTGCTGCAAGGCCTTCATCATGTTCCTCACGGACGGCGAGGCGAACACGGACAGCAGCATCCCCGCGGCTCTCCAGGACTATGCGCACGCGGCGCACGGCTCCCATTGCGCGGGCACTTTTGGCGGCAGCCTCGCTGCCGAAAATGCCGCCCCCAACCCGGCTGCGCCCGCATACACGACAGGGGCTGGCTGCTGGGTCAGCAACTCCAGCGCTATCGCGTCGTCGGTCCTCCTGCTCAAGCACAAGGTGGATTATGGCACTCCTGGCCAGCTCTCACCGGCATCGGTCAACCACACCGTAGATGACGTCGCCTACTGGGGGCACGTCAACGATCTCCGGCAGGCCACGATTCCCGTCACCGGTGAAGCGGGGCACAATCTGGCCGGCTTCCAGAACGTGACGGTCTATCCGATCTTTGCGTTCGGGAACATCAATGGACGGGAACTGCTCATGCAAGCGGCCAAACAGGGCGGGTTCAACGACCAGGACGGCGACGTTCTGGGTCCTGGCGGGGTCCATACTCCCAATCTGCAGGCCGAATGGGACCAGGTGGACAACGTGACCGGCTTGCTGGTCCCGGACGGCATTCCCGACACCTACTTTGAGTCCCAGAACGCCAACGATATAAGGGACAAGCTGCTGGCCACCCTCGCCAGCATCTTCCAGAAGGCCGCGTCCGGGACCGCGGTCTCGGTGCTGGCGACGTCCTCCACCGGTGAGGGCGCGATCTACCAGGCCTATTTCTTTCCCACCACGTTCGTCAACCTCGGCTCCGCCACGAACCAGATGCTGTGGACGGGGTTCACGCAGGGGCTGTTCATCGACAAATTCGGGAACCTCCGCGAGGACTATTCGGGGTCAGGATGCACGGGTCTGCCCGATGGCAAACTGGTGCTCACCCACGACTGTATCATCAAAGTTCGCCTGGAAACGAACCCCGCGAGCCCCAATTTTAACAGCGTCGTGGTGGACCGTTTCAAAGACGATGGGACGGCGCCCGGCAGTGTCGCCGGGAACGGCGTGGCCGACACCACCACCCCCTTCCAGACCGTGGCCCTGAGCGTTGGCGGGGTGAGCAATGTGCAGCCCCTGTGGGAGGGCGGCCGGCGGCTGGCCCTGCTCAATCCCGGGGCGACCTGTGAGGGTTCGACCACATGGCCGAAAGCAGGCAACATGTCCCAGGGGGGAAACACCTGTCGGCGCATCCTGACGTGGGCGGACCTCAGCAACGGCGGCGGTGCCGGCGGTGGCGCCGGCACCGAGACGCTGGAGTTCAGCACCCCTAATGCCTCTACCCTGTGCCCCTACCTGGGCGGCAAAACCGTTCTGTACTGCAACAGTACGAATGCTGCCGCCATCACCGCGGCTGATATCACCACCGATCCGAATCTGGCAGGCTGTACCGGTCTCACGCGTAAAACTTGCGCCCAGAACGAGGCGACGAATGCCATCAGCTGGATCCGCGGCTCCTCCGTGTCCGGCCTCCGGGACCGGACGTTCAACGTGGTGAACGATAGCGGCGCCATCGTGCAGGCGCAGTGGAAGCTGGGCGACGTGATCAACTCCTCGCCGGTCGTCGTCGGCCCTCCGCGCGAGCGGTTCGGCATCATCTATGGGGATGCGACCTACGCGCAATTCTTCCAGCGGTACAAGGACCGCCGGCAGGTGGCCTATCTGGGCGCCAATGACGGCATGCTGCACGCGTTCAACGCGGGATTCTTCAAGGAAGATGCGTCCCCGCTCGATGGGACCGGCCCCACCGTGCAGGTCCGGTTCACGACCACCCCGAAGCAGATCAGCACGTCCACAAATTGTGCGGCATTGCCCTGCGACGCCAGCGTCACGACCTATAATTTCCGCTCCGATGCCCCGCTGCTGGGGGCCGAGCTCTGGGCGTTTATTCCGCAGGACCTCCTGCCGCAGCTCCAGTGGTTGACGGTGCCCAACTATGACCATATGTATTACGTGGACCTGACGCCCAAGGTCACGGACGCGCGGATCTTCACTCCGGATGCCGATCATCCCGGCGGCTGGGGGACCGTCCTGATCGGGGGCTTCCGGCT
>CAZMPH010000133.1:0-5300 GCA_964568195.1 uncultured Nitrospirales bacterium | reverse complement strand
AACGGTTCTTCGGCATTCTCATCGAGCATCACGCCGGCGCGTTCCCCACGTGGCTGGCGCCGGTGCAGGCCGTCGTCATTGCGATCACGGACAAGCACGCAGCATACGCCAAAGAGGTGGCGCATCGCCTGGCGGAGGCCGGGTATCGGGTCGAAGCGGACCTGCGCAGCGAGAAGATGGGCTTGAAGATCCGGGAAGCCGAGCGCGCCAAGGTCCCGTATATGCTGGTCGCCGGCGATCGGGAAGTGCAGGACGGGACCCTGTCGGTCCGCACGCGCGGCGGCGCCAACGCGGGGACGATGACGATCGATACGTTCCTGGGTCACTTGAAGAACGATGTGGAGGGACGGGGCCTTGTCGGCGCCCCGTCCGCGCAATGAACACGAGAAAAAGGAGAGGTGCCCTATCGCCGTTCAAAAATTAAGGATCAATAAGGAGATACGGGTCACACCGGTGCGCGTTATCGGCCCGGAGCCGGAGAGCGAACAATTCGGCATTCTGACGACGCCTGATGCCCTGAAAAAAGCGGAAGAGTTGGGATATGATCTTGTCGAGATCTCGCCGACGGCGCAGCCGCCGGTCTGCAAGATCATGGACTTCGGCAAGTACAAGTATGAGCTGAGCAAGAAGGCCCATACCGCCAAGCAACACCAGAAGGGGACGCATCTCAAGGAAGTCAAGCTGAGGCCGAGGACCGATCAGCACGATCTGGAGACGAAGGTCCGGCAGATGAAGGAATTCCTGGCCGAGGGGAACAAGACCAAGGTCACGGTGATGTTTCGGGGGCGCGAGATGGCCTATCAGCAGATGGGCCGGACCATGCTGGATAAGGTGATGGTCTTGATCGGCAGCGGTGCGCAGATCGAACAGCCTCCCCGCCAGGAGGGACGGTTTTTGATGATGGTGCTGGCACCCAAGAAATAACGCGAGAGACGAGCAACGCTGAGCGAAGGAGAGCAACGACCATGGCGGGCCAGAAGCTGAAGACCCACAAAGGGGTGAAGAAACGGTTTCGGAAGACGGGGACGGGGAAGCTCATGCGGAATAAGGCCAACAAGCGGCATATCCTCACCAAAAAGAGCCGGAGCCGCAAGCGCAGGCTCGGCAGGCCGACGCTTGTGGCGCCGGGCGATGTGTACCGGATCGCCGCGCTCCTGCCGAATTGATCTATTGAAGAAGGAGAGAATCCATGCCACGGGCTAAAGGCGGGACAAAGACCCGCGCACGTCACAAGAAGAAACTCAAGCTGGCGAAGGGCTATTACGGCGCCAAGAGCAAGCTGTTCCGGACCGCGACCGAGGCGGTGGACCGGGCGCAGCAATACGCCTATCGCGATCGCCGCAATCGGAAGCGCGATTTTCGCCGCCTCTGGATCGCCCGCATCACCGCGGCGTGCCGGACCAACGGCGTGCTCTATTCCCGCTTCGTCAACGCGCTAAAGAAGGCGGGGATCGAGCTGGATCGGAAGGTTCTGTCCGACATGGCCATCCGTGATCCGGACGGTTTCACGAAACTCGTCGGTACGGCCAAAGCCCAACTCGCCAAGGCATGACACACATAGGGCATGCCTTACGGCATGGAGGACCCGTGAGCATCCGATTCTTGCAGGCGGCGAGCGTGGCCGGCTGGCTGATGGCAAGCGGCCTGGCAGTCCAGGCTGAACCACCCGCGCCGCCTGCGGAGGCGCAGGTGCCGCCTCCGCGAAGCCCGGAACCGCCGTCTTCCCGCGGCGTTGAGGCTCCAGACGGCGCCAAATCCCCGGCGACCTGTCCGGGTCTGCACGGTCACGTGGATAAGCTCGTTGCGCCGATCGCGCTCATCAGTGATGGCCCTCTTCCAGAGCCCAAGCCGGAGCGCGCGCCGACGGAGGGCGAGATCAAATGCATGGAGAGCCTCAAGGCCGCCGGCAAGAAGGACATAGAGGAAGGGAGGTTGGTGCAAGGCACTTCCAAATTCATGGCGGCTGTCCATGTGGCGCTTCCGCTCGCTTCGACCACGTACCGGGGCCTGGCGGCCGCTCTCGACAAGATGTCCCATCCCGATCCGGCTGTCGCGGCTTACCGGAAAGCTTGGGCGGCGCTTGAAATCGAGCACGAGCGGTCCGAGACCAAGGTTGTTGAGGGAGTGATCGTGTTAGCGATGGCCGATATTCGCGATGCAATCATCAGGCTGGGGGGACAAGCGCCGGTTCCGACGAGCGAACTGGGACGGATCGTCATCGCGAATACCACGCGGATACTGCTGGAGCAGTACTTCGAACGCGCCATCCCCGTCCCGCCCGCCAAGTAACCGGCAGGCAGTCCTCCCGCTTATCGGAATAACCCCAGCCCTTTTTCCAGCAGACATCCGATGAGCAGGCGCTTCTTCGTGGAGCGCGACCGCGACGCTACAGGAGCGGATCGAGCGCGAGCTCGAACATGCTGCATGGCATGCTGATCTGCCATCGCTCGAGCGCTTCGGGATGCAGTTCGCCGATCAGTCCCACCGAAGAGGTCCCTCCCGAGCCCGCCAACTCGATCCGGGCGACCCGTCCCTCGATGAAGGACGGATGTTCGATCGGCGTCAGGTGGTCCGCCGGCTTGTTGAGGTAATAGCACAGCAGCGCGAGGTAGGAATGCGTTTCCGAGAAGCTCGCCCCGGCATGGGCCAGCAGGGCGCTGAGCCGGATCTCGGTGCGAACGCCGGTTTCGGTGTCCGGGTCCGGGAGAGTCACTTCGCCGACTTCGAACAGGAGATGCGGGTAGAAACTGCGCGAGGAAGCGGTCTCGACGCGCAGCAGCGAGGGCAGTATCCACTGACGGAGACATTCGATGCTCTGGGACATCACATTGTCGATTTCGATGCAACGGGCGGCGGGGTGCCCGGCGCTCAGACGCATCTTGGCGACCAGGTCCTCGCGCGAACTCAGGATGTTCGAGATGATCTCCTGGAAGCCGAAACCGAGCATCAGCTCGCGCGCCTTGTCCGAAAGTTGCTCAATGCGGGAGAGCCCGCCCACGGTAAAGGCCGAGGGCATGATGGGCCCGAACGTATTGTATCCCCGACTGATGGCCACGTCCTCGATGATGTCCACCGAATGCATCAGATCGTTGCGGTAGGAAGGCGGAGTCACGGTCAGGCTCCGAGCGCCTCCGATCGCTGCGTAGCCATACGAGATGAGGCTGGCGCGGATCTCCTTGACCGGCAGCGCATCGCCCAGGGCCTTCGCGATCTCGGTCTGCCTGATGACGCGTGGCCGTATGAACGCCTGCGGCATCCGGACCGTCCGGCCCATCTCCGTTTTGTGGGGGTAGAGGACGTCCACCGGCTCGATCACTGCGCCCCGGTCGTGCAGGTTGGCGGCAAAGATGTTCACCGTCAGCATGACCATGCGCAAGTCCGTTCCGGTGACCTCGATGAACAGGTCCTCGTCGCCCGCGCGCACTTCACCGAGGTCCCGGCTGTTGATGATGGGCGGGAAGGACAGCACGGCTCCGTTCGCGTCGCGGAGCAGGGGGAACCGCTGTTGCCCGGCGAGGATCGCCCCGTACTCCTGGCCCTTGGGATGGATCTCCAGAATCTCCCGCAAGCTCATTGCGTCGTCGAAGCCGAGCGGGCGGAACGTGGCCTGGTCGGGATGGACGAGCGCGTACACGACGGGGAACTTGATCGGCGGCAGGCGATATAATCCGATGGAAATCGTGCGGCGTTTCCGCCCGAAGATGTCCGCGAGCTTCTCCTGGGTCTGGATGAGCTGGGCCAGGCCTTCCTCGGTCACCTTGTACCTGCGGGCCTTGCAGGCGCCGATGAACGGACGTACGCCCTCAAGGCCCTTCTCAACGAGCACCTGATCGCGCCGTCCGCGGGCCGCTTTCAAATAGGGGTAGGGTTTCGGCCGTCCCTCCAGCTTGCACCGGATCTGGCGTGCGATGCCTTCCACGCACCACAAGTCGGGGCGATTCGAGTCCTGCAGCTCGATCCGCAGTTCGCCGCTGGCGCTGTCGTAATCCTTGACCTCACCCTTGACGAGCGAGAGCCAGGTTTCCAGTTCCTTGTCCGTCGCGCGCCGCCCGAGCAGCTTGTCGAGGTCTTTGCGATTGACCGAAATGGTGGGCATGGCGCGCTCAGTACTGAACCCGTTTGGAGCGGATCATCTCGAGGTCGCCGGAAAAGAGATCGCGGATGTCGTGGATTTCGAGGGCGACCATGGCCATGCGGTCGAGCCCGAGGCCCCAGGCGATCACGGGGACTTCGATGCCCAGGGGTCGCGTGACCTCGGGACGAAAGAGCCCGGCGCCGCCGAGTTAGATCCAGCCGAGACGCGGGTGGCGCACGTGCAGCTCGACCGACGGCTCGGTGAAGGGAAAGTAGGCCGGGGCGAACCGGATTTCCTGGGCTTGGGCCACCTCGCGGGCAAAGAGGGTGAGGAGTCCCAAGAGAGTCCGGAAGTTGATGTCCGGCCCCAGGACGATGCCCTCGATCTGGAAGAAGTCGGGGGCGTGCGTCGCGTCCACTTGGTCGTAGCGGAAGCACCGGGCGATGGAGAAATATTTGCCCGGGACTTTCGGCGCGGCGGCGAGCGTGCGCGCGGAAACGGCCGTGCCCTGGCTGCGCAGCACCAGGCGGCGCGTCCGCATGCGGTCGAAGGTATAGTTCCAGCCGCTCGATCCGGTCTTCCCGCCGTTCTCGTGCGCCTGGGCGACCTGCGACAGGAACGGCTCTCGAATCGGAGCGGAGTGTCCCGGTTCCTTCACGAAGTACACGTCATGGGTTTCGCGCGCGGGGTGGAACTGCGGCATGAAGAGCGCGTCCATGTTCCAGAACTCGTTCTCGACCAGCCCCCCGCGCATTTCCTCAAACCCCATGGCGGTGAGCTTGGTCTTGACCAGGTCGAGAAACTCACGGTAGGGGTGCTTCTTGCCGGCCGGGATGCGGGCCGGGCTCAGGCCGATCGTGTACTTGCGAAAGCGCGCATTGCGCCAGCTCCCGTCCTTCAGCATCTCCGGGGTGAGGCGGGCGACTTCCTCCCGCACGCCTTCTCGCCTGCTCTGCTGGAGAACGGCTTTGCCGGTTTCTGTGACGCCGTACACGCGGCTGATTCGGTCGTCCACGCGGAACGGCTCATTCGGTTTGCCGCGCTTCTGGGCGAATTTCCCGATCAGTGTCTGTTCAGCAGGGGCGAACTCGGAGAGAAGCTTGGCGCCCTCATGGACGTACTTGATGAGTTTCTGCAGGTCGTCGGCTGTGGCGGAGGAAGATCCGGTCAGCTCCACGATCCCTCCCGCGGCCGGCTGACCGTTGCCCGCTCCCGACGATGGGGC
>CAZMPH010000132.1:0-5361 GCA_964568195.1 uncultured Nitrospirales bacterium | reverse complement strand
TAGTAAATGTCGGTGGACACTGTGCGGGTCACGCCCGGGATGGTGCCGCCGACCAGCAGGGCCACCCCGAACTCACCCATTGTATGGGCGAAGCTGAGCACCACCCCTGTCACGACGCCGGCAACCGACAGCGGAAGCGTCACCCGAAAGAACGTAGCGAGCCGGGAGATGCCCAGCGTCCACGAGGCTTCAACCAGCTTGGGGTCCACGGCGCCGAAGGCCGCGGTGAAGGGCTGGACGGCAAACGGCAGGCTATAGAGGACCGAGGCGAAGAGGAGGCCCTCGAATGTGAACACCAGGGGATGGCCCACGATCGCCTGATACCAGTGCCCGATCGGGCTCTTCGGACCGATCGCGACCAGCACGTAGAACCCCAGGACCGTCGGCGGCAGCACCAGCGGCAAGGCCACGACAGACTCCGCCAGAAATTTCCAGCGCCAGCGTGAATATGTCAGCCAGTAGGCGATCGGCATACCGACCGCCAGCAGAATCACGGCGGTCAGCGCGGCCAGCTTCAGCGTCAACAGAATCGCGGCCCAGTTCATGAACTAACGCTCCTTGATGATCATCACTTCCGTGGCCTTCATGAGCGCCACAGCAGTATCCCCGACCTTGAGTCCCAGATCGTCCAGGGCGTCGCGGGTGATCACGGCTGTGATCTTGTGCTCGCCCACGTCCAGATTCACCTGTGCCAGGATCGCGTCCCGTTTGATGGCCGACACCTTCCCGACGAACTTGTTGCGTCCGCTGACGTCCTCGCCCTCGGCCTTCTTGCCGAGCCACCTGTCCAGCAGCGACTTCTTGAACCGGTACCGCCCGCCGATCTTCGAGCTGGGAATCTTGCCCTGCCACATGTACCGGTAGAACGTCGGCAGCGCCAGGCGCAGGTATTGGGCGGCCTCACGGGCGGTCAGCACATCCTTGGGCTCTTCCACGGCAACCGATCGACGGCTCTTCGGCACGGCATCCCTCATCGCACGCAACAACACGGCATACTAGAAACGCGTCTGAGAAAAGTCAAATACAATGCCGCACGATATTGCTTGAATTATCTCAGCTCCGCCGTCACGGCAAGACAAAGCCGTAGCGCGCGAATACCCCTCTGCCCTCCGGGCTCCTGACATAATCCAGAAACGCGCGGGCGGTTTTTCTATCTTTCGCCGCCTTCAGGACCACAGCACCCTGCTCGAGCCGGGGATACGCTTCCAGCGGAACTTCCCAGAACAGGCCGGTTTCCTTCACGGCCGACGCCACCGCCAGCGAGAGCGCGATGATGCCGATATCGGCGCCGCCGGTCTGGATGAACTGCGCCGTCTGCGAAATGTTCTCCCCCAGCACCAGCTTGTCCTTCACCGCGTCATAGACCTTGAAGTGCTCCATCGCCGCGACGGCGGCGCGACCATAGGGCGCGTGCTTCGGATTGGCGATGGCGATCTTTTTCACCGACGGATGCTGCAGGGCCTTCATGCCCAACGCTCCCACGTCAATCGGAGACCCTTTGGCAACCCAGACCACGATGCGGCCAACGGCATACATGTACAGCGTCCCCGGCTCCGTCAGCCCGGCCTCTTCCAATTTCTTGGGATAGCCGATATCGGCCGAGAAAAACACGTCGAACGGCGCGCCATGGGAGAGTTGCGCATAGAAGTTCCCAGACGAGCCTAACGATAGCTTGACGGTATTCCCAGTTTTCTTCTCGAACTCCGCGACGATCTCCTTGAACGCGAAATTCAAATCGGCCGCGGCAGCAATCGAGACCTCGCCGGCCTGAACAGGGCCGGCCCATACCAGGCTCATTAACCCGATCAGCCCTATCCAAACTCCAGATCTAATCGCCGCGAGAAATCGGGGCGCCATGCCGTTCAGCATCATCGTGACTTCACCTTCTAGTATCGCACCGTGAGCTGCGCAATCAGAAAGTTATGCGCGAAGGTGTCCGCGCTGTTGGTGGCGGCGGACAAGGAATTGTGCTTTCGAATCTCATATTCAAGCTGGAACTTAACCTGCTGCCAATATCCAGAGGACAACTTGACTGCGTTCAGGAAATAATAGTTCAACCCGACAGTCCATCGATCATAAATGTTGTCATCGTTCCCGCCGATATTTTGCTTCATCTGATCATACCGAACCCCGAGCAGGAGCCCCGGCGATGTCGGCGTGCGTTGCGGGATCAGCTCATAGAAGCCGGCAAGGTACCAGGTCCGGCGCTCGAACGGACCGTCGCGTCCATCGGCCGCTTCTCCCATGAGCCGGAACCGCGGGAGGAGATCCTGCGTCAATTCAAAATCACCGCCAATCCGGTTACGAAGCCCGCTGGCCTGCTGGATATCCACCTGGGTACCCCTATATCCCGAAACGCCGAACCGCAATCCCCGGTGAGGGTTGAATCCCAGGCGACCGACAAAGTCCTTGGAATTATTCGTGTCGCTGACGTTGATGCCGGCGCCGTTGAACACGCCAAGCGCGTAATCGAAATAATCGCCAAACAGACGTCCCCTGGTCTGGATTCCAATATCTCGTTCCTGAATAAATTCGGCGTTGCTGAACTTCGTATTATCAAGACCAGCATTCCGTGTGAGCTTGAGGTCCAAAAACGCCCGGCTGGTAAACGGCAGGAGGCCCCCAGGGGTCTGGGGTTCGATGCCGAAGGGGATCCGCTGCTGTCCCACCCGGATCACCATCTCCGGTTCAGACAGCACAAGGTCGGCAAATCCATCACGCAAGATCCCCGATGGCGCGTTGTTTCCAGGCGGGATGTTTTTCGCGATGGAATCGCCGAGACCGCGTCCGAGATTATCGCGAGGTTCGATGACCACCTGAGCGAACAGAAGCCCGGGGAAGATGTATCCGGAGGCTTCAAGCTCGGCGGTCGCCACCTGGAACTGACTCTTGGTGGCTCCCGATGATGTTGCCAGCCCAGCTTGATCTGAATACCGTGGCTCAAGGTTGTGTATATGGAAACCTAAACGCTCCTGGCGACGCAGGTGGAGCAGCATCGGAGTATATGGGGCCTTTTCATAGTCCGAGTCACTCGGCGTAAAGCCTTCTTTCAGAGCACCCCAAAACCCTTTTTCTTGGCCTTCCTTCACAGCCTGCTTGTCAATCGCAGCTCTCTGCTTGTCTGCCTCCTTCTGCGTCTCGACAGCTTTCTGTATCTCGTCTGCAATTGACGGCTTCGTCTCACTCTTCGCAGGCGGCTTCGGCTCCTCTGCGGCTTCTTTGAGGATCTCATCATATTCTTTCTGATTGATAACTCCCTTTTTGAGCAGCACGTCCAGAATCCGCTTGTCATCCGCCGATGCGGTCCCGACGACGGCGATCAAGAGCACGATTGCGAAACAGGCGATTCTTGCAGCCATTGTCATCCCCCCAGGTTCTATGCCAGGCCGATTATTCGAACCCGGAGAGGATGATACTAAAACGATATATATTATGTCAATACTAGCATACTTTTATCTAAAACAGACAAAAACTGGTCATATTATTAGGCTGGACAAGGGACCCCCAAACTGTGGAGCTGGCAATTAATTCAGTACGGGAGGGAGCAGTTGCCGTCAGAGTCAAATCCGTGTATAAGACTTCCGCGCCGGTCCTGTCGCACGGGAGCCTGAAATGATCGCCAGACTGTTCGCGGGTATTCTCGTCCTGCTCTGCGCCGGATGCGCCGGCCCGACCATCTCCTCACGCGCGATGGACGGAGAGGCAAGCTGGTTCGTTCGCCTCGACACCTTTACGGAAGCCCGTGCCACGGCCGACCTGCGCTTCGACCACCCGGCCGACTTCTCCGACGCGGCGCTGGCGGCGATCCTGAGCCGGGTCCAGGTGCAGGAACGCGTGGGCCTGCTGGAGCGGAAACCCTTTCCGCAACCCCTCTTCTCCCCCAACGAGATCAGGCAACTGGTACCCGGCCTACAGAAGGCCTTGCGGACGGCCAAGCTCACCGAGCTGCCGGTCTTCTACCCGCCTCTGCCGTCTCGGACCGTGCACGAGGTCACGTCCGGCGGTCTGTTCGTGCAAGGCAATAAGCTCCACGTTGTGGTCGCCAACCACCACGATCGAGTCCCGTCAGGCTCCGACAGCCTCGCAGCTATCCGGGCAACCCCCCTGAGCCCCTGGGGAGGGAAGGGCGTGACGCTTTCGTTCGATCCTCTGAGATTTGTTACGGGGACGCAAGCGACGTGGCTGGGTGGATCAGTGGGAGCGCCGGCCAGCGAGTTGGTCCTGGATCATTCGGCGTTTCTTGCGGAGGTGCCCGCCCCCGCCGTCGCGCCAAACGTCCAAGCCACGGCCGCCCCGCCGCCCACAGCGCCGCAGCCGGTTCCGCCGGCGGCTCTGCGCGATTCCGGCAACGACGCCGTGACGAAAGAGCAGCTGACCGGCTTGCAAAATGAAGTCGAGCGCCTCAGGCGCCGGCTCGAAGAGCAGGACGACGACATCGCCCTGCTCAAGACCCGCCTGTTCGAACTCGATTCTCTCCTGAAGAATCCGCCCAAGAAAAAGCCCGCCCGCTAGAAGGACTGTTCAGGCTTGGTTCTGCTTTATGCGTGCGACGAGCACGAGGACAGGGTCGCGCCTGACGTAACCGACGAGCGCGACGAGGGCGAGCAGCACCAGCGGCACGGGCGCGGCCGCCATCTCGCCGTGGAGCAGATGCGTGAGGGTCGCGCCGACCATGGTTCCGCATAACACCAGCGCCGCAAGGCCCGCCAGTCGCGGAATAAGCAGGGCGATCGCCCCGCCCGCTTCCATCACCCCCACGACGTACATGAACCATCCCGGGTAGCCCCAACGGGCGAAGTTGTCCGCTTGCACGGGGAGCCCGGCAAGCTTGGTGCCTCCGGCAGTCAGAAAGATGACCGTCAAGAACACCGTGAGCATCCACAGCAAGACCAGCTTCCACGTGGCCATCGGTTTCGCCTCTCCCTTCACGCTACCCCTTGATGCAGACCAGCGGTTCCAGCCTCGCCACTTTGCGCGACAGTTTCGCGGCGTCCGCCGCGTCCACGACCGCGCTCACATCCTTGTACGCGCCCGGCGCCTCCTCGGCCACGCCGCGGTACGACGGCGTACGAATGAGTATCCCCTGGCTTTTCAATTGGTCGACGAGCTCACGGCCTTTCCACTGCTTGGAGGCCTGCGTGCGGCTCATGGCGCGCCCCGCGCCGTGGCAGGCCGAGCCGAACGCGAGGTCCATGCCTTCGCTGGTGCCGGCCAGGATGTATGACGCCGTGCCCATGGTGCCACCGATCAGCACCGGCTGGCCGACGGTCCGGAACCGCGCCGGCACGCCCGGATGGCCTGGGCCCCAGGCGCGCGTCGCGCCCTTGCGATGCACAAAGAGGCGTCGTGGCTTGCCGTCAA
>CAZMPH010000131.1:4282-5408 GCA_964568195.1 uncultured Nitrospirales bacterium | reverse complement strand
GACCAATACGGGACCGACGCGCTGCGATTCACGCTCGCCGCGATGGCCTCCCCCGGCCGGGACATCAAGCTGTCGGAGGAGCGGATCGAGGGATACCGGAACTTCGCCAACAAGCTCTGGAACGCCGCCCGGTTTATCCTGATGAATCTGGAAGGCTCCCGTGCGGAAGCCCCGTTGGCCGAGAAGCCCATCGTCGACCGGTGGGTCATGAGCCGGCTCCACCGGTGCATCGGGGAAGTCAACCGCTCGCTGGAGGAATACCGTTTCGATGAAGCGGCCAACACCGTCTATCACTTCATCTGGCATGAGTACTGTGATTGGTATCTGGAACTTACCAAGCCGGCATTGGCCGACAAAGACTCGCATCAGGCTGCGCTTACACGCGCCACCCTCGTCGAAAGCTTCGAGACCGTCCTGCGGCTCCTGCATCCCTTCATGCCGTTCATCACCGAGGAGATCTGGCAGGCCATTCCTCATAGTGGAGAGAGCATCATGGTCGCGCCCTATCCGTCGCAAAACAAAGTGTTCGTCAAAGAGGACATCGAGCGAGAGCTAGAGGGCAGCCTCAAGGTGATTGCCGGGATAAGAGAGATCCGTGGCGTTCAGGCGATTGCCCCTTCGAAAGAGTTGTCGGTAACGGTTGCAACTCCAACTCAGGGGATTGAACAATCCCTCCGCCCTCACCAAAGCCTGATTGCATCGCTCGCCAGGGCAGGCACGCTCACCATCGGAACGGATATCAAGCACCCGACTTCCGCCGCCACGACTTCCATCGTTTTCCCGGGAGGCTCTATCGTTGAAGTCGGCGTTGATCTGGCCGGCCTCATTGACGTCGCAAAGGAAAAAAGCCGAATTGAAAAACGCCTGAAAGAGCTCACCGCTCATATAGAACAGGATGAAAAGAAGCTCTCGAAGCCGGACTTCGTTGCGAAAGTGCCTCCGGATGTCCTGAAGAAAACAAAGGCGCGCCACGAGGAGTGCAAGGCCGAACATGAAAAGCTGTCCGGAGAGCTCAAGCGCTTGAAGGAAATGGCAGGGGGGCCATCGTGAACATCCGCGACATCGTCGCTCGCGCGCTGGCCGAAGACCTTGGCGCGGGCGACGTGACAACGCAGGCCTTATTTCC
>CAZMPH010000131.1:0-4272 GCA_964568195.1 uncultured Nitrospirales bacterium | reverse complement strand
CGAAAGCGTCTCCGCCGTCGGTACGATCGTCGTCGAAGAGCGTGACGGGCTCGTCATTGCCGGCCTGGCCGTTGCGGTCGAGGTCTTCCGACAAGTAGACGCTTCCCTGACATGTTCTCCGAACGTCGCGGACGGCGATTTCGTCCCGCAGGGAACCACGGCGCTCACCGTGACCGGCGACGGCCGCTCCATCCTGAAAAGCGAGCGCGTGGCCCTGAACTTCCTGCAGCGGCTGTCCAGCATCGCCACGCTGACGGCGAAGTTCTGCGAGGCCGTGAAAGGCACCCGCGCCCGGATCCTGGACACCAGAAAAACGACGCCCGGCCTGCGGGCGTTGGAAAAGTTGGCCGTCACGCTCGGCGGCGGCCACAACCACCGGCATAGTCTGGCGGACGGCATTCTGATCAAGGACAACCACCTCGCGCTGGCGGGCGGCGACGTCGCGCGCGCCTGCAGACTGGTCCGCGAGCGGGCTCCCCACGGACTGAAAATCGAAGTCGAAGTTCGGACGCTCGAGGACGTGCGGGCCGCGCTCGACGGAGGCGCCGATATCATTCTCCTGGACAACATGGATGTGCCGTCGATCCGGAAGGCTGTCGAAGAGATCAAAGGACGCGCCCTCGTCGAAGTCTCGGGCGGCGTCTCGCTGGCGACCGTCCACGAGATCGCGGCGGCGGGACCGGATTATATTTCTGTCGGCGCGCTCACGCACTCGGCGCCGGCCGCCAACCTCAGCATGGATATCGTCCCGCGGTGACCCCGCCGCCCGATTCCTCTCTCTCGCTCGAAACGGTCCGCGCGCACCTGAAAACTCGAGTGATCGGCGCAACCCTGTCCGTGCAGAACGAGGTAGACTCGACGAATCACCTCCTCGCGGACCTCGCGCGCGCGGGCGCCTCGCACGGCACCGTCGTAGTCGCCGAGTCCCAGACGGCAGGCCGCGGACGCCTGGGGCGGTCCTGGGTCTCCCCCCGCGGCCTAAACCTGTATACCTCCATCCTGCTCACCCGGGCGCAGGCATCGCCCGCGATCACCTGGGTTCCCCTGCTGGCGGCAATTGCGGTGGTCCGGGCCAGCAAGGCCCTGACCGACCTTTCCCTCCAGATCAAGTGGCCGAATGACGTGCTGGTTCCCCGGGACGGAGAGGGCCGCAAGCTGGCCGGCATCCTGGTGGAAGCGATCAGCAGTGGTCAGGCAGGAGCAAAGGCCGTGGTGGTGGGGATCGGCATTAACGTGAACATGCCGCCCGAGGCGTTCCCGGAAGACCTGCGCTCCTCCGCCACGTCGCTCTTGATTGAGACCGGACACCCCATTGAACGCGCTCCTCTCCTGGCGGCGCTGCTCAGCGAGTTGGAATGTCTGCACGATGAACTCTGCGAACACGGGCCTGACGTGATCGCGAAAGCCTACCGGAGCCTCTGCGGTACCCTGGGAAGACAGGTTCGGGTCGAGCTGGTAGGGAGCGGGCAGGTCGAAGGCACAGCCGAAGAGATCGCGCCCGACGGCGCCCTGCGTCTTCGCACCCGGGAAGGGAAAATCCTCGAAATCCGGGCCGGCGATGTCGTACACTTGCGCTGAGGTCCAGATCGTTAAACGTTAACCGTGTAAACGTTAAACGTGAAGATCTGGTTGCCGTTTAACGAATAACGTTGAACGTATAACGGCTTAACAATGTTGCTCGCGATCGACATCGGGAACACGAACGTCGTCTGGGGAATCTTCGACGGCGACAAGCTCGTCGCCGACTGGCGCGTCGGCACCGACCATTCCAAGACGACCGACGAGTACGCCATCCTCCTGCTGGACCTCCTACGGGTGGAGGGCATCAGCCCGGAACGCGTGGACGGAGTCATCCTGTCCAGCGTCGTTCCCCCGCTGACACCCCTCTTCGCAGAGCTGGCCGAGACCTACTTTCATTGTCTGCCGCTGAACGTCTCCGCCGAGCTGGAAACGGGATTGACCATCAAATACGCCAACCCGCTTGAGGTGGGAAGCGACCGGATCGTCAACGCGGCAGCGGCCTACCGCCGATATGGGGGACCGATCATCATCGTCGATTTCGGCACCGCCACCACTTTCTGCGCGGTGACGGCCGACGGCGAATACCTGGGAGGCGCGATTGCTCCAGGCCTCCGGATTTCCGCCGAGGCTCTCTATGCACGGACCGCGAAACTTCCCAAGATCGAACTGGTCCGTCCCAAGTCCGCAATCGGCCGGGACACCGTGTCCAGCATGCAGGCCGGCCTGGTTTTCGGATATGCCGGGCTGGTCGATGAACTCGTGCGCCGGATCCAGCAGGAGTTGGGCCGGGACTGCTTCGTCTTGGCGACCGGCGGCCTCGCAGGACTCATCGCGCCGGAATCCCAGTCGATCCGTGAGGTCCGGCCGCACTTGACCCTCGAAGGCCTCGCCCTCCTATACGCGCTGAACAGACCCTCCTGACCTGTCCCTCTCTCAAACTCAAAGAAACTTCCAGGAAAAACCGCTTCTTGGCTTGATTACAGACCAGGCGTGGCTACTCTAAAACAACTGAATCTTTACGAGACGAGTGCCATGAGAGATTTCTCTGAAAAAACAAGCGAATCCGATGTTCCGGAAAGTTCGGAATCTCCCGCGGAAACGGCTGCGGAGTCTTTCTCAAGTTCCGATGAAAAGCAGCCTGCGTCTGCGGCTGACGAGCTCAAAGCCGCTCAAGACCGTTACCTGCGCTTAGCCGCAGAATTTGAGAATTACAAGAAGCGGGCGCAGAAGGATCAGGCGGACTACATCAAGTACGCCAACGAACGGCTCCTGAAGGATCTGCTCACGGCCCTGGACAATTTGCAGAGAGCGCTGCAGCACGTGCAACAGCCAGGCGGCACAAACGGTCTGGTCCAGGGCGTCGAGCTGACGTGCAAGCACTACGTCGAGGCCCTAAGCCGGCACGGCGTCAAGGAGATTCCCAGCGTGGGACTCCCCTTCGACCCTGCCGTTCATCAGGCCGTCGCGTTGGTCGAGGCCAAGGAAGGACAGGCGCCGAACACGGTCGTGGCGGAGCATGAGAAGGGATATTACTTATATGATCGCGTCCTGCGTCCGGCCATGGTCACTGTCGCGGCATCGAACAAGGCCGATGAGGACTGAGAGCAGTAGAAGGGAAGGAGAGCGCACATGGGCAAAGTCATCGGAATTGATCTTGGAACAACGAACTCCTGCGTGTCCATCATGTCGGGAGGCGAACCGGTCGTCATCGCCAACGCGGAAGGAAACCGGACCACGCCTTCCATCGTCGGGATCACAGACAAGGGGGATCGGCTGGTCGGGCAGATCGCGAAGCGCCAGGCCATCACGAACCCGGAGAACACCATTTACTCGATCAAACGCTTGATCGGCCGCAAAGCCGAATCAAAAGAGGTCCGTGAAGCCGCCAAGCGGCTCCCCTACAAGATCGCGACCGCCCCCAACGGCGACGCGCACGTCGAGATCCGCGGCAAACAGTACAGCCCCGCCGAAATCTCGGCCATGATTCTCCAGAAGATGAAGCAGACCGCCGAGGATTACCTGGGCGAGCCGGTGACGGAAGCCGTCATCACGGTGCCCGCCTACTTCAACGACAGCCAGCGCCAGGCCACCAAAGACGCGGGGCAGATCGCGGGCCTCAACGTGCTCCGCATCATCAACGAGCCGACGGCCGCCTCGCTGGCCTACGGCCTGGACAAGAAGAAAGACGAGCGGATCGCGGTCTACGACCTGGGCGGCGGCACGTTCGACATCTCCATCCTGGAGATCGGCGACGGGGTGTTCGAGGTCAAGTCCACCAACGGCGACACGTTCCTCGGCGGCGACGACTTCGACCAACGCGTCATGGACTGGCTGGTGGAGGAGTTTAAAAAGGACCAGGGCATCGATCTCAAAAAGGACCGCATGGCCCTCCAGCGGCTGAAGGAAGCGGCCGAGCGGGCCAAGATCGAGCTGTCCTCTTCTCTGGAAACCGAAATCAATTTGCCGTTCGTCACGGCCGATGCCGGCGGGCCGAAGCACCTGGTGATCAAACTGACGAGGGCCAAGCTCGAGCAGTTGGTGGACGATCTGATCCAGCGCACCGTCGAACCGTGCAAGAAGGCGCTCGCTGATGCCGGCGGCTCGGCCAAGGAGGTGGACGAAATCGTGCTGGTCGGCGGCATGACCCGCATGCCCAAGGTCATCCAACTCGTGCGCGACTTCTTCGGCAAGGAGCCGCACAAGGGCGTCAACCCCGACGAGGTCGTGGCGATCGGCGCGGGGATCCAGGGC
>CAZMPH010000130.1:1067-5472 GCA_964568195.1 uncultured Nitrospirales bacterium | reverse complement strand
GAACGCGTCGCGTCGGCCATCGAGCATCTCAACAATCTCGACCGCAAGGCCGATCCCCTCCGGGAGCTGGCCCGCTACATCACCACGCGGCGCAATTAGCGCCGCGAGGCACGAGGCCATGGGCTATAGGCAACAGATGCGTGATCGTCTCAATCCATTTGCCACGTTCTTCACCCATGACCAATGGCCGATCGCCTCTCGCCCGCGACGAAGTCGATGAAAGCCTTGGTGACGGGATCCACGGGGTTCATCGGCGCCGCCGTAGCGCGGTGCCTGTTGGAGCGCGGCGTGGAAGTCCGCGTGCTCGTCCGGCACGACAGCGACCTCGGCAATCTGCAAGGGCTCAAGGTCGAGCAGGCCTATGGCGATCTGCGCGATGTCGCATCCCTGCGGCAGGCCCTCACGGACTGCCGGCAGCTCTACCATGTCGCGGCGCACTATGCCCTCTGGGCGCCCGACCCACAGATCTTCTACGACATCAACGTCACCGGCACACGCAATCTCCTGGAGGCGGCGCGCGACGTCGGCGTCGAGCGGATCGTCTATACCAGCACGATCGGCGCGATCGGCCTGCCGCCTGGCGGCGGGCTGGGCACCGAGGAGACTCCGGTGTCGCTCGCTCAGATGTCAGGCCACTACAAGCGGTCGAAGTACCTGGCCGAGCAGGAAGTGACCAAGATGGCCCGCGCGGGACTGCCGGTCATCATCGTCAACCCCAGTGCGCCCGTCGGCGCCCGCGACATCAAGCCTACGCCTACGGGCCAGGTGATCGTGGACTTTATGAAGGGCCGGATGCCGGCCTACATCGAAACGGGCATGAACTTGATCGACGTGGATGACGTCGCCGTCGGGCATTTTCACGCTATGGAGAAGGGCCGGATCTGTGAACGCTATATTCTAGGCAATCAAAACCTGATGCTCCGCGAGGTCTTCGCGCTGCTGAGCCGCCTGACCGGCGTGCCCGCCCCCAAGGTGAAACTGCCGCGCCTGGCTATCCTGCCGCTGGCCTATGCGAATCAATGGTTGGCCGATTACGTCACACGCCGGCCGCCGCGGATTCCGCTCGAAGGGGTCAAGATGGCCAAGTACGTCATGCATTACGACTGCTCCAAGGCCATCCGCGAGCTGAGCCTGCCGCAGACGCCCGTAGAGGTCGCACTCGAAAAAGCAGTGCGCTGGTTCCGCGACCACCGCTACGCCTAAATGGAGTTCCTAAGCCTCCTCGGCAAGACGCTCCTACTCCGGCCGTACGTCTTCCTCTTCCTGGCCATCGCGCTTGCGACATCCACAGGCTTGCTCGGAAGGAAACGAACGGCAATCTTTTTCCTGATTACTTGGGTGACCGCCTTCGTCTGCGAGTTCTCGTCCACGCGCACCGGTTTTCCGTTCGGCTGGTACTTCTACAACGGCTCGACCGTCGGCCAGGAACTCTACATCAGCAACGTGCCGTTCATGGACTCGCTGTCGTTCTCGTTTCTCCTCTTCACCAGCTACTGCCTGGCCTTGACCTTCCTGTTGCCGGCGCAAGGCCGAGGCCTGGGAATGGTGATGCGCGTCGATCAGGCGACTCGCACCTCAATCCCGGTGCTGGGTTTCACCGTTCTGTTCTTCGTGCTGCTGGACGTGGTCATAGACCCGGTGGCTCTCCGCGGGGACCGCTGGTTCCTCGGCAAGATCTACGACTACCCAGAGCCAGGCATGCATTTCGGCGTGCCGATCGCGAATTATGTAGGATGGGCTGTGGTGGGCCTCATCTCCTTCGGCCTGTATCAACGGCTCGATAGGTGGTTACGGGAACATGGCCACGAAGAAGTGGGTGTGGGAGGGGCGTCTGCGGGGCCCCCTCCCACTCAAAACGTCGCCCGCAGACTGCTTTTCGGATGCGCCCTCTACTACGGCATCCTCGGGTTCAACCTGGCGGTCACCTTCTGGATCGGCGAGCCGCTGATCGGCGCCACCGGCCTCTTGATGTACCTGCCGATCACGGCCTTCCTCCTGCTGAAGCTGGCCGGGCGCCTGCCGGCGACATCCACCACATGACGCCTGTCCGTATAATCGGTATAATGATGCGCCCCTTAACCGCTCTGTGAGGCGAACATGATCAGGAAGCTCATCATCGCCGCGGCCTTGATCCCGACTGTCTGGTTTGGGACGGCGGCCATGCACTTCCCGCCCATCTTCCAGAAGATGTTCGTGCTCTATGTCCTGTTAGGCCTGACGGTCTTTCTGCTGCTGGACGCTCCGCCCTTCCCGAACCTCACAGGATGGCGCGCCGTGGCAGCGCTGATCATTTTTTATGCGGTCCTCTCGGCCGTCTACATCGGAGGCGCATCCTTCCTGCCACAGTACGATCCGACCGTCGAAAAGGGCAAGATCGACAAGATCGTCAAGCCGAAGATGGAAACGCCGGAAGCGCGCCGGGCCAAGTTGGAAGAGATGATCAAGAAATCCGAGGAGCTGCAGGCCAAGACCGGCATCTTATTGGCCGAACTGGAGAAGTTTGCGCCGTCGGCGCCCGCAGGCGGGCAGGCAGCCGGCGGGCAGGCGGTCTCCGCCGGAAGCGGCGACATCATCGCGCGCGGCATGGAGGTCTACGACCTGCACGAGTGCTACAACTGCCACAAGATCGGCGGCAAGGGCTCGGTGAAGAAGCGCGGGCCGGTCCTGGACAACATCGGAAATTTGTTAACGCAGGAGGACGTCAAGAAAAAGATTTTTGACCCGACCTACCTTTACGCCGACGGCTTCGAGAAGGAGCACAAGAAA
This sequence comes from uncultured Nitrospirales bacterium, assembly GCA_964568195.1. Classification (GTDB taxonomy): domain Bacteria; phylum Nitrospirota; class Nitrospiria; order Nitrospirales; family NS-4; genus SCTG01. Next base: position 2,706 of record CAZMPH010000130.1, on the reverse strand, counting down.
AAGCAGATGCCCGACAAATACAAGGAACTGATGTCCGACGAAGAGGTCACCGCGCTGGCCGCCTACCTGGCCACGCTGAAGAACCCGGCCGTCGAGACGCCGAAGCCGATCTTCGTGAAGAGCAAGGTGGATCACGGCTTCATCGTGTATGGCTACGTGCGCGACAAGGCCGGAAAGCCGATCCCCGATTTGCCGGTCATGGCCCAGCCCTTGAAGGAAGGCCGCGAGAGCCACGGCGGCAAAACCAACAAGGAAGGCTATTACGAAATCTTCCTCCACATCCACAACGAGGACTCCGGCACCAAGATCGTCGTCTCCGCCAAGGACGTGAAGAAGGAGATCGTCGCCACCTACAACCCCGAGGACAAGGTCACCAAGCGCCAGGCCGCCGTGGATCTGGTGCTGTGAGCCGTTGCAATCTCATCATGCGGCCCGTATAATCCGCCCCCATGGCTGCCTCGTCGCCGCTGATTTTCCAGAAGAACACTCTCATCGAGAAGCACCAGATCGAGGGCAACGACCCGCCCGGCCGATCCTTCAGCCGCATGGCCATGATCACCCGCACCGCGACCGGCTATACGGCCAAGGTTCAGTATGAGTCCGTGACGGCGGAGACCCCGTCCCTGCTGACCATCGCCGAAGCCCTCCGGCATCTGGCTGGCCAGCTCCAGAAAATGGAGTTCACGCGCCTGCGGACGAGGTTGAATTTTCGCGGCAAGAAGTACTACGCCGAAAAAGAAGCCTGGGTGGACTACCCCGACCCGACCTAGTTCCTACTTCACCACAGTTTGAAAGATCACATCGTGAATGGTCGGGCGAAAGGCCCGGATCTGGTCGTTCTTGCGCGTCGGATGCACGCGATTCGTCAGCAGCGCCACAATCAGGTCGCGCTCAGGGTCAATCCACACCGACGTGCCCGCATAGCCGAGGTGCCCGAACGACGCCGGTGAGAAATGCGCCCCCGACGATGAGGGTACTCCGCCAGAACCAGTCGAAGGCGTATCCCAGCCCAGCGCCCAACTGCCCTGTGGGTCGATCTTCTGCTTCCGCACGAATTCCTTGGCCAACGATGCGGGAATCGGCGAGGCTTCTCCCCGCACCGCTGCGAGCCAGGGCATGACAGCTCGGAGCACCGCCTCGGCCGTGCCGAAGAGGCCGGCGTGGGTGGACACGCCGCCCATCACCGCCGCGTTCTCGTCATGCACCTCGCCCCGGATCATCCGCCCGCGCCACTCGTCCTGCTCCGTCGCCGCGAACTGACGCGCGCCGACCACCATGCCGCTCGTGGGACCTCCCTCGCTCATGTAGAACAGGCTGGACGCGCCGAGCCGCGGGAACACCTCTCCGTGGATGAAGGCCGCCCACTCCCGCTTCACGATCCGCTCCAATATCTCGCCGAGCAGAATAAACCCCAGATCGCTGTAGAGACAGCGGCTGCCCACGGGCTCGGTCAACGACTCGCGGTGAATGGCATCGTAGATGGCAGTTCGTCTGGCTGAGAGAGGCTGCTCGCGCAGTCTCTTGCCATCCGGGACGATCCGCTCATAGAGCGGCCGCCAGGCCGGCAGGCCCGACGTGTGATTGAGCAGGTGGCGAACCGTCGCACGGCGCAAGGCGTCTTGCGTCAATTCAGGGACAT
>CAZMPH010000130.1:0-1057 GCA_964568195.1 uncultured Nitrospirales bacterium | reverse complement strand
AGCGGGTCGTCTAGGCCGAGCCTGCCATCGGCAACCAGCAACGCCGCGGCCGTTACGGTTGCGATCGGCTTGGTCAGAGAGGCCAGATCGTAGATCGTGTCTGTCGAGGCAGGCTCAGGCTTCGGAACCAGGCAGGCATGCCCGTACGCGGCATGGTGGACCGTCCGTCCTTTGTGCGACACCAGCAGCACAGCCCCCGGGAAGACCCCCTCGTCCACCCCCTCCTGCATCTTGTCAGTGATTGGATCAGGCATCGGCTGTCTGTCCCTTAATTTTCTCCAACGCCTCAACGTCTGCGATATCTTTCGGACGACCAAGCATACGTTTTTGCTGAAGCAAATCGTCATATGAAACCACAGGAACAGCGACCCCATTTTCATTTGCTAGGGCACGGCGCGCGCAGGCTTCTTCAAACGGTGGACCGTCCGGCGAAGTGAGCAGCTCTGTGTTATATTGGCCCAGTGGAATCTGTTTCTTTAGTTCAGAGAAACGATTGGCTGACAGATCGTTTCCTGAAAATCTTAGCGATTGCAATGCGGAAACGACTCGATATGGGTTATCACCAGATGTGTCGATGAAAATATCCAAGTCCTTCGCAGAGCGGAGATGGCCATGAAATTGAACCGCGTGCCCTCCAATGACAAGATAACGCACACCAGCGGAATTAAAGCAGCTCAGCAGTTCCAACTGTAGGGCGTTAAGAAAAAGTGCGCTCATGCTCAGCTGTCTAACGTCCGAGTTAGACCGCCCCTGCGCTAATCGACGAGGATATTTTGAATTCGTCAAGTTGCTTCGAGTACGTCTGAAGAAAGTCCTGAAACGGGCGCGTGTCTGGCGCTGACGGAGAAAGGAGGCAAAGATTCTCCTTGAAATCTCCCATAACTTTTTCGAGCTCCTGCGACAAAGGTTGCGAAATTGCCACTTGATACGCTTTCGCGACGACCGAGCTACGCGAGGCGGTAAGCACGGTCTTAATCAGAATCTCCGCGTTCGTTTTGCACATGAGATCGTAAGGGGTGTTGAAGGTGTCGAATTTAACGGTGGAGTTGAACTGGTA
>CAZMPH010000129.1:0-5499 GCA_964568195.1 uncultured Nitrospirales bacterium | reverse complement strand
GCGTCCCCGAGGACTATTTCAGCGAGCGCCGCCCGCGCACCTGGTTCAAGGACCACCACCCGGTGCTCCGGCTCACCGCTCTCGCGCTCAAAAACCTCCTTGGGGCGATCCTGCTGCTTGGCGGGCTCGCGATGCTGGTCCTGCCCGGGCAAGGCCTGCTCACTATGCTGATCGGCATCTCGCTGATGGACTTCCCGGGCAAGCGGGCGATCGAGCGATCCATCATCGGCCGTCCCCTGATCTTAAAGTCCATCAACCGTATCCGGCAGCGGTTCGGCCGGCCGCCCCTGATGGTCCGGCGCCGTACCGCCCAGAAGACCTGACCGGCATGGACACCCCACAGCACATTGATTACAATGGCCCCATGCCTCGCGTTCTCTCCGCCGGCCTCCTCCTACTCGTAGCCGTCTCGATCGTCGCAGTCGCGTGGGCCCAAGCCAAGGGCGAATGGATGACCAAGGCTCCCGCGCTCACCAAACGCACCGAGGTGGTCGCCGCCGCCGCGCGCGGCAAGATCTACGTGGTCGGGGGATTCCAGCAGGGTCTCAGCTTCATCACGCCGGCCGTCGAGGAGTACGATCCAGCGGCCGATACCTGGCGCGAGCGCGCGCCGCTTCCCGGCGGCCTCCATCACGCGGGGATCGGCGTGGCCAACGATCGGATCTACGTCATCGGGGGATTCGAGCATTCGTTCCTCACCATCTGGTCTCCCCTGACGAGCGTGTACGAATACGATCCCGGCGCCGACCGGTGGACGGCCCGCAAACCCATGCCCACCCCGCGCGGGGCGCTGGCCGTCGCCGTGCTCGACGGGAAGCTCCACGCGGTCGGCGGCTACAACCGGGACGGCAACACCGGCGCGCACGAAGTCTACGATCCGGCGACGGACACCTGGTCCGCACGCGCGCCGATGCCGACCGCCCGCGACCACCACGCGGCGGCCGTAATCGGCGGTCTCCTCTATGTGATCGGGGGCCGGCTCAACCGCCAGTATAGCCAGAACCTGGCGGTCGCCGAGGAATACGATCCGGCGGCCGACCGCTGGACCCGCAAGGCCGATCTGCCAACGGCGCGGAGCGGGATCACGGCCGCGGTCGTGGGCGATCGCATCTATGTGTTCGGCGGGGAAGCGGTGGCCGGGACCTTCAACGAAAATGAAGCCTACCATCCAGCCTCGAACACCTGGACAGCCCTGACGCCCATGCCGACCGCCCGTCACGGGCTGGGCTCAGCCGTCGTGGATGGACGCATCTACGTCCTGAGCGGCGGCCCTACTCCCGGCGGGTCCTTCAGCAACGCCAACGAGATGTTCACCCCGCCGGCAAGGCCTCGGTAAATCCTCCTGTGATGAAACGCTACGGCATGGTGTGTTGGGCAGCTGTCGGTCTCGCGTTGATTGCAATGGTTGGCCGGTCCGCCGAAACGCAAGGCCCTCCCGTCACCACGAACGTCGTTGTCCGCGTCGTCGGCAACCATGGGATGCCTCTGGGGGATACCGTCGGGGGCGCCGTCGTCACGATCAAGGACGTGGAGACGGGCGCCATCCTGGCTTCCGGGACGCAGACCGGCTCAACCGGCGACCTGCGGGCCATCATGCAGACTCCCCGCCTCCCCACAGAGCAGATATTCAGCACCAAGGACTCCGCCTCGTTCAAAGCCGAGCTCGCGTTGTCCAAACCCACCGTCGTCGAGGTGATCGGCGAGGGTCCGTTAAAGTATCCGGCGGCAAAACGGCGCGCCAGCAAGACGGTCCTCCTCTATCCCGGCCAGCCTATCACCGGGGACGGCATCGTGCTTCAGCTCTACGGGATGATCGTCCAGATCGAAGCGCCGAAGGCCGACCGGCCACTAGGGATCGGTGACGGCGTGACGGTACGCGCCACGGTCAGGATGATGTGCGACTGCATCGTCGAGCCGTTCGGAAACTGGGACTCACGAAAGATGTCTCTGTATGGGGAGATACGGAGCGACAACCAGGTGATCGGCAAGGTCGATTTTTTCCACCAGGGGCCGAAGGGGATATTCCTTGGCGACTACACGATTCCTCGCTCGCTGAAAGGAAAGGACCGACTGACCCTCCGGGTCGTCGCTTCAGACGCGGAGGGCATGAACGTCGGCTACGACGAGATCGCGTACCCGCTCGTTCCGTGGGAGCAGAGCCGCGACGCCACCGGCCGCGAGATTCCGCCTATTGGCAAGTGACCTGCAGCGGCGGCACGACGGTGCGGCCGTGCGCGGCGTAATCGTCCAGCGTCGCCTCGCGCGAGAAGGACATGTTGTAGGGATCAGCTGGCGAGCCCGCGAGGCCGGCCCATCCGACATACCCGCTCTCTGTCTTGACCAGCAGCAGCCCTCCGATCACGGTCTCCGTCTCTTCCATCGTATCGAGCATGCGCTCCCTTGTGCGGTGCGGGTAACTGTGCGCGTGGATCAGCAACCGCGCAGGCCCGGCCAGCAAATGCACGTTGTAGCCGACCGGCGCGTCTTTCCCCGGCATGTGCACGATCAGAAACCCGAGGTGGCCCGGCCAGATTTTCGAGCCCAGCAGGTCAAACCGATACTCGCCCTCGGCCGCTTTCCCGCTGCACGTGAGCAATGTCTTGTCGGATTCCCGGAACCAGTGGCTGGGGGGAGTCGCTCCGCTGTTGGGCTGCATCCGCACGCGATCTGTCCCCATCGAGAAACGGAGAGCATCCTTTCCCCAACGGCAGGATCGCTCACCAAGGGTCGCGCCCGCCGCCCCGGCCGTCTCGCCTATTTTCTCCTCCGCAAAGACGTCGAGGATGGCCCTGACTCCGTCTCCGGCCGCGCGGAAGAAGAGCACGCCCATGTTTACGCTCTGGTCAATGAGGAAGGCGTCCCCCTGTTCTTGCCGGATTCCCTTGCCGTCGTGGACCATGAAGATGCCGAACGAGCCGCCATCGAGGAAGTGCCCATGGAGCGGGTAGAGGGTCTCGCTCCCCACCGGGTCCGTCCGCTTGAGATAGAAACTCTGCCTGCCCGCATCGAAGTCCTGCGCGGAGGCATAGACGCTCCAAACCGCGGAGCCCCGATCGGCCTGAGCGTCGCATTGGAGCAGGAGGCGGCCGGGACGGCCGAATCTGGACGGGAGCGTGGGATCCGCGGCGGGATTGCCGGTGATGACGGGCTCGCTGTCCCGGTGCAGCGGATGCCCGTGGTCATGCGCACACCCAGCAGCTGCCAGCAATGCCGCCACCACCCGCGCGCAGATGCGGGCAACGAGCATCCGAGCCATCAGTGCAAGGTATGTTCTACTGCTTTGGCGATGCGTTCTTTCATGGCACCGGTCTCAGTACCCGCTCGGCGGCCCACAAGACCAGGCGCCGGGGCATGATCTGCTGAAGGCGGGCCAGGAAGCGGTTGCGCCGGCCGGTGATGACCAGAGATCGGCCCCGATCCAGCGCGGCCAGCGACTCGGCCACCACTTCATCGGCCGTCTGCTCGCCTCCGGGGGCCGGGTACGCCTTGACGCCGGCCGTCTCATGAAAGTCGGTCGCGGTGCGGCCGGGACAGCAGGTCTGCACCACCACCCCGTATTTTCCGGCTTCGAGACCCACGCTGTCCCCCAGGCTCACCATGAAGGCCTTCGTTGCGGCATAGAGTGAAAGATACGGCAGCGGCATCAGGCCGGCGACCGACGACACGTTGATGATGGCGCCGCGCCGGCGCTCCCGCATCTCCGGCAGAAACAGGCGGACCAGTTTCGTGAACGTCAACAGGTGCAACACGAGCATGTCCTGAATGCGCGGCATCGGCAGGTCCGCGAACTCCCCGTACAGGCCGAACCCTGCGTTATTGACCAGCAGGTCCACGGGCTCCGTTCGTTTCCCGCGCACCTCCGCGTACAGCCGCTCGGCCGCATCCGGCTGGGCCAGATCGAGCACGATTTCCTCGACCGAGACTCCGTGACGCGACCGCAGTTCGCCCGCAAGCCGCGCCAGCAGCTCGGCGTCGCGGGCCACGAGGTGCAGTGCATAGCCCCGCGCGGCCAGTTGCCGCGCGTAACTTTCCCCAATGCCGCGGGAGCCGCCGGTGATCACCGCAAGCATGGTGCGCACTATAGCAGAGGGGCTTCAGGCGCACAACCGGACGGCGGCTGGACAAAAGCCTGCGCGATGATTACTCTGAGAACCATGGGCGTGAAGTTTAAAGACTACTACGAGGTTCTGGGCGTTTCGCGCGACGCCACCGGGAAGGCGATCAAGGACGCCTATCGGAAGCTGGCGCGCCAGTACCACCCGGACCTGCAGCCGGCCCCGGCGAAGAAGAAAACCGCGGAGGAGAAATTCAAGGAGATCAACGAGGCCTACGAGGTCCTGGGCGATCCGGAGAAACGCAAGAAGTACGACCGCCTCGGCTCGCGCTGGAAGGATGGCATGGACTTCACGCCGCCGCCCGGCAGCGGACAGAGCGGCGGATGGACGACGGGTGAAAGCTTTGGCGGAGGATTCAGCGACTTCTTCGAGGCGATCTTCGGCGGAAGACGCGGGCCGTTCTCCGGAGGCGGGACTCCCTGGGAAACGGGAGAGCGCATGCGGGGCGGCCAGGAAAGGGGGGCCGACCTTGAGGCGGAGATGGAGCTGTCGCTGGAAGAACTCGCCCAGGGGGGCGCCAGGCGCGTGACACTCACGGCGCGGGATGCGTCCGGCCATTTACGCCCGAAGGACCTCGACATCACCCTGCCGCAAGGCCTGCGGCCGGGAGAGCGCATCAGGCTCAAAGGCCAGGGCGCGACGAACGGGCGGGCGGCCCGGCCCGGGGATCTGTATCTGAAGATCAGCCTACGGCCTCACCAATTCTACTCGCTGCTCGAGGACGCGCCCGACGATCTCCAGATGGACCTGCCCCTGCTGTCCTGGGAGGCTGTGCTGGGAGAGGAGGTCATGGTGCCCACCCTGGATGGCCCCGTGTCGCTGCGTGTCCCGGCCGGGAGCCAGGGAGGCCAGCGCCTGCGCCTGCGCGGCAAGGGTCTGCCCAAGCGAGGCGGCACGCGCGGTGATCTCTACGTTCGTCTTGTCCTGGCCGCGCCAAAGACCGTGGGGCCCCGCGAGCGCGAGCTGTACAGGGAGCTCGCGAAGCTGTCGGCCGAAGACCCGCGGAGCGCATTCGGCAAGGCCAGGCCGGTGGGCCGCTGATGGACTCCCTATTCGCTTTTTTCGTCACCGCCTTCGTCTCGCTCTTCGTGACGCTCGATCCGATCGGCAACGTCCCCATTTTCCTCTCCATCACGCCGCACAATTCCGAAGCCGAACGCGCATCGATGGTGACCCGGGCCGTCCTGGTCGTCTTCATCGTGCTGGTGGTCTTTGCGCTCTGCGGCAACCTGATCTTCAGGTTCTTCGGGGTGACGATCGAGGCGTTTCGCATCGTAGCGGGGCTGCTCCTGCTGAAGATCGCCTTCGACATGATGGAGGCCAAGCCGGCGCGGGTGCGCCACACGCCGGAAGAAGACGCCGAAGGGGCGAAACGGGAGGACGT
>CAZMPH010000128.1:0-5530 GCA_964568195.1 uncultured Nitrospirales bacterium | reverse complement strand
CCCCGTTCCCGCTGACATGGCGGACGGCGACGCTCCTTCTCCGCAGCAATCGGACCAGTTCGAACGCGCGCAAGTCGTCGAAGCCGCCGGCGTCATCGGCACGGCCACCCTCCTGAGCCGCATCCTCGGCTTCGTGCGGGACATGGTGCTGGCGCGGCTGTTCGGCGCCGGGGCCGCCGCCGACGCCTTCTTCGTCGCCTACCGCATTCCCAATCTATTGAGAGAGCTGTTCGCCGAGGGCTCGATGTCGGCCGCCTTCATCCCGGTCTTCAGCGAGTACCTGGCCCGGCGGACCAAGCGCGACGCGTGGGAACTGGCCAGCGCCGCGTTCACGACGCTGCTCACCGTCCTCACCGGTGTCTGCCTCCTTGGGGTTCTCGCCGCGCCCTGGATCGTGCAACTCATCGCGCCGGGCTTCAGCACCGATGCGGAGCGTCAGGCGCTCACAATCCTATTGACCCGGATCATGTTCCCGTACCTCCTGTTCATCGGGCTCGCGGCGCTGGCGATGGGGGTACTGAACGCGATCAGGAGCTTCGCGGCGCCGGCGTTTTCCCCGGTGCTGTTCAACATCGCGATCATCGCGTCGGCCTTCCTGCTCGCGCCGCTCTTTGCGGAGCCGATCCTGGCCGTGGCGGTCGGGGTGGTGATCGGCGGATTCGCCCAGTTCCTCATCCAGCTGCCGGTCCTGAAGCGGGCGGAACTCCTCTTCGGCTGGCGGTTCGACTTCGCCCATGCGGGCGTCCGCCGGATCGGCTGGCTGATGGCGCCGGCCCTGATCGGCCTGTCCGTCACGCAGATCAACATCCTGGTGAGCACGATCCTGGCCTCGTACTTTCCCGGCGGGCCGACGTATCTCTTCTACGGCATGCGGCTGATCCACTTTCCCCTCGGCGTCTTCGGCGTCGCGCTGGCCACGGCGCTGCTGCCGTCGCTGGCCACCCAGGCGGCCAAGGGCGAATTGGACGCGTTGCGGAGCACGCTGGGGTTCGGGCTGCGGCTGATTTTCTTCATCATCTTCCCCGCGATGGTCGGCATCATTCTCCTGCGCCTGCCGATCGTGCACCTCTTCTTCGAGCACGGCCGGTTCACCGCGGCCGACACGCAGGGCACGGCCGCGGCGGTACTCGCTTACGCGGTCGGCCTCTGGGCCTTCGCCGGCGTGCGGATCGTCGTGTCGGCGTTCTATTCGCTCCAGGACACGCGCACGCCGGTGAAGGTGGCCGCGGTCGCGCTGGGCGCCAACGTCGCGCTGTCGCTCGCGCTGATGGGGCCGCTCAAGCATGCCGGGCTCGCGCTGGCCACGGCCCTCTCCGCGATCCTGAACATGGCCGCGCTGGTCGTCCTGCTCGATCGGCGGCTGGGCTCGTTCGGCTGGGAGACGATCGTCCGCAGCCACTTGCGGGTGTTGCTGGCGGCGGTCCCGATCGTCGCGACCTGCCTCTGGGTTGCCGGGCTCGGGGTCTGGTCGCAGCCGGAGGCCTGGGCGGCGAAGACGGTCATGCTGATCGTCGGCATCGGCATCAGCGTGGCCGGCTACGTGACGGTCCATGCCCTGCTGCATTCTGACGAGCTGGACTTTCTGTGGGGACTGCTCAAGCGGAAATTTTCCCGCACTGCATCTTGACCACCTTCCCGATGCACAGTACCCTGTGCGCACGACTTACACACGGAGGACTTTTATGAAGTGGAAGATAATGCAGCCCCTGTTGGCGATCACGGCGGCGGTTCTCTTCGCGGCGTCGGATGCCCGGGCGGCGACGGAGCGCTATAACGTGGACCTCGATCACTCGATCGTGGGCTTCAGCGTGGCCCACATGGTGGTCTCCAAGACCACCGGCCGCTTCACGGACTACAGCGGCTTCATCGAAATGGACCCGGAGGGCAAGACCGTCAAGGCCCTCGAAGCCGTGATCCAGACGGCGTCGGTGAACACCAATCACGCCAAGCGGGACACCCATCTGAGGACCCCCGACTTCTTCAACGTCGAGAAGTTCACGACGATGACCTGGAAGATGAAGTCGTACGAGAAACACGGCGACAAGTACGCGGCCAAAGGGGATCTGACCCTGCTGGGCATCACGAAGGAGGTCGTGCTGACCGGCACCTTCAACGGCGTCGTTCCGAAAGATCCCTGGGGGAACACACGCGCCGGCTTCACGGCCGAAGGGAAGATCAACCGGAAGGACTTCGGGATGAACTGGAGCAAGGCGCTCGATAACGGAGGCCTGGTCGTCGGCGACGAAGTGGACATCAAGCTCGAGATCGAGTGCATCAGGCAGAAATGAAAAGGACCGTTATCAAAACAAAATGGGGCTGGTTAGGCCTTGCTGCTACATCGAAAGGAGTGGCGGCCGTCGTGCTTCCGAAGCCATCTCGTCGTGCGGCGGAACGTGATCTGCAGAATGCCGGGGCCGGTGACGATACTTTTTCCAATGGGTCGAAGAGTACCGCCGCGATCCATCTCAAGGCCGCGCGGGTAGCCGTCGAAGCTTACCTGAGAGGAAAGAGCCGAAGCTTCGACGTGCCCGTCGATCTGGAAGGACAGCCGCCTTTTCGCAAGAAGGTCTGGGAGGTGCTCAAGACGATTCCCTATGGGCGCGTGCGGTCCTACGGCTGGGTGGCGCGGAAGGTCGGCAAGCCCCGCGCGGCGCGCGCCGTCGGCGCGGCGTGCGGCGCCAACCCGGTGCCGCTGTTCGTGCCCTGCCATCGCGTGGTCGCCGGCGACGGCTCGCTGGGCGGTTTTTCCGGCGGTCTCTCCAACAAGAAGCGCCTGCTCAAACTGGAAGGGGTCATTTGAAGGCTGTCATCCAGCGCGTCACCCGCGCGTCGGTCGAAGTGGACGGCAAGACAGTGGGGCAGATCCGCAACGGCCTTCTGGTCCTGCTCGGCGTGGCCAAGGGCGACACGGAGGCGGATGTCCAGTATCTCGTCGAGAAGATTCCGGCGCTGCGGATATTCTCCGACGACGCGGGCAAGATGAATCATTCGCTCGCGGAGATCGGCGGAGGCCTGCTCGCGATCTCTCAATTCACGCTGCTGGGTGACACCCGCAAGGGCCGGCGTCCCGGCTTCGATCAGACGGCCGATCCCGCGACCGCGAAGCGCTTCTTCGATCAGTTCGTCGAGACGCTGCGCAAGACCACGGACCTCACGGTGGAGACCGGCGTCTTCGGCGCGCGCATGAAGGTGGAGCTCCTCAACGACGGCCCGGTCACCTTCGTGCTCGACAGCCGCGCCTAGCTTGGATATACTGGAATTGTCCATGAGGAGGGCGTATGGAATCGCGCATTCCTGAGCACCACCCCTTGCGGCAGTTGTTCGGCACGTTGGCTGAGAGGGCCTTTACCGAGAAGCTCGGGTGGCCGGATTTCAACGTCAGCGAGTACGTGTCGACACTCCTGGTGGACTTTACCCGCACCGATCACCTCCATCGGATCAAGAACGCCGAGGGCGAGCGGGTCGAGGCCGTGGTGGACCTGCTGTACGAGTCGGAAGTCACGCACGAAGCCGGCTCGTTTGGACGCGAGCGCGAGGTCCATCGGCATATCGGCGACTTCACGCTGTTCATGGCGGGCCTCTTTCCGGAATATCTCAAACGCATCAAAACCGCCGGCCTGATCTACCACAAGGACTTCCTCGTGGATTACATCAAGACCGGCAAGCGCTCGTACCGCATCGTGGCCGAATTCGGCGACAGGGCCACGCCCGCTTCCGAAGCACGGCCCTCGTTTCCGTTGTTCCGCAAGCTCTCGGAGAACTTCGAGCTCTGCGTGGTCGGGCTGGGCTTCATCCGGGGCGACCTCGACCGGATGCAGGATCCGCGGTACCGCCAGGCGCGCCGGTTCTTGTTGAATTGAAAATCCTCAACGCGGAGTTCATTACCAGCGCCACGGAGCCCTCGCAGTTTCCCGCCGGCGGCCTGCCGGAGATCGCTTTTGCCGGACGCTCCAACGTCGGCAAGTCGTCACTGCTCAATGCCTTGTTGGGGCGCAAGAGCCTGGCGCGGGTCAGCCGGACGCCCGGACGGACCCGCCTGCTGAATTTCTTCCGCGTGGTCGTTTCGGACAAGAACGGTGCGGAGTTCGTGTTCGTGGACCTGCCGGGGTACGGCTATGCCAAGGTGGCGAAGGCGGTCCGGGAACAATGGGGGCCGATGATCGAGGGATATCTTTCAGCCCGGGCCGCCCTGCGGGGCGTCGTTCTGTTGACCGACGTGAGGCGCGGCGAGCAGGACGAGATCAACCTGGTCCGCTGGGTCCAAGAGCAGGGGCTGGGGCTGATCGCCGTCGCGACCAAGATCGACAAGCTGCCCCATGGTCAGAGGGTCCAGGGGATTCGCGACCTGGAATCGCTGTTGGATGTTCCCGTCATCGGCTGCTCGGCGGAGACGGGCGAAGGGATGGATGCGGTCTGGAAGGCGATCCGGGCTCTGCCGGCCCGCTCGCGCGGATAATCACCGCCGGATTTCGATGTAGTTGTGGTCCTTCTGATCTTTGATCCACTCCAGGTAGGCTTCTTCGGTCTTGAGCTGCAAGACCACGTTGCGGATGTCCTCTGTCACTTCCTCGTAGGGGCGGAATTGCGGCGGTTTGCGGTCGTCGACCCGGATGATGTGCATCCCGACCGGTGAGGCGATCGGGTCGGTCACCGCCCCCTTGTCCATCTGCTCGATCGCCTTCTGGATTTGCGGCAGCATGTCTCCCGGCCTGATATAGCCGAGGCTCCCGCCGCGCCGTCCTTCGGGACCGTCCGAATACCTGGCGGCCAGTTCCTCGAAGCGCTCCCCCTTTTTCAGAAGAACGAAGACCTGTTGCGCTCTCTCGCGCACCGCCAGCAGCTCGCTCCCGGGGCCCAGCGCGATCAGGATCTGGCTGATGCGGACTTCCGAAGGGAGCATGAACCGATCCTTGTGCTGCTGGTAGAACCGGAGCACCTCCTCGTCGGACACGAGCAAGCCGGACCTGATCTGCTGGTTCACGAGGCGCATGGAGGTCAACTGGTCCCTGATGAGCGCCATCTCTCTAGGATCGTTCTCATTGGGCGTTTCGCCGACGCGCCTCAGCCGGACGACCGCGTCCTGCAGTTCCTCGTCGGAGATCTTGATCCCCCGGCGCTTGGCGATCTGCAGCGGGAGCTTGCGCTCGATCACCCGGTTCAGGCCCATGTAGTCGATCTGGCGGAGCCGCTGGTCGAGCTCGGCGCCGCTGAACCGCTGCTTGGCCTGCAGCTTCACCTCCGCGATTTCCTCTTCCAGTTCGCTCAGGGCGATGATTTCAGTGTTGACCACCGCCACGATCCGGTCGCGGATGTCGGCGGCGCCGGCAGGGGGACTGCACGACAAACCGATCCCGGCGGCCAAGGCCGCCACGGCCTTCTGCAGGGTGGACGCGGGCATGAGTGTTCTTGCAGCTAGTTTGATCCGGCCGCCGGGCCGTCGGCGGGCACTTCCGAGATCGGAATCGGGACGTCGGCGACGCGCAGCTTAGCCTTGGCCCGAAGCGACGCCACGAGCTCGTCGAAGCGTTTG
>CAZMPH010000127.1:0-5683 GCA_964568195.1 uncultured Nitrospirales bacterium | reverse complement strand
GTCGCGATGCGGTCGAGGAACCACCGGTCGTGGCTGCTCACCATGCAGCACCCCCCGAACCGCTCGAGTCCTTCCTCCAGCGCCCGCAGGGTGTTCACGTCGAGATCGTTGGTCGGCTCGTCGAGCAGCAGCAGATTCGCCCCTTCCCTGAGCATGCGCGCGAGATGCACCCGGTTGCGCTCCCCGCCCGAGAGGTCCTTGACCTTCTTTTGCTGTTCCGTGCCGCCGAAGTTGAACCGCCCGCAATAGGCCCGCGAATTGACCTCGATCTTTCCGAGCTTCACCTTGTCCGCCCTGTCCGAGATGACCTCCCAGACCGTTTTAGTGCCGTCCAGCGTGCGATCCTGATCGACGTAGCCGATCTTCACCGTCTCGCCGACCTTGATGGAACCTTTGTCCGGCTTCTCCTTGCCGACGATCATCCGGAACAGCGTCGTCTTGCCCGCGCCGTTGGGCCCGATCACCCCGACGATGCCGCCGCGAGGCAGGTTGAAGCCGAGGCTCTCGAAGAGCACCTTGTCGCCGTACGCCTTGCCGAGATCATTGGCGTCCACGACGATATCCCCCAGCCGCGCCCCCGGCGGGATGTAGATCTCCAGATCCTCCGCGCGCTTCTCCTGCTCGTCGCCGAGCAGTTCCTCGTAGCGCGTGATGCGCGCCTGGCCCTTGGCGTGGCGGCCTTTCGGGGACATGCGGATCCATTCCAGCTCACGCGCCAACGTCTGCCGGCGCTTGGATTCGGATTTCTCTTCCTTGTCCAGCCTCGCCTGCTTCTGCTCCAGCCACGAGGAGTAGTTGCCTTCGAACGGGATGCCGTGCCCCCGGTCCAGCTCCAGAATCCAGCGGGCCACGTTGTCGAGGAAGTACCGGTCGTGGGTCACGGCGATGACCGTCCCCTTGTAATGCTGGAGATGCTGCTCCAGCCACTGCACCGATTCGGCGTCCAGATGGTTGGTGGGCTCGTCCAGCAGGAGGATGTCGGGCTCCTGAATCAGCAGCCGGCAGAGCGCCACGCGCCGCTTCTCGCCGCCCGAGAGCACTTCGATCTTGGCATCCGGCGGCGGGCACCGCAAGGCGTCCATCGCGACGTCGAGCTGGTTTTCGAGCTCCCAGCCGTTCACCGCCTCGATTTGTTCTTGAAGGCGGCCCTGTTTTTCGAGCAGCTTGTCCATCTCGTCCGGAGAGAGGCTCTCACCGAGCCTGGCGCTGACGGCCTCGTACTCCCGCAGCAGCACGACGACGTCCCCCCGCCCTTCCTCGACGAGCTCCTTGACCGTCTTCCCCTTGTCGAGCTGCGGCTCCTGCTCGAGCAGCCCGACTGTGTAGCCTTTCGACATCGTGATCTCACCGATGTAGTCCTTGTCCACGCCGGCGATGATGCGCAGCAGCGTGCTCTTGCCCGATCCGTTGAGTCCCAGGACGCCGATCTTGGCCCCATAATAGAACGAGAGATAGATGTCCTTCAGCACCTGTTTCTTGGGCGGGTGGACTCTCCCCACCCCGATCAGCGAGAAAATAATCTGCTTGTCGGTGGCGCTCATGGAACCTTCATTCTGTGGGATGCCCTGGGAAGGAACGAGTCGTGATCAGAGCCGCCAATACGAGATGTCGGACGGCAATGATCGGGGATCGAGCAGGCCTTTCACATCCATCACGATGCCGCCGTTGCCCTTCAGTATGCGAAGCAGGGCGGCATTCCCCATCTCCCGATAGGCGCGATGCGGAACGGCAAGAACGATTCCATCGAAATTTCGCAGGGAGTCCCACGCGGCCAGGCTGATCCCGTACTCACGTTCGGCATCGGCGGACTCCACCAGAGGGTCGTGGACCGTCACCTCCACGCCATACTGCCGCAATTCCGCAACGATATCGGGCACCCGGCTGTTCCGCACGTCGGGCACATCTTCCTTGAACGTCAGCCCGAGGACGGCGACCCGTGCGCCGGCGGCAGACTTGCCTTTCCGGCTCAGAGACTTGACGGTCTGCTCCGCCACATAGACGCCCATGCCGTTATTGATCCGCCGCCCCGCCAGGATGACCTGGGGATGATACCCCACCGATTCGGCCTTCGTGGTCAAGTAATACGGATCAACACCGATGCAATGTCCGCCGACCAGCCCAGGCGTGAAGCGCAGAAAGTTCCACTTGGTCCCGGCGGCTTCCAGTACCGCAGCGGTATCGATGCCCAACCGATGGAAAATGATGGCCAGCTCGTTCATCAGGGCGATATTCAAGTCCCGTTGCGTGTTCTCAATCACCTTGGCCGCCTCGGCCACCTTGATGCTGGGGGCCCGATGCACGCCGGCCTTCACCACTTTGGCATAGGTCTGCGCCACCGCCTCAAGCGTGTCCGCATCCATCCCCGCGACGACTTTCACCACCTTTTCAAATGCATGCTCCTTATCGCCGGGGTTGATCCGCTCGGGGGAATATCCCAGCTTGAAATCTTTCCCGCAACGCAGACCGGAGCAGCGCTCCAGAATGGGCCCGCAGATCTCTTCGGTCGCGCCCGGATAGACCGTCGATTCATAGACGACGATCGTCCCGGCCTTCAGATGGGTTCCGATGAGTTCGGACGCGCGCATCAAGGCGGTCAGGTCGGGCTGTAGGGCGCGCGTGATCGGGGTCGGAACCGCGACGATGATGAAGTCGGCGGTTTTGAGCGACGAGGGATCATCGGTGAAGGTGATCTGCGCTTTCCGGAGATCCGCCTTCGAGACCTCACCGGTTCGGTCTTCCCCGCGGCGGAGGTCTTCGATCTTGGCCTTATTGACGTCAAACCCGATGACCGGCCCGATCCTGCCGAAGGCCGCCGCGACCGGAATCCCGACATAGCCCAGCCCGACCACCGCGATGCGCTGCTTAGCTTCCATAGGCAACAGGCCCCACACGCTCTGCGGTGATAGAAAGGCAGGGTATGGTGTCCCCAACGGGTATTAACAACTTTGGCACCCTAACTTTTCAAGGGGTTATTCGAGCCGTCTAGTGTAGCTGACCAGGAGAGCAGGAGCAAGGGTGGCTGGAAGGACTTTTCACCAATCCATTGCGGCCTTTGTGGGACACTGACTAGCATTACGCACGCCGGCACTGATTACTTTCAGCCTCTTCCGTCCTGTTTTACTAGTGCCCGGTTTTGAACAATGATTGTGGTACTCTACATGGAATTCCAAAAAGGATAGGCAATTCATCTCATATTTTCAACAAGCTGTCCGTTAATGTCCGTTAATGGTACTCCATTCTTTCATCTAAGCCATTGAAAATACAAGATTCTTGTTTCCAGGTCTTGTCTGGCATTGGCATTGCTCGCTCCTTAGAAGCAGAAGGTCCAGTTAGCGGGTATTGGACATGAAAGACAAAGCACAAAAGCAAAGATGGTGTTGGCGGCTTGACGCGGGGGAGACGAGAATGATCCTTCGAATTACCGGGATGATGGCGCTGGCCGGCCTGCTCGCCGGGTGTGCTTTCGGGGTGTCGACTTTTGCGACCGACGGCGTTGATTTCGGCATAAACGTCGGCAGGACAATCAATGCGGACCGTTCCCTCTTCAACGTCCTGGACGATCTTGAGATAAAAAATACGACCGAAAACGCCCTCCTCGATGAGGCGCTTTCGTTGAACGTCACTGTCGATGTCTATCAAGGCATGGTGATGCTGACAGGGTCCGTCGAGGATGTGGTGACAAGGAAAAAGGCGGAAAACCGGGCCCGTCAGGTGGACGGCATCCGTGAACTTTTCAATGAGATCCAGGTCACGGACGAGAGTTGGGTGAAGTCATTGCCCAAGGACGTGTACCTGGAAAAAACAATCACCGCCAAAATGGTGTTGGCCCCAGGGATTAGATCGGTGAATTATCGCTGCCGGGTAGTCAACGGCGTCGT
Source organism: uncultured Nitrospirales bacterium (assembly GCA_964568195.1). Lineage (GTDB taxonomy): Bacteria > Nitrospirota > Nitrospiria > Nitrospirales > NS-4 > SCTG01. The sequence continues at coordinate 1,805 of CAZMPH010000127.1, read as the reverse complement.
GTATTTTATGGGGATGGCGCGCGGTCGCGAAGAACTTGATAAGGTGATCGCGCTCGCCAGCATGAACGGCGTGCGCAGGATCGTCAGTCACGTGTTCCTCACGGACTCTATCGTCGTGGTTGTCCCACCCGCGTCGACGAACGGAGTGAAACCCGCCCCAGCGGTCCTGAATACGGCGTCCAAGGCGGACGAAACAAAAGCCAAACCCGAAACGAACGGAGCCAAGAAAAAGCCGTTTCCTCGCTCTGCCGCTCTGAAGACCACCGCCCCTTAACCAACCCCCACCCACAAAGTTTGGTGTCCCCAACGGGATTTGAACCCGTGTTGCGGCCTTGAAAGGGCCGCGTCCTAGGCCAGGCTAGACGATGGGGACAACCGCTCGGTTCGTTTACCATTCCCCCTGCCGAAAAAGCAAGGCTCATTCCGCCGTCATGCACCATATCAGAGTCCGGAATACGCCCGGTACCATTCGACAAATCGCGGGATCCCCACCTCGATGGGCGTGTCGGGGCGGAATCCGACATCGCCGGCCAGATCGTCGATCTCCGCATGGGTCGCCGGCACATCGCCCGGCTGCATGGGCAGCATCTCCATCTTCGCCTTCTTTCCCAATACCCCTTCGAGCACTTCGATGATCCGCATCAACTCCACCGGTTGATGGTTGCCGATATTATACAGGCGATAGGGCGCGCTGCTGCGGCCCGGCTTCGGGCGATCCCCCGACCACGTCCGGTCGGGAACGGCCGGTCGGTCCAGCACGCGGACCACGCCCTCCACAATATCATCAATGTAGGTGAGATCGCGCTGCATTTTCCCGAAATTGAACACCTGGATGGGTTTCCCCTCCAGAATCGCCTTGGTAAAGATGAACAGCGCCATGTCCGGCCGGCCCCAGGGGCCATAGACGGTGAAAAACCGGAGTCCCGTGCTGGGCATCCCGTAGAGATGGGCGTAGGAATGCGCCATCAGCTCGTTGGCTTTCTTGCTGGCGGCGTACAGCGACAAGGGATGGTCCACGTTGTCCTGCACGGAGAATGGCATGCGGGTGTTGCCGCCATAGACGGAACTCGACGACGCGAAGACGAGATGTTCGACCGGCCGGCGCCGGCAGCCCTCCAGGATGTTGAGGAAGCCCGTGATATTGCTATCGACATAGGCATGGGGGTTGACCAACGAATACCGGACGCCCGCCTGCGCTCCGAGATGGACCACGCGGCGGATGGGGTGCGCGGCGAACACCGTTTCCACGGCCGACCGGTCGGCCAGGTCGTGTTTGAGGAACCGGAAGCGCTCAAAGGGTTTTAGCTGCGCGAGCCGCGCCTCCTTGAGGCGCACGTCGTAATAGTCGCTCAGATTATCCAGGCCCAGAACCGCGTCGCCCCGCTCCAGCAAACGCCGGGCGACATGATAGCCGATGAAGCCGGCCGCGCCCGTCACAAGCACCGTGGATTCCATGTCTTCTCCCAATGATCGACGGGAACGAACTTTACACTAATGGCGCGATTTTGTGAAGGTTTGCGGGGGGCGGGGACTGGCCCCCTTCTTCCGGGGCCTGTCCCCCTTCTTCAACCTTTTCTGATTTCCCGGTGTCTATCAATTCGTGACCAAGTTCGCGGCCCCTACCCCTTTGGGCTTCACCGTCCGCACGACGGAATCCTATTGGAAGCTTCTGTTGTTGAAACATCCCGAAGTTTCAGGTCGGGAACAGGATATCCAGGAGGCGCTCACCAGGCCGGACCGGGTTTGTCGAAGCCGTCACGATTCGCGTGTATATTTGTTTTATCGCACCGAAGGGGATTATTATA
>CAZMPH010000126.1:3099-5778 GCA_964568195.1 uncultured Nitrospirales bacterium | reverse complement strand
CCTGCGGCGAGACCCTCAGTCCCGAGATCGCCGCGCAGTATCTCGTGCAGAAGTTCCAGTCCCGCCAGCCCTCGCTGATGGAACTCAAGCGCGGGCTGATCCCCGACTCCAAGCCTTCCAAAGTGGCCGCCAAGGTCGCCAAGGAGGCGAAGGAGGTCTTCGCATATGGCCGGCCCAAAGAACTCCAAGTGGTTTCATGAGCGGCTGGGGCCTAGCGAGGGACACGTTCACGAAGTAAAGACCGTCCTCTTCTCGAAAAAGACCCCCTTCCAACGCATCGAGGTCGTCGAATTCGGCGACTACGGCCGCTCGCTCGTCCTGGACGGCAAGGTCCAGTCCACACAGACGGACGAGTTCATCTATCATGAGGTCCTCGTCCACCCGGCTATGCTGACGCGTCCGGACCCGAAGCGCGTCCTGGTCGTCGGCGGGGGGGAGGGGGCGACGCTGCGCGAGGTGCTCCGGCACCGGACGGTCGAGCGGGCGCTGATGGTGGACATCGATCGGGAAGTCGTGGAAGTCTCCCGCAAATTTCTGCCGGACTTCCATGCCGGCGCGTACGACGATCCCCGGACCGAGCTCGTCTTTGAGGACGCGCGGCGGTGGATCGAGACGCACGAGGAAATCTTCGACGTCATCATCATCGACCTGCCCGATCCGATCGAGGAGGGCCCGTGCTATCGCCTCTATACGCGGGAGTTCTACCGGCTGGTCAGCCGGCGGCTCTCCCCGCAGGGGACGATCGCGCTCCAGGCGGGGACGGTGGCGCCGCACGACCTGCTCAACGTCAGCGCGATCTACCGCACGCTGCTGACCGCTTTTCCTATCGTGTGCCCCTACACGGCCAACGTGCCCTGCTTCGGCCTGCCGTGGGGCTTCCAAGTGGCCTCGAAGGAGATCAACCCGCGGTCGTTTTCGGCGGGGGACTATGACCGGATGATCGGCCAGCGGATCGCAGGCGAGTTGAAGTATCTCACCGGAGAGGTCTGCGCGGCCCAGTTCGCCCTGCCCAAGCACCTCCGGGAGCGCATCGAACGCGAGACCCGCGTCATCGAGGACGACGCGCCGCTCTATATCTACCACTGATTCCATCCACGCCCGTTTCGCCTCTGGTATAATTCTTAGGTATGCGGATTCTGGTCGTCGAGGATGAGGCCAAGGTGGCCTCCTTTATCCGGCGGGCGCTGGAGGAGGAGAGCTATGCCGTCGATGTCTGCGCCGACGGCGCCCGAGGTCTCGATCTGGCCCGGGCGGGGTGCTACGACCTGGTGATCCTGGACCTCATGCTGCCGGAGATGCCGGGCCTTGAGGTTCTCAAGGCCCTACGAAAGGAGCAGGTTGCCGCGCCCGTCCTGATTCTCACCGCTCGATCCGAACTCGACCAGAAGGTCAAAGGGTTGGACGCTGGCGCCGACGACTACCTGACAAAGCCTTTTGCGATCGAGGAACTGCTGGCCCGCGTGCGCGTCCTGCTGCGGCGCGGGAGCGGCGAGGCGGCTGGCGTCCTTCAAGTGGATGACCTCGTCCTGAATCCGGCCACGCGGGAGGTGACCCGAGGCGGGAAGCGGATCGAGCTGACGGCCAAGGAATACGCCCTCCTCGAGTACCTGATGCGCAATGCCGGCCGTGTCCTGACGCGGCCGATGATCGCCGAACACGTCTGGAACCAGGACTTTGACACCTTCACCAATGTCATTGACGTGTACGTCAACTACCTGCGCAACAAGATCGACCGCGGCCAGGAGCGCAAGCTGCTCCAGACGGTCCGCGGCAGCGGCTATACGCTGAAAGCTGAATAATGCCTTTACGCGTGCGCCTCACGCTCTGGTACGGGACGGCACTGGCCGCGATCCTGGTCGTCTTCGGAGGCGTGCTCTATGCCATGCTGGCGCACGGCCTCAGGGACCAGGTCGACCGGTCGCTGGACGAAGCGGCCTCTGTGGCGGTGCGCGCATTGGAGCAGCATCGCGTCGGCCCCTTTCTGCCGTTCGAAGACCTCGCGGTGGAGTTTCCCGAGCTCGCCGTCCTGGATAAATCCTTTCAGATCTTCAGTCCGGCCGGGAAGGTGACCATCCAGTCCCCGAACCTCGGCCGCCTGGATATTCCCCTGAGCCGGACGGCCCTGGAAGCGGCGCTGAGCGGTCGGGCGACGTTCGAGTCCGCGCGGTTCCTGGACGGATCATCGTTCCGCCTGCTGTCGGTGCCGATCATTCTCGACGGAGCCCTGGTCAACATCATCCAGGTGGGCACGTCCTTGCGTTCTGTCGAGGAGATGCTGCATCGCCTGTTGTTGGTTCTGCTGGTGTCGTTGCCGGCCGCACTCGTGGTTGCGCTGGGCGGGGGATGGTTCCTGGCGGGGCGCGCCCTGCGCCCTGTCGAGGCCATCACGCAGGCGGCCCGGCGGATCGCGGCGGGGGATCTCACGCAGCGGCTCACGGTCGCGCACTCGCCCGACGAGATCGGCCGGCTGGCGGCGACCTTCAACAACATGATCGCCCGCCTGGAGGCGTCTTTCCGGCAGGTACGCCAGTTCAGCGCCGACGCTTCCCATGAGCTTCGGACGCCTCTCACCGTCATGAAGGGGGAGACCGAGTTGGCGTTGCGTCGCGCAAGGCCGGCCGAGGACTACAAGCTGGTCATGGAAAGCACCCTTGAAGAGATCGATCGGATGGCCCAGAT